>NZ_CAJQOO010000020.1 GCF_905480005.1 uncultured Maricaulis sp.
CTCGATGCCGATATTCGGCGTCGGGCCGGGTATGCACCGGTCGGCAGCCGCGTCACTTGCATCCACTTCGGCGGCGGCTCGCCGGACATGCTGGAACCGGCTGAGTTCGCGCACATCATGACCCGCTTGCGCGAGCAATTCACGATCACCAGCGATGCCGAGATAGCGGTCGAGCTCGACCCGCGCGGTGTCACGACGGAGCTGTGCACGGCCATGGCCGACCATGGCGTGAACCGGGCCAGCCTCGGCGTCCAGGATCTGTCCAGCGAAGTCCAGCTTCTGATCAACCGGGTCCAGCCTCGCGCCATGGTGGAGGCTGCCGCCGACAGACTGCGCGCTGCCGGGATCCGGGCCATCAATATGGATATGATGTATGGCCTGCCCGCGCAGTCCCGCGAACGCGTGATCGCCACTGCCACAGCGCTGGCCGAGATGGGGGCGGACCGTATTTCCGTCTTCGGTTACGCTCATGTGCCCTGGTTCAAGAAGCATCAGCGTGCCATCCCGGACTCCCGCCTGCCCGGAGCGTCGGAACGCTTCGAGCAAATGCTGGCAGCCGCCGCGACCCTTGGCGATGCCGGATATGACGCGATCGGATTTGACCATTACGCGCGCCCCGACGACCCGCTCGCTATCGCCGCCGCCAAAGGCACTTTGCGGCGCAACTTCCAGGGCTACACGACTGATTCCTGCGACCTCCTCATCGGGCTCGGCGCCTCGGCCATCAGCGAGACGCCGCAGGGTTATGTCCAGACCATCGCCGATCCGGTGCGCTATGCAGAGGCGGTCATGTCAGGCGCTGACATGCTGGCACGCGGGGTGGAACGATCGCCGACCGAATTCGCCACCGCAACGCGGCTTGCGGATCTGCTGTGCCGCTTCGAGACCGAGTTGGCCCCGACCGACAATGTGGACGCCCTCGCACCCCTCATCGCGGATGGACTCGCACAGATCGAATCGGAGCGCCTTGTCGTCACGGCGCTTGGCAGACCCTATGTGCGCAATATCGCCGCCCGTCTCGACCCGGCGCTCCGACTTGCCGAAAATCGCCACAGCACCGCAGTCTGACACCACAAAAGAGGGGACAGCTCGTGTCACGAGCCTTATAAAACGGGATTACGTTCCAAGGTGACCCGGTTTGAAAGCCGCCCTCCTCCCAGCCCTCGTCCTTCTGACCTGTTCGGTGGCGCACGCCGAGCCGCTGGCTCATGTCCAGGGCGTCCGCGATGCGAACCTCCTGGCAGCCCTCGAGCTCGCCATCGGTGAGCGCGACACGGCGCCGGACACGCCCGAGACCAGCGCCATGCGCGATGCCCGGACCGCCGCGGACCGGGCACGTCGCCTGTTGCGCTCGCGCGGATATTACGCAGCCCGGGTGGATACTTTCGTCGATGATTCCGGCAGCGCCCGCCTGCGTGTCCTGCCGGGTCCGCAATTCACGATCGGCCAGCTTGATGCCCGGACCGGTGGCGATGGGGACGCCAGAACGCACGCGCTCGCGGCCATGAATCTGCCAAACGGAAGCCCATTGCTGGCCCAGAGCGTCATTGATGCCGAGGCACGCGGGCTTCGCGCGCTGCAGAATGAAGGCTGGCCGGACGCGAGCCTGCTTGAGCGCGAAGTGATAATCGACCACGCCGGTTCCGACGGTTTGATCACCTTCCGGTTCGAGCCCGGCCCGTTCTCGCGCTACGGCGACATCAGCCGCGAAACCGGTGGATGGAACCCGCAATTCATCGCTCGCATCTCACCACTCGAGCGCGGCGGAACCGCCTCACGCGAGGGCATGCTGGACTATCAGCGCCGACTCGACAGCCTGGCCAGCGTACGCTCGGCCCGGGTCACGCTCGGCACGCCGGTCGAGGGTCGCGATACGCGCAATGTCGAGGTCGAACTGACCGCCGCCGATCGCCATACTGTCGAAACCGGCTTGCGGTATTCGACCAGCGAAGGCGCCGGCGCGGATCTGCGCTGGATCCGGCGCAACGTCTTTGGCAGCGATGAAACCCTGACCTTGTCGAGCACACTCGCGACGCTGAACCAGTCCGCGACTGCCCGCCTGGAACGCCCCCACTGGCGCCGTTATGCCCAGACGCTTTTCCTGCATTCCGGGCTCACCCGCGAAACCACCGATGCTTACGATCAGGATGAAATCGAAGCGGGAATCGAGATCACCCGCCGGTCCGGCGAACGCCGAGTCTACGGCGCGGGCCTGTCGCTCGACAGCTCGCGGATCACCGATGCCGTGGGCGAGCGTGATATCGTAACCGCCGCCCTCGATCTGAGTGGCGGATATGACAGCCGGAATGACGCGCTCGACCCGACGAGCGGCCTCAGGGCCAGTTTGCGCGTCACCCCTGCCATCACTTTCGGCGATGAGGACGGACGGTATGTCCGCGTGGAAGGCCGCGCCTCGGGCTATTACCAGTTGAACGACACGCTGGTAGCGGCTGTCCGCGCGCGGGTCGGCTCGATACTGGGCACATCCGTGACGACGCTTGCCGCCGATGACCGTTTTTATGCCGGTGGCGGAGGGTCAGCGCGCGGATTCGAGTATCAGTCGCTGAGCCCGGCCGGATCGGATGGCGAGCCCTTTGGCGGCCTGTCCGTTGTCGAACTGAGCACGGAATTGCGCTGGCGGGTGACGCCGGAATGGGGGGCAGTTGCCTTCATTGACAATGCCATCGCCTCCGACCTGAACGCACCGGAATTCGGCGGCATGCGCAGTGCAATCGGGATTGGCGCCCGCTATTATTTCGACTTCGCGCCGGTCCGCATCGATCTCGCCACGCCGCTGGATCGCCGCACCGGCGAGCCCGGCTTCCAGATCTATCTCAGCCTCGGGCAGGCCTTCTGAACATGGCGCTGCCCGCCCTCATACGCCGCATAGCGCCCCTCGCCGGGATGACGCTGCTCATCCTCGCCCTGATGGCGGTCGGGTTGCGCCTTGCGGCCGGGAATTCGCCGGGACGATGGCTGGCCCACAGTCAGCTCGATGGGCGCGACCTTCCCGGTCTCGGTCGCGTCAGCGTGTCCGGACTGAGCGGGGATCCGCTCGCGCGCCTGCATATCAACACGCTGACCCTGCATGATGATGAGGGCATCTGGCTGACAGCTGAAGACATAACGCTGGACTGGCAGGCCCGCAGTCTGATCTCACGGCCGATCCGGATCAATGAATTGACCGTTGCGCAGGTCTCGGTGGATCGCCGCCCGGTTCTGGCGCCGTCGGAATCAGACACCCCGTCCGGCGCAGGCGCAGACATCCCCACTCTACCGGCAATCGATCTCGGCGCCCTGACCCTGTCCCGCCTGATCCTGGTCGAGGGTCTCGCCGGACCAGCGACCGAGTTGTCGCTCCACGTCTCAGCACGCCTGCGGCCGGAGACCAGCCGGATCACGCTCGACGCAAACAGACTTGATGCACCCGGCGACCGACTGGGCGCCGAGTTCATGCTGTCGGCCGACCAGGTCTCCGGAACACTGAGTGCCACGGGCGAGGCCGACGGGACGCTGGCCGCGCTCTTGCGCATGTCAGGCCGCCCCGTTCGACTGGACGGACATGTTGAGGGCGATGCCGATGCCGGACGCGGCTCGATCGAATTGCTGGCGGACGACGAAATCTGGGCACAGGCTGATCTCGCCTGGGATACGGCCGGTTGGACCACGAACTCGCAGGTCCAACTCGCCAATTGGGGTCTGGTTCCCGATCCGCTTGCTGCAGAAATCGAGACGGTCACGGCAATGACATCAGGCCGCCGCGCAGACAGCCTCACAATCGATACAGTTACGCTTGAAAGCCGCGGCAGCCGCGTCACCCTGCGCGAGGTCACCGCTCCGGAAATTCTCGCCAGCTACACAATCAGCCCCGCTGCCCTCGAGCGGGTGACCGCGGGTCAAGTCACAGCGGACTCTTTGACGGGACAAGCTGTCATCCATCGCGGAGAAGCCCCCGGCATCGTTCTCACACCCGAGCTTCAGGGTCTCGCCTTCGACCCGCTCGGCGCGGAGCAGCTCAGTGGGCGGGTTGAGATCAGCCTCCCGGGCGGCAACCCTCAGCTGGATATAGACATCGAGATCGCCGGACTGACGACCGGCCAGGCGGATGCGGACCGCCTGCTCGGCGAGACCCTTCGGATCAACGGACGCCTGCTTGATCGCGGTCGCGAAACCGGATGGCAGGCCCAGCCCGGCTTCTCGCTGAGCGCGCCTTTCCTCACGCTCACCGCAGACGGCCAACTGCCGCCCGGCGAGAGCTGGCCGATCGGCGCGGCGCAGATCGCGGTGACAGAGACACGGCAATTGCACGACATGCTGGCCGGCCCGGCCGCGGCGCGCCTCACATTCACCGCGAACCGGAGGCTGACCGCCGAAATCGACGCCGGCGCCATCACCTGGCCGGATAGCGCACAGGGCCTTCTCGACGGTTTGCAAGCAGAGTTCGACCTGTCGGGAGACGAGGATGGGTGGACAGTTTCACGCTTCAATGCCCGCAGCCCGGCGATCGACCTCACCCTGACCGGCGATGCTCGCGACGCACAGGACTGGCAGGTTGGCGGCGACCTTGCCCTGGTCGGCGCACTTCCCGTTTCGGCCACCGAGATCGAGGGCGGCCTTGCCACGGCCTTCCGCCTGGTCCGAGACCCCGAAGCGCTTCGCATCCGGGCGGTGACCACCGCCCGCCGTTTGCAGGCAGGACCGCTGGATCTGCGCGCGCCCCGCCTCGGCGTCCGCGGCCAGCTGGGCGAACGTTCCGAACCGACACGCCTGGAATGGGTGTTCTCCGCAGAAGACCAGGCCGGAACAGCCCTGACAATGAACGGGCAAGTGGAGGCCATGGCAGAACGGTTGGCGCTGACCCTGGCCAGCGGTCAATTCGGGGATGCCCGGTTTGACGGATCCGCCGGCATCGAGAATGACGACCTGGTGGTTACCCTCAATGCCGTGCGGGACGAGCTGATGGCGCTCAATGCCAGCTATGCGGGTCGGATGGATGACCTGCTGGCGGGCCGGGTTGATGCCGAACTGACCCTGGAGTCCCAGCGGCTTGGCGCGGCTGACCTCAATGCCGCCAGCCTGACCCTCTCAGGTCCGCTGTCCGGCATGGCACTTGCGGCCAGCGCCGATGGCCGCATGCGTTCGAATGTCGATCTCAGCGCCACCGGGACTGCCGCAGTGGATGCGAACGGACTCTCCATCAGCCTCTCCCCGTCCGGCAAGTGGGCCGCCCATAACTGGACGACGCTCGAACCCATTCGCTTTGCCACCGGCGCCGATGGTGTCATTGCATTCGCGTCTTTCACACTGGGCGGCGGACGTCTCGATCTCGATCTGCAGACGGCCGGCATCAACCCGATTGCGAGCCTCACCATCGACAGCCTGCCTGTCAGTGTGCTGTCCGACATCGCCGCCATGCCGGCCACCCAGGGCATGCTCTCCGGCGCCGCGGATCTGCGCCAACGCGACGGAGTCTGGCGCGGGTCGGCGCAATTGGTAGCGAGCGATCTGCTCGCGGGGGATTTGCCGGACATGCCCGCGATGAACATGGTCTTGACCGCATCGCTACAGGACGAAGCCAGCGCCAGCCTTCGCCTGACCGGCGGAGGCCTGGAGGCCGGCGGGGACCTCAATCGCGCCGGTCCGACCCTCAACATTGCCAGGCCGCAGGGCGAAGCGGATGCTCCCCTGTCCGGCCAGATCACTGCCAATGGGGAGTTGATTGCCCTGGCGGCACTGCTTCTGCCGTCGGATATCCTGATGGAGAGCGGCCGCATCGACAGCGACTTCGTCGTCTCCGGCACCGTCGGCGAGCCGCGGCTGAACGGCACCGCGTCGCTGCGGGACGGCCAGATCAATGCCACCACGGCCGGCAGCCTGATCACCGCGGTCGAGCTGGATCTCATCCTTACCGAGAACAGCGCCGAGCTCACCCGCTTTTCAGCCTCCGACAATCGCGAGGGCCGGCTTTCGGGCAGCGGGCGCCTGGTACTGGACACGCAAGGAGAGGCGCGTGGAGACGGTCTTTTCACCTTCGATCGCTTCGTGGCCGTCCGACGTCCGGAGCTGACCTTGCAGGCCAGCGGAGACCTCACCCTGACACTCGACGAAGCAGGCCTGCTCGTCAGCGGCGAAAGCCGGATCGACCAACTCCGCACCCAGCCGACACTCAATGGTGCCGGCTCCATACCGCAATTGCATGTGGTCGAGATCAATCTGCCCAAGGACAGGCGCGTCGCGAGCGAAACACGCCTCCCGATCCGACTTGATTACCGGGTCCGGGCAGAGAACGGACTCTATGTCTCCTCGCGCGCCTTTTCATCTGAATGGGGTGTTGATCTGCATGTCACCGGCCCGGAGTCCAAACCGTCGCTGAACGGCACGGCCAATCTGGTTGGCGGAACAGCCTTTGTCTTCAATCGCCGTTTCAGTCTTGCCAGCGGGGTGGTCACCTTCGACGGCGCGCCGAGCGATGCCCGGGTCGACCTGACCGCCGTGCACAGCCGCACCGGTTTCCGCGCCTCGGCCCAGGTTGAGGGTTCGGTGCAGGCGCCGACCATTACCCTGTCCAGTGACCCGGCCCTGCCCGAAGACGAGATCCTCGCCCGCCTCCTCTTCGATCAGTCGGTCAGTGAACTGGGCGCCTTCGAGGCCGCTCAGCTGGCCGCGCAACTGTCCGGCCAGAACCTGCTCGACATCGTCGGGCAATTGCGAGACCTGGCCGGTATTGACCGCCTTGACATCTCAACCAATGAAGACGGCAATCTCTCGGTCGTGGGCGGACGGCGCTTCGGTGACAATGTCTATGTCGAGGTCGGCAGCAATGGGGCCGCCGCGATCAATGAGGCGCTCATTGAGTGGTCGTTGACGGCCGATTTGTCTGTCCTGTCCCGCGTGTCGGCCGATACCGACGCCTCTGTCGCCATCCGCTGGCGTCGCGATTATTGAGGCCTCGCACGCACTTGCCTCGCGCAGTCACGCGGAGTACGGCTTGAGACAGCCCGGCGGACCAATGACCGCTGCTCCCACCGGAAAGACGCTCGCATGAAGACTTTCTTGCTGTCGCTCATCAAGCCGAATGGCGCCTGGGCCGGTATCTTGCTGTTCATTACCCTGGTCGCGATCGTTTATGCCAGCACGACAGGGCATCTCGACATCGTGCGCGAATATCTCGGAGCGCCCATGCTGACCTTCTCGGTCGGCAGCCTCTCGATCAACGCCTATGATGCGTTGCGCGGGATGCTGGTGCTTGCCCTGGTCTTCTGGACCACCGCCATCATCTCGGCTCTGGTGGAAGGTCGGTTGAACAAGTTGGCGCGAATGCGAACAACGACGCGCATCCTGATCACCAAAGTCTTTCAGATCGCGCTCTACGTCATAGCCTTCCTGGTGACGATGGACCTGATCGGCCTGGACCTGACCTCCCTGACCATCTTCTCCGGCGCGCTCGGGATCGGACTCGGATTTGGTCTGCAGAAGATCGCCTCGAACTTCATTTCCGGCCTGATCCTTCTGCTGGAACGGTCAGTGGAGCAGGACGATCTGATCGAATTGCCCGATGGCGTAACAGGCTTCGTTCGCAAATCGAGCGCGCGCTACACGCTGATCGAGACCGTCGATGGCAAGGAAATCCTGGTTCCCAACGAGGACCTGATCACCAATCGCGTCACCAATTGGACGCTGACCAATACGCGCGGCCGGATCGAAGTCGCTATCGGCGTATCCTACGGGGCCGACCTGGAGCAGGCCCAGACCTTGATCCTCGAAGCCGCGCGCGAACATCCGTCCACGATTGATGACCCGGCGCCACAATGCTTCCTGCGCAATTTTGGCGACAGCTCGGTCGATTTCATCCTCCTGTTCTGGATCGAAGATGTCGTGAAAGGGCGCTGGGCGCCTCAGAGCGAGGTCATGTTCACGATCTGGCGCAAATTCCGTGATGCCGGAATTGAAATTCCATTCCCGCAGCGCGATGTGCACCTCAAGTCATCGCCATCTCCAACGAAGGCGTGAGATGACGGATAGCACCGAAATTCTCTACGCCGCCTCGATTGCTGGCGATGGCAGTGCTCGTCGACTGAGCGGCGAAGCGGTCGCTCACGCAATTCAGGACGAAACCCTCGCCTGGGTCCATCTGGATGCCAGCCATGACAGGTCACGGGAATGGATCGAGCGCGAACTCCACTATCTCGACCCGCTGATCATTGATGCCCTGCTGGCCGAAGAGACGCGCCCGCGCCTGCTCGAGTTCGAGCAGGGGGCCATGATGATCCTGCGCGGGGTCAATCTGAATGCCGATGCCCAGCCGGAAGACATGGTCTCGATCCGGCTTTGGGTCGACCCTCATCGCATCATCTCCGTACAACGACGCCCCCTCAAGGCGGTGAAGGATATCCAGGACCGGCTCGCCTCCGGCAATGGCCCGAAGGATTCCGGCGAGTTCGTCGGTCTTCTCTCGGCCCGCCTGTTCGAGCGCATGGAGCCTGTGATGACCGAGCTGCATGAGCGTCTCGACGCGGTCGAGGAAAGCGTGATGGAAGACCCGTCCAACTCTGAACGACAGGCCATCACGGCACTGCGCAAGCAGGCCATCATCTTCCGTCGTTATTTCGCACCCCAGCGCGATGTCATCGCCTACCTTCGAACAACGGAGCTCGCCTGGCTGTCCACGGCCCACCGGCGGCGGCTGCAGGAAAACCTGGATCGCATCACCCGCTATCTGGAAGATCTCGACGCCATTCGGGAAAGGGCCCAAATCGTCAAGGATGAGCTGTCCAATGCGCTGGCCGACCGGATGAACAAGAATCTGTACGTCCTGTCGCTGATCGCGGCGATTTTCCTGCCGCTCGGCTTCCTGACCGGCCTATTGGGGATCAATGTCGGCGGCATACCCGGGGCTGACCTGCCCAGCGCTTTCTGGATATTCCTCGCCATCCTGACCGCGATAAGCGCAGTCCAGATCTGGGTGTTCCGCCTGTTGAAATGGCTTTGAACCAGGCGCTGGCCCCACGGTCACGGCGACCGGATCACCGCGCCAATAGTCCGCGCCCGGGCTGCCGGCCGGACCGATGGTCGACCTGACCGGAACACCGTCCCGCTGAACGGCGCCAAACGCGTGACCGAAAGCCTGGTCAGGCCTTCGCTCCTCCACCTCCCGCCGCCTCGATCATGCCGACGCGGCGGGTCAAATGTCCGGCAACCGGCCTCAGGCTTCGGCCTCGCTCGTTTTTGCCGATGTGGCTGCGGCAGACTCGATCGCGCGCAGGGCACGCAGATCGGACCAGAGCCCTTTCCACAAACTGAAGCAGCACACGAGCAGCACCACGGTAAAGGGCAAGCCGGCCGTGATCGCCCCGGCCTGCAATCCCTGCAGTGCCTGGGCGCCGCCGCCATACAGCAATACGGCCGCGACCAGGCCCTCGATCAGCGCCCAGAAAATGCGTTGCGGGACCGGAGCGTGCAGCTTGCCGCCCGCGGTGATGGAGTCGATCACCAGGGAACCGGAGTCCGAAGAGGTCACGAAGAACACGAAGACCAGGACGATCGCAATGCCCGATGTGATCGCGGCAAACGGCATTTGATCCAGCATCTGGAACAGGACGAGTGAAACATCATCGACGCCGTTGGCCAACTCACCGATCCCGTTCTCGAACTGGAAGATGGCCGTCTCGCCGAAGGTGGAAAACCAGCCAACGGTAATCAGGAACGGCACGAAAATCACCGCGACCAGGAATTCACGGACCGTTCGCCCCTTGGACACCCGGGCGATGAACATGCCGACAAAGGGCGACCAGGAGATCCACCAGGCCCAGTAGAAGATCGTCCAGCCGTGGAACCAATCGGTATCCTCGCGCCCGACCCAGTTGGACAAGGGCAGGAAGTCGCTGACATAGGCGACCGTATTATCCCAGAAGCCGGTCACGATCAGCATGGTCGGCCCGACGATGAAGACGAAGAGCAAAAACACCCCGGCCAGGATCATGTTGATATTGGACAGGACCTTCACCCCGCCATCGAGACCACGCACCACCGAGATGATCGCGACCGAGGTGATACAGGCGATCACGACGATCTGGGTCATAATGCCCGGGTCGATCCCGAACAGGAAGTCCAGCCCGCTCGCAACCTGTTGCGCGCCGAGGCCCAGGGATGTGGCAAGGCCGAACAGGGTCGCGATAACGGCAAGAAAATCGATCAAATGGCCCGGCCAGCCCCAGATGCGCTCGCCGAGAAGCGGATAGAAAGCCGACCGGACAGTGAGCGGCAATCCCTTTGAGAAAGTGAAATAGGCCAGCGCCAATCCCAGCACCGCATAGATGGACCAGGCATTGAGTCCCCAATGGAACATGGTCGCACTGAGCGCCAATCGGGCTGATTCCTCGGACCCAGCCTCGACACCGAGCGGCGTGCCGAACCAGTTCGTGTGATAGGCCAGCGGCTCCGCGGCACCCCAGAACATCAGACCGATACCAATGCCCGCCGAGAACAACATGGCGAGCCAGGACTTGGTCGAGAAGTCAGGCTTGGCGTCGGTCCCGCCTATTCGCAACCGTCCGAGGGGCGACACCATCACCACCAGGCAGAACAGGAAGACAAAGTTCACGCCGAGCACGAAGAACCAGTCAAAAGTCGCGAGAACCCAGTCACGCGAGGCAATCATCGCCGCGGACATCGCCTCGGGAAAGACAACCGCACACGCCACGAAAGCAATCATGGCGACCGCAGAGATGAAGAAGACTGGATTGTGCACATCGAGCCCGAGCAGGGATACATTGTCCTGTCCGGTCTCGTAATCGGTCTTGTATTGGCGTCGAGGCATGGTCTTCCTTACGCGGCCGGTACGGGATTGGCCGTGGCCAGTATCTCGTCACCCAAAGCCTGTTTGAGTGGGTCGAGATGGGGTTCGAATTTCTTCCATTGCGCGACGCCGCTGTCGAAGATCGGCTGGCGCACCTGTTCCGAACTTGCGGTTCGCACCGCGCGCTCGGTCGCATGGAAGTCGAGGCAAGCCTGCTCGAACGGCAGGTCGCAGAAATCGAGAAGTCGCCGCACCTGTCCGTCAAGATCGGCAACAACGTCTTCGTAGTTCACACGCAGGACCTGACCGGGCAAGACCCGATCCCAATGATCCATCAGCGCGACATAATTTCGATAGTAATGCCCGATCTCTTCAAGACCATAGGTGAACTCCTGACCTTCCGCGAATAATTGCTTGAAGCCGGAGAAACAGCAGGCCATCGGATGACGGCGGGCATCAATGATCCGGGCATTGGGCAGGATCAATTTGATCAGGCCGATATGCCGGAAATTATTGGGCATCTTGTCGGTGAAGCGCGGCGCGCCGCCACGGTGGATGCGGGTATTGTCAAGATAGTCCCGGCCCAGCGCCGCAAGCTGGTCTTCGCTCAGCTCGTGGAGGATGCGTGGATACCGGGTCTTGTCGCTCAGCCGCTGTCGACCCCGAAGGCGATGCGAGAGAGCAAGGATATTCGGCAATTCCAGCGTGCCGTCGACCTGGCTGTGAGAGGCCAGAATTTGCTCAAGCAGGGTTGAGCCGGCGCGCGGCAGGCCAACGATGAAGATCGGGTCCGGGTCTTCACACCCCTTCCCCGACTGGGCCGCAAACAGGGCTGCATCACAGATCTCTGCCTGGGCCCGCAACTCCTCTTCCATCTGCTCGGTCGTGTAGCGGGCCTGGACCCGCTTCAGCGTATTGCCCTTCTCGTAGAAGGCGAAGGCATCGGCGATCTTGTTGCGATCCTCCGAGGCCTTGGCGAGGGCGAAACTGATATGAACCCGGTCCTGGAACGCCAGCTCGGTGCCCGCCTCGAGACCCTGCATGCGGGCAAGCTCATCATCCGTGAAGCGGTAGGTCTTGAGATTGGCCAGGCCGTACCAGGCATCACCATGATCAGGCTTGGCCGCAAAGGCGGCTCGATAGCTGGCGATCGCCTCGTCCTGTCGGCCAAGCGTCTTGAGCGCATGACCGCGCGAGGTCAGTGTCGCCGGATCCTCGGGCAGGGCAGAGAGAATTTCGTCGAACAGGGCCAGCGCCTCGTCATAGCTGCCAGTCTGCATGCATTCGATCGCATAGTGCGATTTGAAGACCGGATTATCGCGGTCAGCCTCGAAGAGGTGGCGAGCCTGATCCAGGGCCGCGGTGAATTTCTGGCGCTTGCGCAGGACCTGGATGTGGTCGAGCCGCAATTGGGTATTGTCCGGCTCGAATTCGATCGCGCTCTCGAGCAGGAAATCCGCATCCTCGAGGACGCCGAAACGATTGCCCAGCTCGGCAAGAAGCCGCATGGCCTCGACATGGTGCGGATTTTTCTGAAGGAAGGCCCGGCAGAGCTTCTCCGCCTTGAGCAGCTTGCCTTCATGCAGGAGATGCGTGACCGAAACCAGTTCACGCGGCAAGGCACTGATCCGCTCGGCCTGGGCCGTGGCATTGCGGGCTTCCATCGGACGACCGGCCGCCTGATGCAGCTCGGCCTGCGCCTGCCAACTGGCCACCAGTGCCGGATTGAATCGGCACGCGCGCTGGAAGGCGATCAGGGCTCGATCCGTCTCGCCGAGCACGCGCAGGAGATGACCTTCCTCCTGGAAGGCGCGACCGAAATCCGGCGCGGTACGCTTGATCCGGTCGAGGGCGGCACGCGCCTCATCATGACGTTTGAGATAACGGGCACAGACCGCCTGCATGTAGAGAGCATCAGTATGGTCCGGTGACGCATCCAGAACCGGCTGCAAGGTCTCCAGAGCCGCATCAAAACGGCTTTCATACATTTGCTTTTGCGCTGTGGTCAGCGCCTGGACATGGATGTCCGTCTCTTCCGACACGCAGGGGTCTCCACCGGTCTTGCAGAAAACAGAAAGCGTCCCTTGAAGGGGACGCTTTCCATTGTGGCCTCAGGCCAGCGGCATGTCAGGGCCTAGTACTGCACCCCGACGCGCAGGCCGATCGTACGCGGACGGATAATCGTCACGCGCTCGCGGTCATTGACGAAGTTGTTCGAAATCTCACCGCGTTCATTGGTGAGATTGTTGGCGAACAATTCGACCGACCAGGTCTCACCGGTCAGACCCGTGGTGAAGTTCATCGAGGCATAGCCTTCGACGTCCGCCTTGTTGATTTCGATGACGTCGGAAACGCTGTCATCGGTGATCGTCACCTGCGGCATCACGTGCGCCATCACGCCATTGTCCAGAGACCACTCGTAACGAGCGCGGACATTGGCCTGGTAGCTCGGTGCGAATGCAAGCTCGGAGCCGACCAGCACATCGGTGGTCGGGGTCAGAACATCCGTGATCTCGGTGTCGAGCAGCGAGAAGGCACCGACAACGGTCAGGCCCTGAATATCGGCCGGAGCCCAGGTCACTTCACCCTCAAGACCGCGAATTTCCGCATTGGCGGCATTATCCGAGAAGAAGAGGTTGGTGATGGACGGGTCGAAAATCGTCGTTTGCAGATTCTCGATCTCGACCATGAAGGCGTTACCGTTGAAACGGACCTGGTTGTCAAAGAGGTCGGTTTTCCAGCCGAACTCGTAATTGACCACTTCATCCGTATCGAGGGCAAACGGCACGGTGTAGCCACCAGGGCCGGCTGCGCCGCCCGGACGGTTCAGGAGACCCGGACGGAAACCTTCCGAAACGGTCGCGTAGAAGAGCGCGCCGTCGGTCGGGCGCCATTCCAGCGTCCCTTTGAAAATGAAGCCATCCGTTGCGGCGACATCGGGATTGCCGAATGGATTGTTCGCCGCATAGAGGGTCGAGATATTGGTGCCGAAGACCTGGGCATCATCGGTCTGACCGAAGTTGAAGAAGGAGCCGTTCGCGCTACCCACGAGATCAACTTCGATGTCGTAATAACGAGCGCCCAGCGTGATCGAGAACTGGTCGGTCAGATCAAAGGTCGTCTCACCAAAGAGGCCGTACTGCTCGTCGGTGCGCAGGACATCATTCCGGAAGATGACGCCGGCCGGGAAAGGACCCGCGTCGGAGAAATAGCCCGGCGAGGCCGAACCGACTTCACCCGTCACCGCGGTATTGGTCAGCGGGTAGTTCGGAGCGAAGCCTGTGGTCACACCGTCAAAGGAGATCGCATTGACCGAACCCGGATAGGTGAAGTCATTGCGCTCGGCCACTTCCATATCGGAGTAGAAGCCGCCGAAGGTGGCGCGGATGCGGCGATCTTCCGGCGTATTGAAACGCAATTCCTGGGTGAAGACCTTGGTGCGCGTGTCCGACTGCACGAACAGGTTCGGCGCCTGACAAGTACCGGAGGGCGCGGCCGCTCCCGGATAAGAGACCGAGCCGTCACAGATATAGTAGGGCAGATACTGGCCGACGAAGAGGTAATCGGAATAGTCGACGCGCTGATCGGTATTCCGATCCGTGTAGGCGCCGGTATAGACCATTTCCAGGGCGCCGAGGCGGCCTTCCAGAGTCCAGCTCGTATTGTGGAAATAATCGTCCAGCTCATCTTCCTCGAAGCGCTGGATTTCCAGGTCATCGAGCGTCGGATCCATGAAGAACACGCCTTCGGAGTCCAGCTGCTGCTGCATGTGCATGACGGTCAGGGACCAGTCCGCATTGAAGTCATACAGGGCGCTGAGACGGAAACCGGAATAGGTCGTGTCGTTGAAATCCTTTTCCAGCAGGTCGGAATTGTTGGCGTCGAGGAAAGTGACACCGGAGAGATCCGCCGTGGACTGGAAGCCGGCGCGCGTCGCGCTGACCGGAACGCCATTGTCACGCATCGTGCCGGCGGCACGGAACCGCGCGGATTCGCGTGCGCTGCGCGTGCCCGGCACATTATCGATATAGCCGCCCTGCTGATCGACATAGACCACGCCGCGAATGGCGAAATTGTCAGCCACCGGCATGTTGACGACAGCTTCGACCTTGTTGGACATCTCGCCGCCTTCGGTGAAGGAGACCGCGAAATTCGACGAAGCGGAGAAGCCGGACGGGTCCGGGCGGTTGGTGATCAGGCGGACCGTACCGGCCTGCGAGGACGAACCGTAGAGCGTGCCCTGCGGCCCCGGGAGAACCTCGACGCGCGCCAGGTCGGCGGCATAAACATCCAGGTTACGACCCGGCTGGGATACCGGCTGCTCATCGAGATAGAGCGCGACGTTCGGCGCCAGACCGGCCACACCGGCCGTGGTCAGGTTCGGAGTCGTGGAAGCGAGGCCGCGGATATAGATCGTGGCCTGACCCGGACCGGAGCCGCCGGCGGTGACGCCTGGCAGCTGCTGCAGGTAGTCGGTGAAGACATCAACGCCGAGCTCGTCCAGCGTTTCCTCATTCATCGCGTTAACGGCGAGAGGAATGTCCTGGGTGCTCTGTTCGCGCTTGGTGGCGGTCACGGTGACGACGTCGACCTGGGCGGCGGCGAGGCCAGCTCCGGCAATCGACAGGGTCGCGGCGGTTAGAATGGTTGTAGAAAGTGCCCGTTGCTTCAGCATGACGTGGTGACAGTCCCTTGTGGCGTTACGGTTGAAGGGCTGTGTAGAGTTTCCGGTACGCGCTGGCCAGCATGCTTTGAGTTGAAACTTTCAGCTCGAAACACCAATCAGCGCAGGGCGCCTCTCCGATCAATTGAAAGTTACTGAATTAAAACGGGAAAATCGCTACCGTTACAAGAATGCGACAGGACAGATCGAAATCCGGTTTCGTTTTGCTCTCGCCATGGCTGGCCTTGCTTCTTTGAGATCAAAACAATGGCGGGCCTTGCTTCTTCGAGATCAAAACAGATGAATTGCACGCGACACGCGCAAACCTGTTGGAATGCGGCAAGGCTGGCGATACATCAAAAGGCAGAACCAAACAGGCGACACGCATGAGCGATCACGACGAAATCCTTGTGGCCCTTCGGCGCATTACCCGCGCCATTGATCTGCAATCAAAACGCCTGGTCAAAGCGACCGGGCTTACCGCACCGCAGCTGGTCGTGATCGACACGCTTCGCAAGCGCGGGGACTTGTCGCCCAGCGCGATTGCACGAGCCGTGTCGCTCAGCCAGGCGACCATTACCTCGATCCTCGATCGCTTGACCCAGGCCGGGCTGGTGGAACGCGTGAAGAGCGACACGGACAAGCGCGTGGTCATGGCCAGATTGACCGATACCGGCCGCGCGGCCGGTGAAAATGCCCCGGAGCTTCTCCAGGCCGGCTTCCTGCGTTCCTTCCGCAAACTGCAGCCCTGGGAACAGAATATGCTGATCGCTTCACTGCAAAGAATCGCCGAGTTGATGGACGCGGAAGGACTCGATGCTGCGCCCTTCCTCGATACCGGCGAAATCACGCAATGAGTTCCGCGCCGGATCGCGCGTTGACCGGCCTGAAAGTGGTCGAGCTCGCCCGCATCCTGGCCGGCCCCTGGGTTGGACAGACCCTCGCTGATCTCGGCGCCGACGTGATCAAGGTGGAAAGCCCGGCCGGCGACGACACCCGCAGCTGGGGCCCGCCCTGGATCGATCATGAAAGCGGGCGATCGGCGGCCTATTACCATTCCTGCAATCGCGGCAAACGCTCGGTCACCGCAGACTTCCGCAAGGCAGAGGATCTCGATTTCGTTCGCGCGCTCATCGCCGACGCCGATGTCGTGGTCGAGAATTTCAAGGTTGGCGGGTTGGAGAAATTCGGGCTCGATCATGCCAGTCTCGTCGCCGAGCACCCGCGGCTGGTCTATTGCTCGGTTACCGGATTTGGCCAGACCGGTCCCTATGCCCACCGGGCCGGTTATGACCTCGCCATCCAGGCCATGAGCGGCGTCATGGACATCACCGGCGAAGCCGACGGGCCGCCCCAGCGCCTCGGCGTCGCCTTCGCCGACGTGTTCACCGGCCTCTATGCCACGATCGCCATCCAGGCGGCGCTCGCGCAGCGTGAGCGCACGGGGCGCGGGCAATTCATCGACATGGCGTTGCTCGATTCGATGATCGGCGTACTGGGCAATCAGGCGATGAACTATCTTGCCACGGGCACACCGCCCCGCCGGATCGGCAATGCCCACCCCTCCATCGTGCCCTATCAGGAATTCACCTGTTCGAACGGACACATCATCATCGCCTGCGGCAATGACAGCCAGTTCGACCGGTTGAGTCGGGCCCTGGCGATGGACGAGGCCGTTCGCGAGGCCAACCAGACCAATGCCCAGCGCGTTGGCAACCGGGCAGACCTCGCAGCCGTGATGGCGGACAAGCTCATCCTCATGTCCCGCGAGGACGCGCTGGCGATGCTTGAAACCAATGGTGTCCCTGCCGGCCCGATCAATACGATCGGCGAAGCCTTCCAGGATCCGCAAGTCCAGGCCCGCGGCCTGTCGATCGAGTCGGATGGTATCCCCGGTCTGCGCTCGCCGATCCGCATGTCAGACAGCGAGACAGGCGCCACGACACGCGCGCCCGGTCTCGGCGAACACACCGAGGCCGTGAAGGCCGAATTGCGCCGAAAAGGCTGGAGCGGACCCGGCAAGGAATAGGGCCCGCCCCGACCCGCGTGCTGGCGCTGCCGGTCCTAGCCGTTGAACCGATCACCCTTGGCCGCCTTGTCAGCGAGATAGGGCGAAACCTCGTGTCCAAAGCTCTTCAGACCTTCGACGACAACGTCGAGACCAATCATATCCGCCCAGAACATGGGTCCGCCTGTATAGGCTGGCCAACCATAGCCATTGATCCAGACGGTATCGATGTCCGAAGCACGCTGGGCCATGCCTTCCTCGAGTATTTTCGCGCCCTCATTCACCATCGGGAAGAGCAGCCGGTTGCGGATTTCCTCGGCTGAATAGGATTGCGGCGTTTCGCCGGCCTTGGCGACAAAGCCGGCTATGACCTCCTCGACCTCGGCGGACGGCGTCCGGCGACGGTTTTCGTCGTAGTCGTAGAAGCCCTTGCCTGTCTTCTGACCGCGACGATCACGCTCGCACAGGACATCGCGAATGGTTTCACTGTTGGATGCCTCCCTGTTCCAGCCGAGATCCAGGCCAGCCAGGTCGGCCATCTGGAACGGCCCCATTGGCATGCCGAAATCGGTCAGCGAATTGTCGACCTCCCACGGCTTGATACCCTGCATCAGCATGGCATTGGCTGCCTGCTGACGCGGGGACAGCATGCGGTTGCCGATGAATCCGTGACAAACGCCCGAGACCACGGCGACCTTGCCGATCTTCTTGGACAACGCCATCGCCGTTTTCAGAACCGCCGGGGCCGTCTTCGCGGCGCGAACAATCTCCAGCAAGCGCATGACATTGGCAGGCGAGAAGAAGTGCAGGCCCAGCACATGGTCAGGCCGCGTGGTGACAGCCGCCATCTCGTCGACATTCAGATAGGAGGTATTGGAAGCGAGAATGGCGCCCGGCTTCACGATCGCGTCCAGCTTGGTGAAGACCTCCTTCTTCACATCCATATTCTCGAAGACAGCCTCGATCACCAGATCGCTATCGGCCAGATCCTCCATCTCGAGCGTCGGCGTCAGGCGACCCATGCATTGCTCGACCTGTTCGGCGGTGAACTTGCCGCGAGCGGCGGAGCGCTCATAATTCTTGCGAATGATGGACACGCCGCGATCGAGCGCATCCTGTTCGCGCTCGAGAAGGGTCACCGGAATACCGGCCGACAGGAAGTTCATGGCGATGCCGCCGCCCATTGTGCCCGCGCCGAGAATGCCGACGCGATTGATCGGCAAAACCGGCGTGTCGGCCGGAATGTCATCGATCTTGCTGGCCGCGCGCTCGGCAAAGAAGACATGGCGCAAGGCCCGGGACTGGGTCCCCGTCACCAACTTGCCAAAGAGCTCACGCTCTTTCTTCACGCCATCCGAGAAAGGCATTTCAGCGGCGGCGCGGACCGCCTGGAGACAGGCTTCCGGCGCTTCAAAATCCTTGAGGCGGCGCATCTCGGTCTTGCGGAAACTATCGAAGAATTCCTCGCCCAAGCCGGACTCGATCTTGTCGGCGCGCGCGCTGGAAACCGGATGGCTGTCCGACCCGATCACATGCTTCGCGAAAGCCACACCGCTCTCTGCCAGTTGGTCATCGGCCACAAGCTTGTCGACGAGACCGATACGCTCAGCGGCAGCCGCGGGAATTGGATCGCCCTTGACGATCATGGGCAGGGCCGCCTCGACGCCAACCACTCGGGGAAGGCGCTGCGTTCCGCCGGCACCCGGCAGAAGACCAAGCTTCACTTCCGGCAGGCCGAGCTTGGCGGACGCGACCGCGATCCGGTAATGGCAACCCAGCGCGACTTCCAGACCACCCCCCAGTGCGGTGCCGTGAATGGCCGCGACCACCGGCTTCTTGCTGGCTTCGATCGTATCGATCACCTCGGGAAGCGACGGTCCGACCGGCGGTTTGCCGAACTCGGTGATATCAGCGCCGGCGAAGAAAGTCCGACCCTCACACGTAATCACCACCGCCTTGATCGAGTCATCCGAGGCCGCCGTCGCCATCGCCTCGGCGAGCCCGGCTCGGACCGCCTGACCGAGTGCATTGACCGGCGGATTGTTCGAGGTGACGACGAGCACGTCCCCGTCCTGGCGCGTTGTGACAACCGACATCCCGTTCTCCTGTTTCACCGCCCGCTCCGGGGCGTTCCAGTGGCGTGTTTCACGTTACGAAACCTGGCCGCAACGCACTGACAAGGCTACATACCCTGCCTTCGATATAGTAGACAAGCACAGGCCGCGCTAGGGCGGGATGCGTAGCCCTTGTGATAAATATCGTTCGACATTATCGTCGGCACAACAATTATGGAAGCAAACCCGAAACAGGATTTTGTGGGGGATGGAAAATCAGGACACAGCGGCCCCAGAGGCTGGCGATCTGCTTGCGCCAGGCGACTGGCCGGCTTGCACGCTAGAGCAGGCGAATGCGCTTCTGTGCGCACCTGACGCCAAGTTCGCGATGGACACCGTCACCATTCGCGGCGTCGAAACCCGGACCTGGAAACACGCCCTCGGCAGCCTCCCCGAACTGGCCCGCCACGCGCGAGGTCACGGCGATCAGACCTTCACGATCCACGAGGACGAGCGTGTCAGCTATGAGGCCTGGTTCCGGGCCACGCGCGCCCTGGCGGCCGAGCTTGCCGCCATGGGCATTGGCAAGGGCGACCGGGTCGGCCTCGCCATGCGAAACCTGCCGGAATGGCCGGTCGCTTTCTTCGCCGTCACGAGTCTGGGCGCGATCATCGTCCCTCTCAATGCCTGGTGGACGGGCGCGGAACTCGGCTATGGCCTCAAAAACTCGGGTGCCAAGGCCCTGATCTGCGACGCAGAACGCTGGGCCCGCATCGCTCCGGAGGTCGATAAGCTGCCGGACCTCGCGCACATTCTGGTCAGCCGCGACGACAGCGCACCGGGAAGCCCGGCGCGTCGGCTCGAAGACCTGATCGGCACGCCGGGTCGATATGCCGAACTGCCCGATGGCGACCTCCCAATCGTCAAGATCGAGCCGGACGATCCTGCCACAATTTTCTACACCAGTGGCACAACCGGCAATCCCAAGGGGGCCCTGGGCACGCATCGCAATATCCTGACCAATATTCTGTCTTCTGCCTATGCGGCAGCCCGGGCCTGCCTCAGGCGTGGCGAGACCCCGCCGGCGCCGACACCGAAAGTCATGCTGACCGTGATTCCGCTTTTCCATGTCACGGCCTGCAATGCCGGCCTGATGGGAGCGATCTTCGCCGGCCACAGCATGGTCTTCATGCCCAGATGGGATGTCGTCCAGGCCTTCCAGATCATCGAACGGGAGAAGGTCAATACGACAGGCGGCGTGCCAACCATCGCCTGGCAGCTGATCGAACATCCCGATCGCGAGAAATACGACCTCTCCTCTCTCGAGGCGATTGCCTATGGCGGCGCGCCCTCGGCCCCGGATCTGGTCCGCAAGATCAAGGAAGTGTTCGGCGCCCTGCCCGGCAATGGCTGGGGCATGACCGAAACCTCGGCGACCGTGACCAGCCACTCCTCCGAGGACTATCTCAATCGGCCTGACAGTTGCGGCCCGCCCGTCGCCGTGTCGGACATCAAGATCATGGCGCCTGATGGCAGCCGCGAGCTTCCAGTCGGCGAAGTGGGTGAGTTGTGGGCGCGCGGCCCTCAGATTGTGGCTGGCTACTGGAATAATCCGGAAGCGACGGCAGAGACCTTCATCAATGGCTGGATCCGCACAGGCGATTTGGCCCGCGTCGATGAAGAAGGCTTCTGCTTCATCGTCGACCGCGCCAAGGACATGATCATCCGCGGTGGCGAGAATATCTATTCGACCGAGGTCGAGAATGTTCTCTACGAACACCCGGCGGTCACCGACGCTGCCCTCATCGGCCTGCCACACCGCACGCTGGGCGAGGAACCGGCCGCCGTCGTCCACCTCGCCCCGGGCCATAGCGCCAGCGAAGACGAGCTCAAGGCCTGGGTGCGCGAGCGTCTGGCCATTTTCAAGACGCCGGTCCGCATCCTGTTCTCCGACGAGACGCTGCCACGCAATGCCAATGGCAAGATCGTGAAGACCGAACTGAGAGCACTTTTCGAAGCGGAGCAGTCCTGAACAGCGGGCGCGGCGGGACTTGCCCCGCTCGTCGATCGGCTCAGACGAAGATCGCCACGCTCTGCATGCCGGTGATGACGAGGTCGCGATCGGCATTCCAGACCTGCATGATCTGACTCGACGAGCCATGCCGGGCCAGATCCGCCGTCGAACGGCTGAGCCACCAGCCATCCGTTGTGGCCGGCTCGGCATTGAGCAGATTGATCTGCCAGGTCATCGAGCTGATCGGGCCCGGTTTCTCAAACAGCGCCATGGCTGCCGGCGGCAGCGCGTCGCCAATCGCCATCAGTTCCACCATCGGGTGCAGCCCGTCGCGCTCCTTCAGGCGAACCCAACGCAAGAAGTCAGGCGTGTGGCGATGCTCGATTGGCAGGCCATGACGATAGACCAGGTTATTGGTGAAGAATTTCGGATCGGGATTAGCCCTGGCCGGCGCGGCCTCGGCATAGTCCGGGACCTCGGGCCGCGTCGTTTCAGCATAATCAATGCTGGACTCCAGCCCGATCATGAAGACGAACAGCGCCTTGAGCCCGAGCTTGCCATCACCATAGACATTCGCCTCGATGAAGGCTGCGGTCCGACCGCGACGCAGCAACTCGGTCTTGACCGTGACTTCCCCGGACAGGGGCCCGACAAAGGCAATCTGCGTCGAACGCAAGGGCGGCAAGTCCGGCTGGGAGCGCAGCGCCGCCTCGAGGGCTATCGCCGCGGTCAGCCCGCCATAAGCGGTTCGACCCTGCATCCAGGTATCGGGGATTTGCGCCGTCAATTCGCCGTCTCCAGCGCGGGCATCGGCAAGGATTTGCGGAAGGGACATCAATCATCCTTGAGGGCGTCGAGGGCGGCATGAGCCGCCAATTGGGTCGAGGGCGCGACCGGGTGTGAAGTCGACAATCCGCCATCAACCGCGATTGCCTGTCCATCGACATAGCTGGATGCCGGCGATGCGAGGAAGAGTGCCGTCGCCGCGATCTCCTCCGGCAGGCCGCCGCGCTGTAGCGGATTGAGCTGGCCGATTCGGCCCTCCTTGCCCGCGGCACGGGCATGATCATAGAGGGGCTTCGTCATTCCGGTTTCGGTCAGACCCGGACAGATCGCGTTCACGCGTATGCCCGACCCGACCAGACTCTGACAGGCGTGCTGAACCAGATTGATCACCCCGGCCTTGGACGCGGAGTAGGCGACCGGTCCGGCGCCATAGCGCAATCCGGCGACGGATGCGGTACAGATGATCGAACCGCCACCGGACTTCATCAGCGCCGGCGCGCCATGTTTGATCGCGAGGAATGGCCCGATCAGATTGACACGGAGCACCTCAGACCAGGTTTCGACCGTTGTATCGAAAAACCCGGGCAACCCGCCCGTAATACCGGCATTGGCGTAGATGACGTCAAGCCTGTCAAAAGCCTCCACAGCCTCGGCAATGGCGTCGATGACATCGGCCTCGACACCGGCATCCATGATGCGTGCGCGCGCCTCGCCGCCAGCCGCGACAATAGCCTCGACGGTTTCGTTCACGGCCTCGGACTTGTCACAAGCCAGGATCCGGGCACCGGCTTCGGCGAAGAGGATGGCAGACGCACGCCCGATGCCGGAACCCGCTCCGGTAACAAGGGCGGTCTTGCCCGCCAGGCTGAACATGGACATGTCGGCTCCCCCGATTTGTTGGTTTGCGGCTTGGCCGATTGTCACGCGCCGGCCTTGCGGGCGAAGTCCCAGGCCGCCGTCGCCAGCGGGACCAGCCGGGCGACAGTCGCCTCGGCCTTGTCGCTCGAGGCATTGCCGTCACTCATCCGCTTCTTGATACCCTGGACGATGCCGACCAGGCGGAAGAGGTTGTAGGCAAAATACCAGTCCATCGTCGGCACATTGTCGCGACCGGTTCGTTCGCAATAGAGCGCGACGGTGTCCTCCAGCGTCGGAATTCCGGTCGCAGCGAAGTCGATTCCAGCCAGACCCGCCCCGCCATCGCCGGACGGCATCGCCCATTGCATGGCGTAGTAGGTAAAGTCGGCGAGCGGGTCGCCCAGCGTCGAGAGCTCCCAGTCGAGCACGGCCTTGATGCGGGTTCCCTCGGGCTCGAAAAGCGCATTGTCGATACGAAAATCACCATGAATGATCGACGTGCGCGTCTGCTCCGGTACGGTACGTGGCAGATATTCAATCAGGCCCTCGACTTCCGGAATATCATCGGTCTGCGCGGCCCGGTATTGTTTGGTCCACCGCCCGACCTGGCGCTCGAAATAATTCCCCGGTCGACCGTAATCGGCGAGACCGACGGCTTCATGATCGAGCGTGTGCAGGTCGGCCAGCGCACGTGTCAGGGCCCGATACATGTCGCCGCGCGCGGACGGCGTCTCGTCGGGCAATGAGCCATCCGCCAGTGAGCGGCCATCAACCAGCTCCATAACGTAGAACTTGGCGCCGATCACGGCGTCGTCCTCGCACAGGGCGTAGGGCTGTGCGACCGGGAAGCCGGTCGGATGCAGGGCGGCGATCAAGCGATGCTCTCGATCAACGGCGTGCGCCGACGGCAGGGTCGGCCCGAAAGGTTTTCGGCGCAGGACATAGGATTGGCTGGCAGCGTCGAGACGGTAGGTCGGATTGGATTGCCCGCCCGGGAATTTGCTCAGCCTGACCGGCCCCGAAAAGCCGGGAATGGCAGCCTCAAGCCAGAGCGCGAGGCGCTCCAGATCGATCTTTTCACGCGTCACGGCGTCCGGCGCAGCAGTCATGGCCCATCCTGATTGTGCAATAGCGGGCGCGGCTATTCCGCGCTGCAGCAAAGTTAGACCATACCGTTTCCTCGGTAAATGGTTAGGATGCTGTCAGGCAAGGCAGAGCAGATCGATAGAAACGATTTAATCGCAATGCCTTCTACGCCAGGCGGCAGGTCGGAAAAATACATACCGATTTTGCTATCCAGGCAGAGAGGAGTGATTGGCAGAACTGTCGGGCGACTGCGTGACGATATCAACAAACTCTGCTAAGCGAATGATATGAATACGACTCCGAAAACCGAGGACCCAGCGAAGACCCGCCGCTTCCACCAGAAGCGCGAGCGGATTCTCGACGCAGCGGCAACACTGATCAACCGACACGGTGTGCGCGGCATGACATTCGTTGATGTCGCCCAACTGGTCGAGCTCAACACGACCAGCATCACCTACTATTTCAAACGCAAGGAATTGCTGGCCGCGGCTGTTCTTGAGCGGGCCCTCGAACGGATCGAAGCGCTCGTCGAAGAAGCCGCCGCCGAGCCGACCCCGCAGGCGCGGGTCGAGCGCTATATTCGCCTCAATTTCGATCTCCAGGCTCGCATCAATGCTGAGATTGAACGCCCGATTGCGGTGATTTCCGACATACGCGCCCTGAACGAACCCTTCGGCAGCGAACTGACGGCGCGCTATGTTCAGGTATTCCGGAAGCTCCGAACCTTTTTCGAGGCACCGAAAACCCCGGAAGAGAAGATCCTCGGCACGATCCGGGCCCACGTCCTGGTCCAGAACATGTTCTGGCTTCCGGCCTGGCTGTCACAATACTCGACCGGCGATTATGATCGGATCATCCACCGGATGATCGAGATTTTCGAGCACGGCATCGCACGCGAAGGCGCTGGCTGGACGCCGGAACTCCTGCCTATCGACGAGTCGGAACTGAAGGTCGGGATTGAAGGCATGCCGGGCAATTTCGCGCGCGCCGCCACCTTCCTGATCAATGAGCGCGGCTATCGCGGTGCCTCGGTCGAACAGATTGCCTCGGAACTCAACGTCACCAAGGGCAGTTTCTACCACCATCTGGAAGCCAAGGATGAATTGGTGCTGGAGTGCTTCCGCCGCTCCTATGGACGGGTCTCACTGGTGCAGCGCGCAGCCACCAAGGCCGGCGGCAATCAATGGCAGCAATTGTCATCATCCATGGCCACTCTGCTGAATGTCCAGCTTTTCAGTGAGTTCCCGCTTCTTCGCACGACAGCGCTCCAGGCCCTGCCGACTGATTTGCGCAATGACGTTCTGGACCGTTCCAATCGCATGGCCCGTCGCTTCGCCGGCATGATGATTGACGGCATTACGGAGGGCTCGGTGCGCTCCGTTGACCCGCTGGTCGCCAGCCAGGCCATCATGGGCGCGCTGAACTCGGCCTATGACCTGCGTGACTGGATCCGCGGCATCGATCCCGATGCCGCCTTCGCCTATTACGCATCGACCCTGGCCTACGGCCTCTTCTCTCCACCGCCCAAACCCTTCAAGGGCTAGGCCGAGACACGAAAAAGGGCCCCGACCTCTCGGTCGGGGCCCTCTTCTTGTTGGTCAGTCCCGATCAGAATTCGGTATTGAATCCAACCCGGATGATCCGGCCGACCGGGTTACCGGTGAAGGGATCATAATTGTAGTCCTGGCGGGCGAAGCTCGGATCTTCATCGGTCAGGTTGATGGCCGTGAACGAGAAGGTCGATGCGTCGCCGACATGATAGAGAAGGTTGAAATCGGTCGTCAGCTGACTGTCGATCGTGGCCCCCTGCATCAGCACCGGATTACCCGCAATGTACGGATTCGGAGCGAACGGGCCCGTACCCAGATCGGCACGCTGGTCACGATAGCTGTCCGAATAGGTGAAGGTCAGGCGGGTATCGATATTCCCGACCGTATACTCCAGGAAACCACGTCCCTTCCAGGCCGGCACCGGGTAAGCGGTGGTCTGGAAGTTCATGAAGCCGACGCCGTCGAAGCCCTCCTGGACGACAACACCCTCGACGACTTCGTCGCCAAGCTCATTGCCGAGCATGTAGGTGGCCGTGATGCCGGCATTGAGCGAGCCGCCCAGAACATCGCCGAAATCATAGTTCATGATGAAGTCGATACCGGAGCTGGTAAGATCACCGCCATTGACGACCTGGGTCCGGACACGAGCGATATTCGCCGCCGCGCAGGTCCCGGCGCCGGCAACGCCGCCGCCATCATTGAACTGGAACCGCTCCCTGAGACCATCGAAGGCCGGGTTCGTACAGTTTGTCGGATCCGCAAACAGGGTCGCGACCATGCCCGAGAGAGGCTCTGTGCTGATTGTGTCCTGAATATCGTATCGGAAATAGTCGACACTGGCCGTGAAGTTATCGGTCGCGAACAAGGCACCGATCGAGTAATTCGTCGCCGATTCCGGCGCCAGGGCCGGATTGCCGAAGACGTCCACAGGACGGAAGCTTGAGGCGATCACCTGCAGCGAGGTCACATTGCTGTTGACCGTTTGCTGTGGCGGTGGGCCGCGGAAGGTGGTGCCGACAGATCCGCGCAGGGCGAAGCCCTCGGAAATCTGCCAGCGCGCCGTAACCTTCGGATCGAAAGTTGAGCCCGTCTGGCCACCATAATCCTCATAGCGAGCCGCAAGCTGGACATTGAAGTCATCCGTAACCGGCAGCTGCAACTCACCGAACAGGGCATAGACATCCCCGTCAGCATCGCCATTGGCATTCGAGCCGAGGAAGGCCCAGGCACCAGTTTGCGGATCACATGTCGTGTTTCCGGTTACAGGCGTATCGCGGCAGGGATTGACGGCAATATTGTTATTGTCGCCATACACGGCCGAGTAGGTTTCCCGGCGGTACTGACCACCGAAGCCATACAGGACTTGCCCACCGGCCAACTCCCATCCGGTCTCACCGCTGATCGTACCTTCAGCAACGAAGAGCTCGGTCTCGAGCGTGGTCGAACCCCGCACGAAGAACCAGTTGATCAGTTCTGCGCTGTTCTGGTTGGGCTCGGACCCGGGCCGTTCCGCACCGGTGACGGCGTTGGCCGTCGCCTGGTTGCCGAACGGATTGTAGAATTGACACCCGCCAACGCCGGCCGTCCCGGTCGCCAGGTCACAATTCGGACCACCCAGACCGTTCAGCGCCAGCTGAACGCGGTCACCAAAGCTGTCATAACCGTCATAGTAGCGCTCATACCGGTGATAGGTGACATTGAAGTCAAAGGACGTCGTGTCATTCAGCTCACCATTGAGCCCGGTCGAGATCCGGAAGCTTTCATTCTGGCGAATGCCCGTAGCCGAGCCCAGATTGTCGGGGTTTCCGGCGAAAGCCGGATTGCCGCCGGCAAGAAGCGGTCGGAACAAAAGGGTCGGGAAGAGTACGGCAAGCGTACCGGCAGGAACGATCCCGGGGTTCTCGGCAACCATTTGCTGGAAGCCGGGATTCGCAGCCGACACAACAAATCCGCTGGGAGACCCACCCACGCCTGCTGTCGGCGCCTGGGTCAGGAGATAGGTCGGCGAGGTCCGGTAGTGCGGCACCTCGTCATGCCCGTAGAGAAGGCTCATCTCCCACTCGACCGTGTCGGTGAGATCCACAGCCAGCTCAGTCCAGATCTGGTAGCGGTCCTCTTCTTCGACGAGGGCGTCGAAGCCGGTATATTGGGTCCGGCACCATCCGATCGCGGTGACATAACCACCGAGTGCGGCACAATCAGGGTCGGCGCGCAGGCCGCCGATCGGACCGAAACCGGCCGGAGTTATGCCGAGCGGCAGGAAGGTCGCCGGGTTACCGCCGCCCGTCCAGCCACCTTCCGGATTTGATTCAAAATCCTGAACCGCAAAATCGCGATCCCGGGCAAGAAGCTCCGAACGATGCTGATAGCCCGCGGCTATGAGAAGGCTGAAATTGTCGCCCTGATGTCCGAAACTGCCTTGCAGCGTGTAATCGCCGTCAGTGTCGGAAATGAAGGAATAGTCTCCCCCGAAACGGAATCCATCCTGGTCAGACCGGGTGATGAAATTGACCACGCCCCCGATCGCGTCAGACCCGTAGATCGCCGCGGCGCCATCCTTGAGAATCTCGATCCGGCCGATTGCCGCAGCGGGCAAAAGGTTGAGATCGACGAATGGGACGCCCGTCCCGGCCGGCACAAGGCGACGATTATTCAGCAAGACCAGCGTGCGCTGCGGGCTCAGGCCACGCAGGTTGACGGACGCCATGCCTTCGGTGGCTTGCGACCGGCTGTCGAACTGGTTGGTGTCGCCAATAACACCACTGGAAACCGGAAGAGCCTTGATCAGCTCAACCGGCGACGGATTGCCCAGACGAGCAAGTTCTTCGGCAGACAGGACGTCGACAGGCAGCGCCGCGTCCTCAGGGGTGCCGCGGATCGCGGAACCCGTAACGATGATCACATCGTCTTGCGCCTGCACCGTCGCGGACAGACCTGCCATCATGGCAAGTGCCGTCAACGCGCTGCTCGTACGCATGAGACCTTTAACAGTCATAATCTCCTCCCAGACTGGTGCGGTTGCTTTGTTTTTTTGCATACCGCACATTCGATTAGATCAATCGCATTTTCACAAGTCAAGGAGATAGGGGGCGTTTCCCTAGTTATATTAGGCGAATTCAACGCTGCACTGCATCATGGGACTCGGCGCCCAGATGACGCGGCTCGCGTACTGCGGAAACTAGAACGAGCAAGCTCGCAATCAGGCTGACCAGCGAAATCACGAAAACCGGGAGCAGGCCGGCGAAACTGGCGATGACCCCGCCGACCACCGGCCCGATCGTGGCCATGGTCGTTTCAACCGTCGTGGAAAGCGCGAGACGCATCGGGATGTCATCGCGATTGCCGAATTCCAGCACCAGCGTCGTTGAGCTCATCATATAGCCGGACGCCGCGGCCCCCAGTCCGAAGAAGGCCAACAGGAAATGCCAGGTTTCCTCGGCGAAGATCATGCCGAACAGTGACAGCGCCCAGGTCGCGACGGTGAGGATGAAGACCAGCCGGAATCCATAACGATCCCCCAGCGTGCCCCAAAGCAGGTTGGTGACCGTATCGGCGCCGAGAAAGGCGAGCGAGAGCAGGCCGATCGTGGCTCCATCAATCTCCAGCTTGCGACCCGCATAGATGATGCAGAAGGGAATGACGATCCGCCCGGCCGTGGCCAGCATCTGGGCGATCAGGAAGTTGCGGTAATCGCGATCGACCAGCAATTGCGGGAATTCGCGCACCCGCGCCAGCACACCCATCTGGAGCTTCACCGTCGGGCTTTCCGGCTCGCGCAGAAAAAGCCAGAGCGCACCGAGACCCAGGCTGGTCAGAACAAAGGCGACCATGAAGGTCGTCGCATATCCATTGCCCAGCGCATTTGTCTCGATGAGATGTACCCCAGCCCACCAGGACAGTGCCGCGGCGATTGCACCACCGGCGATGTTTCGCCAGGCCTGCAATCGTCCGCGCATGCGGATCGGGATCACTTTCGACAAGAGCACCTGGAAAGCGACGCGTTGGGAGCCGAGGAAGAAGCCGAAGAAGAGCAGGAAGGCAAAGGTTGCGGCGACCAGGACCGACCCCGTCAGGAACCAACCTGCCACCGCCAGCCCCAGCAACTGCAACCGCATCAGAATGCCAATCGTCATGGCCGCCGGCATCACCCGGCGTCGGTGCTCGATATGGGCAGCCCCCATCACCGGAGAGGCAATCGCGCCGAGTTGGATCAACGCCTGACCGAGACCGACAAAAATGGGTGAGCCGGTCAGCATGTGCAGGTAGGCGGGCACGAAGGTCGGGGCAAAGATCAGGCGAAACCCCGTCATGCCCAGCATGCCGTGGGTAAAGTGTGCGATGTAATTGCGACGAAGATTGCCCTCGACGTAATCGCTATAGGCTTGCTCGCGCCCCTCGGGCGTCGTCACATCCCCCACCGCGCCGGTCACGGGTGGACCAGCGGGCGAAGGCGGTGTGGGCGTTTCATTCAATAGTCGTTCAATCGGGCAAAGCGCTCGCGATGAAAGGCCCCATTGCCATACTGGGCCTCGAGAATGCGGGCCCGCTTGAGATAGAAGCCGGAACTATGCTCGTCCGTCATTCCGATTCCGCCATGCAGCTGGATCAGTTCACGCGAGACGAGATTCAGGGTCTGACAGGCGGTCGCCTTTGCTAGGGAGACACGGGTCGGGACGTCATCCCGCCCGGCATCAATCGCTTCCATCGCCCCTTCGACGACGGACCGCATCAACTCGATCTCGGTGAAGAGATTGGCCATGCGGTGCTGCAGCGCCTGGAAGCGCGACAGGATTTCGCCGAATTGGGAGCGGGTCTTGAGATAGTCCAGCGTGTCCTCGAATGACTGCACGGCGAGACCCAGCATTTCCGCCGCAACACCGGCCCGGGCCCGGTCGAGCACAGCGTCAAGCAGCGCCTCGTCACCGGATTCAAGCCGGGCATTCGCGGGCAGGGCGACCTGGTCCAGCGTGATCGCCGCGTGGGAGCGGAAATCGATCAGCTTGCGGGTCGAGACCGTGACGCCGGAGGCATCGGCCGGCACCAGGAAGAGACCGACACCGCCTTCATATTGCGCTGCCACGATCAGCAGGTTGGCCGCATCCCCCTCGGCGACGAAACACTTCTCCCCGCTCAGTATCCAGCCGTCACCGGCCTACTCGGCGCGGGCCTTGATCTGGTCTGGTGCGTGTCGGGGACCTTCATCCACGGCCAGAGCGGCAATCGTCTCACCGCTGGCCATACCGGGCAGCCAGGCTGCCTTCTGGTCGTCGGAGCCGCCCAGAAGCAGCGCACTCGTCGCCGCGAGTGAGGAGGCATTGAGCGGGCTGGCCGTCAGCGTGCGCGCACACTCCTCGAGCACGAGTCCAAGGCTTAGATAACCAAAATCCGAGCCCCCATGGACTTCCGGAATGATCACTCCGGTCCAGCCCATTTCCGCCATCTTGGCAAAGGCCTGCGGGTCGAAACCGATCGCTTCGGCGGCGTCGCGAACCTTCCGATAGGCCTTGACCGGCGACTCCTTGCGGGCCCAGTCCCGCGCCATGTCACGCAGCATTGTCTGTTCTTCATTCAAAACGGCCATAGCGTTTGCTCCCCGTCCTATTGATGGTCCAGCATCCCGAGGATGCGCTTGGCGATGACATTGTTCTGGATTTCCGTCGTGCCGCCATAAATCGACACGGCCTTGCCCCAGAGCCAGCCGCGGGTGGAGCCCAGCTCCAGCGGATGGAAACCATCGCCCTCCCAGCCCAGTCCCTGCATGCCCATGATTTCCAACGTCAGCTCAGCGCGCTCCTGGGTGATGCGGGCGCCGACATTCTTCAGAATTGATGACGCCAGCGAGACCTCTCCGCTCTTGGCTTCCGCCGTCACCCGGCGCGCGGTTGCCTGGAAGGCCCGCGCCTCCATGTCGTGCTTGATGATGCGGCTGCGCAGATCGCTGTCCGCGAGCCGGCCCTGATCGTCCACACCGACATAATTCTTGGCGATATCGGCCAGCGAGGGACCGCCGCCACGGCCCATCCGGCCACCGCCGGAGAGATTGGTGCGTTCGTGCTGGAGCAATCGCTTGCCGATCGTCCAGCCATGGCCGATCTCGCCGACGATCTGGTCCTTGGGAACTTTCACATCAGTGAAGAAGGTCTCGCAAAAGGGCGAGGCGCCGGAGATCATCTGGATCGGCTTCACCTCGACACCCGGCGATTTCATGTCCAGCAGGATGAAGGAGATGCCCTCATGCTTCTTGGTGGTGTCGGTGCGCACCAGGGCGAAGCACCAGTCGGCCCATTGCCCGCCCGACGTCCAGGTCTTCTGGCCATTGATCAGCCAGTGATCACCCCTGTCCTCGCACTTGGTCTGCAGGCTGGCGAGGTCGGAGCCGGCGCCCGGCTCGGAATAGCCCTGGCACCAGCGGATCTCGCCGCGGCAGATCGGCGGGACATAGCGCTGCTTTTGTTCCTCGGAAGCAAATTCCAGAAGCGTCGGCCCGAGCATCATCACGCCCAGGCCACCGATGGGGTTCCAGGCATTGATCTTGGCCATCTCGTCCTGGAGGATTCGCGCCTGCTTGGAGTCGAGACCACCCCCACCATAGGCTTTCGGCCAGGTCGGCGTTCCCCAACCCTTCTCCCCCATGGCCTTCTTCCAGGCCGCGACTTCCGGGTCCGGATCCGAATCTCCTTCAATGACGGCAAGAAGGTTTTCCTTGCCGACCAGGGACGGGGCGAAATTTTCCGCGAGCCAGGCGGCGGCCTCAGCGCGGAAGTCTTCCGTCCCGGTCTCCGGCGCCGTGATTTCGGTTGTCGCCATGATCAATCTCCACTTGGGGTGAAAAAGGGCAGGGATGGACCATCCCCGACGGTATCGGCATCGCTGGCTTGCGGCGCCAGGCGCACACGCTGGCCAATCGCCAGGGTATCCAGATCGTCCGCGACCAAATTGGTCATCAGCGCGGGCCCCTCATCGAGCGTCACATAAGCCACGGCAAAGGGCGCACCCTCGCCGCGCCGCATGACCGACAGGCTGTAGATTTCGCCGCAACCGGCGCTCTCCAGCCAGCGCGTTTTCTCCGACCCGCAATGGGGACAAATATGCCGCGGATAGTAATGAGGCTGGCCACAGGATTCACAGGTCTTGATGCGAAGCACGCCCTCGCCGAGCCCATCCCAGAAGGCGTCCGTCTCCGGATTTGGCTGCGGGGCCAGAAGCTTGCGGGTGCTCATGACTGACGCTCCAGGATAATGGTGGCGGCGCCGTGCCGCGCTCCGAGGGAACCGCCAATCCCCGTCGCGACAGCGAGGTCGCAATTGGGCACCTGCACCGCCGGCGCAGCTTCACCACGCAATTGGCGTACAGCCTCGATCACCTTGGTGATGCCGCCGCGAAACATGGGGTGGTTGTTGCACAGACCGCCACCATCCGTGTTGAAGGGAAGCTTGCCGCTACCCGAGATCAGATTGCCATCGGCGACAAACTTGCCGCCTTCGCCCTTGGCGCAGAAACCCAGATCTTCGAGCTGCAGCAGAACGGTGATGGTGAAACTGTCATAGATCGAGGCGTATTTGATATCAGCCGGGGTTACGCCTGCTTCTTCAAAGGCGCGCGGGCCGGACTGCGCCGCCGCCGAAGTGGTCAGATCGAGCGCCAGGCCACCGGATGGTCCCTTGGTCGCCTCACCGGCTCCCAGAAGCGAGATCACCGGCCGATTGAGCGTCCTCGCGATCTCCGGAGAGACAACGACCAGAGCGCCGCCGCCATCCGTCGTCACACAGCAATCGAGCCGGTGCAGCGGGTCGGCGATCGTCGGGCTGTTCACGACATCCTCGACCGTGACCACCTTCGGCAGCATCGCGTGGGGATTGTGCTGGGCATGGTGCGAGGCCGCGACCTTGATCCAGGCGAGCTGTTCCGACGTGGTGCCAAACTCATGCATGTGACGGCCCGCACACATGCCGTAGCTGGTGTGATTGGTCAGGCCGACCCATTGTTCGAACGCACTCTCCGGCGCGCCGGGTCGGAAGCGCTGCACGGCCTCGGATCGTGGCCGACCGGCCAGGGTGATCAGGGCCACGGAACACTTGCCCGTGGCGATCGCCTGGGCTGCATGCGCGACGTGCTGGATATAGGTGCAGCCTCCCATCTCGGTCGAGTCCGTGTGGCGCACGGTCAGGCCGAGATAGTCGATCATCGAGATCGGCCCGAAGCCGGGCGCATCGGTGGCACAGAAATAGCCATCAACGTCGCTCAGCGAGAGGCCGGCATCAGCCAGCGCCCCGGCCGCACACTCGGCATGCAGCTGCGGCGTGGTCATGTCCGGCGCCAGTCGGGTGGGATGTTCGAATGCACCCGCGATGCAGGCTGCGTTACGAAGGCTCATGGGGCCGGCCTCTTGGCATCATCACGCGCCTTGAGCGCTGCAATATTGGCCTCATGACTGGCGCGATCGATCCGATAGAAATGGAGGAAGAGCGCGCCGGCGATATAGAGAACGGCGATGCTGGGAATATAGAGGGTCGCCAGCAGGTCGACCGAAGCCGGATCGACCTCACCCGGTTGGGCGCGCTCGGGAAGGTCAACGATCGTCAACAGGATGCCCGCTGCCATCAGGCCAAAGCCGGTGACGCATTTCTGCATGAAGCTGTTGGCCGCATAGAACAGTCCCTCGGCCCGCCGCCCGGTCTTGAGCGCGCTCGCATCGATCACGTCGCCGATCATGGCATGAACCAGGATGGCCGAGGAAATTGCGCAGGCCGAGTACAAGGCGAGAATGCCGAACAAGGTAGGAAGAACACGCGGATCATCATCGGCATAGAACAGGCCATTCAGCCTCAGGATGAACGGCAACGTCCCCAGAAAGATGGCGGCAATCGCCAGCCAGAACGCCGCATTCCGCTTGCCAAGTCGCTTGGCGATGACCGGTGCGAAGATCAGCGCCAGGACAGCCCCCACCAATGGCTCGGCGGACATGATCGCCATCTCGATATTGTCGAAACCCCAGAACAGGGTCCCGAAATATAGACTTAGAGCGGCCGCCATACCGATCGCGGTGTATTTGAGAAGGCCAAATCCGAGAATTGCGAGAAACGCCTTATTGCTGAAAGTCCGTCGCATCAGCATGAATGTTTCCAGCGGATTCCGGCGCTGGGGTGGCGGAAGCTTCCGGAGATATTTGATGCGGTGATGGGTCCCCGCGGTCGAGATCATGACCGTGCCAAACATCAACACCGATCCGACAAGTCCGAACGTCCAGTATCCCACCGGATTGAGCTGACCGATCGGGTATTCGGCGGTTGGCGCCAGGAAGACTGCGAGGGCCAGGATCGACATCCCGTAGCCACCGAGATAGCCGAAGAAATAGCGATAGCTGGCGATCGAGGTACGGTCGTCATAGTCACTCGACAGTTCAGGCGCGAGGGCCGAGCTGGGGATTTCGTAGAATGTGATGCAGGTCCGGACTGCCGAGGACAGGACAGCGAGATAGGCAAACAGGCCCCAACCATCCAGCGCCTCGGGCGGATGCCAGAGAAAGAAAAACGACGCCGCCGCGGGAATGGCCGACATGTACATGAGCGGGTGCCGACGGCCCCACTTCGTTCTCAAACTGTCGGAAAACTGCCCGACGATCGGGTCGGAGACAGCGTCGAAGACGAGCGCGACCAGGATGGCGAGCGACACCATCGCCGCGTCCGCGCCAATCACGTAATTATAATACCACAGCAGATAGGCGCGAAAGGCGACGTCCTTGACGCCGTATGCCATCGATCCCACGCCATACAGCAACTTGGTGACGTACTTTATCGGTGGCGCCGAAATGGGCGTCGCAGTTTCGGTCATTCATCCTCCGTCCGGGCGCGTCGTTTCGACGTCTGCCCCATGCCGCACTTGATGTCAGGACCGCCTCGTTCTGCAAAGGAGGCACTTCACACTTTCATGCGTGCGGTATGAGCATACTTGTTTTTTGAAAAGCGACAAGAGTCAGAGATAACAAGCGCTTTGAGGGGCCTGACATTATGAAAGTCGGCGAGACTGACCAAATTTGAGAAGCTGGTCCGGTTTTCTCTTGCCCTGCACCAGTGCAGGCGACTAGAACTTCATCACAATCCGTTGGCGCAGAGGAGAGAGTGGGCGCAGGCAAACAGCAATCTGCAAGCAAGAGACCCAACAAGCCGGGTCTTCGAAGCTGACAAGGTCGCGCGCCCAGATCCCGTCGCCACACCCTCCCCGAACGCTCCATTTCCGCAATGAAAGAGATCCCACAATGCGTGATGCCGTCATCGTCTCCACCGCCCGCACCCCGATCGGCAAGGCCTATCGCGGCGCTTTCAATGCCACGCCCTCGCCGACGCTGTGCGGCCACGCAATCCAGTCGGCCGTCGAGCGCTCCAAGGTTGACCCGGCCGAAATCCAGGACGTGATCGTCGGCGCCGCCCTGCAGCAGGGTGTGCAGCACACGATCGGCCGCACAGCCGCCCTGCGGGCCGGCCTGCCGGTAACCGTTGCCGGCCAGTCGATGGATCGCCAGTGCTCCTCCGGCCTGATGACGATCGCCACCGCCGCCAAACAGGTCATCGTCGACCGTATGGATGTGGTCGTCGCCGGTGGCGTCGAGTCGATCTCCATGGTGCAGACCAAGGAGATGCGCGTCCAGCCTGACCCGGAACTCCTGGCCATGCACAAGGACATCTACATGCCCATGCTGCAGACCGCGGAGATCGTGGCCAAGCGCTACGGCATCTCGCGTGAGCGTATGGACGAGTACGGCCTGCAATCCCAGCAGCGCACCGCCGCGGCCCAGGCGGCCGGCAAGTTCGACGATGAGATCGTGCCGATGAAGTCGACCAAGATCGTCGTCGACAAGGCCACCGGTGAAACCTCCCAGCAGGAGGTCTTCCTCGAAAAGGATGAGGGCAACCGCCCGGGGACCGAGCTGGCCGGGCTGCAGGCCCTTAATGCGGTCATCGAAGGCGGCACCATCACCGCCGGCAATGCTTCGCAGCTCTCCGATGGCGCCTCGGCCTGTGTGGTCATGGAAGCCGAGCTGGCAGCCAAGCGCGGCCTCGCCCCGCTCGGCCGCTATATGGGCATGGCCGTTGGCGGCACCGAGCCGGACGAAATGGGCATCGGACCGGTCGTGGCCGTGCCGAAACTGCTCGAGCGCTTCGGTCTCAAGGTCGATGATATCGGCCTGTGGGAACTCAATGAGGCCTTCGCCGTCCAGGTGCTCTACTGCGCCGACAAGCTGGGCATCCCCGCCGACAAGCTGAACGTCAATGGCGGCGCCATCTCGATCGGCCACCCCTATGGCATGTCCGGCGCCCGCATGGTCGGGCACGCCCTTATCGAAGGCAAGCGCCAGGGCGCCAAATACGTCGTCGTCACCATGTGCGTTGGTGGCGGCATGGGTGCGGCCGGCCTGTTCGAGGTCCTGTAGTCCGATGCGGTTGAGCGCCCCGCGCATCACCCCGGTCGATCTTGATGATCTGACCGAGGATCAGCGCGAGGCGCTCGCGCCGTTTTTAAAGTCGGGTTGGGTCATAAACATCTTCAAGACCCTTGCCCGGGCCCCCCGGGCATTGAAGCGATTCAATGTCTGGGCTGGCTATGTGATGTCCGACAAGAATGCTCTCACGCCGCGTGATCGCGAGCTGGTCATTCTGCGCACCGGCTATCTGTGCGGTTCAGGCTATGAGTGGAGCCAGCACGTCACGATCGGCCTGCGCGAAGGCCTCACCGAAGACGAGGTCGAGCGCATCAAGGCCGGCCCTGAAGCCGCGGCCTGGTCCGCACGCGACGTCGCCCTCCTGCAAGCGACGGACGAGTTGGTCCGCGATCATTTCATCAGCGACCGCAGCTGGTCAGCGCTCGATTTTCTGAACGAAAAGCAGCGCATGGATGTGGTCTTCACCACGGCCCAGTACACGCAGGTCTCGATGATGCTGAACAGTTTCGGCGTCCAGCTCGATAAGGGCCAGTCGCTGGACCCGGATCTCGACCGGCGCGGCTGATCCCTAGTCGTCGCGGACCCGGATCAAGCCTTCCTGGGCCGTTGAAGCCACCAGCCTGCCATCGCGGGTGAAGAGCTGGCCACGATTGAAACCACGACCACCGCCCGACCACGGGCTGTCCGTGTCGTAGAGCAGCCAGTCAGCCATATCGACATCCTCATGGAACCAGACTGCGTGATCGAGGCTGGCCGACTGCATCTTGCGGGTCATCCAGCTGATGCCGTGGGGCTGCATACAGGTACTCAGCAGCGCCATGTCCGACGCGAAGGCGAGAATGGCGCGATGCATCACCTGGTTGTCGCTGGCCAGATCGGTGGCGCGGATCCAGATCTGCCGCCGCGGCTCCCGTTTTCGCGGATCAACCGGCGACCAAGGGTCGACCGGACGCATCTCGATCGGACGTGGCCGGGTCATGAAGCGATAGAAGGGCTCAGGAATCTGATCCTTCATCTTGCGCAGGAGTTCGACCTCCGTCGGGAGCTCGTCCGGCATGGCGACATCGCCCAGATCGACCTGATGGGTCAGGCCCGCTTCGGGTCGCTGGAATGAGGCCGTCATGTTGAGGATGGGCTTGCCGCGCTGCATGGCAATGACGCGGCGATTGGAGAAACTGCCACCGTCATAATCGCGCTCGACGCGATAGATGATGGGAAAGTCCTCATCGCCTGGGCGCATGAAATAGGCGTGAAGCGAGTGGACCTGGCGCTCATCATCGATCGAGCCTACGGCAGCATTGAGTGCCTGGCCGATCACCTGACCGCCAAACACCCGGCCCCTGCCACCCGGATTGCGTCTCCCACGATAGAGATCAACATCGATCTCCTCCACATCGAGCAGGTGAACCAGACCCGAGGCCAGTTCGGCCGACGTGTAATCCCGGCGTTTCTTCTTTTCGCCTTGCGACGTGTCAGCCCCATCCATGGCGGCATCCTCAGCTCGATCTTCGTGCGTGCTGACAAGTCTGGACCGCGGCCGCATAAATTTCCAGCTTTCGGTACGGCGGCAAGCAGAGAAACGCGGCGGCCCGGGCCGAGCCAACCCTGTTTCAGCCGATAATGCCGGTTGGCGACAGGCTAGGACGAGACCAGTCGCAAGGATTTGGTCGGCGCATCCCAGGGCAGGTGCTGCTCATCGAGGATGACCATATTGGCTCGGTTCACGATCTCCGGACGGGCGTGATAACCGAGCAATTCCTTGACGTCCTGATCAGTATGACGGGCCAGCATCATTGTTTCATCCGAGGAAAAATTGGTCAGACCGCGCGCAACTTCGTCGCCGCTCTCGGAATAGATGTGGAGCACATCGCCCTTGGTGAAGGCGCCGTGTATTTTCACGATATCCTCGTGACTGACCCCGCTTGCGCTGGTCGCCAGAACTTCGGCAGCGACATCGTTGAGCACAAGGCTACCGGCACGCTGCAGACGGTTGGTGAGCCAGACGGCCCAGGACGAGGCTGGCGTCCCCTTTGCCACACACTTTGTGTGTCGGCGTTCACCGGACAGGACGGCCGAGACCGGGCGGTCAATCGTCCCCTCGGCGATCAGAGTCGTGCACCCGGCATTCTGGGCCAGATTGGCAGCCTGGATCTTGGTCAACATGCCGCCCGAGCCGAGCGAACTCGTGCCGGAGGTGACCTCCAGATATTCAGTGACATCTTCGATTGTATCGACGAACTCGGCTTCGGGGTCCGACGGGTCGCGATCATACAGGCCATCAATACTTGTCAGTATGACAAGGTGATCGGCCTGGATCATCTGTGCCACCTTGGCTGCGAGGCGATCATTGTCGCCGACGCGGATTTCCTCGGTGGTGACGGTGTCATTCTCGTTCACGATCGGCATGACGTCGCGCTCGAACAGTCGCTGGATCGTGTTCTTTGTATTAAGGAAACGACGACGTTCCTCCAGATCGTCGAGGGTGACCAGGATCTGGGCAATGTCGAACCCATGCTCGTGCGCGACCTGCTTGTAGGCGTTGAGCAAGAGTGGCTGACCGCAGGCCGCCGCGGCCTGCTTGTCGAGAACACCCGCCTCTTCCGGCGACGTATTGATGGCGTTCAGGCCGAGCGCGACCGCGCCGGACGAGGCCAGGACAACATCATGCCCCTCGTCACGCAGACGGGCGATGTCCGCCAGCAGCTCATTCATGAAGGCATAGCGGAGGGTCAGCCGGCAATCATGGGCCAGCAGGCTGGACCCGATCTTCACGACGATGCGTTTACGCTGGCTCACACTTATCTCCTGATCGAAGCGCCGGAATGGTGCGGCGCAAACTGAGGCGCAAAGTATTTAGCATTCAAAATTTATCAACCCCGAATTATGCACCAGACTTTTTCAGGGTGCCGCATTGCTGCCGCATTAAACCTAATTTCTTGTGCGGGGCAGCCGATACCGGTCTGATCTTGCGACCGCATATATAATTTGAATTCGAAATTGTTTTTGTTATACACCGCTCCGACAGAGCTCGACCCGCTCAGGCGGATCGGGCATTTTCATGTGTGGACGGCGCCAAACAGATGCCAGACCAACATTCATCGAAGGAGCCGGGCATGGACATATTGCTGGTCGGATGCGGGAAAATGGGCGGTGCCATGCTGCGTCGCTGGCTCGACGCCATGCCGGCCCGGTTTGCCGCCGTGAACCGGAGCGGTCGCGCCCTGCCGCCGGGAACGGAGCATGCGACCGGTTCTGATGCGCTGAATGGCCGGCGCTTTGACGCCATCGTCATCGCCGTCAAACCGCAGCAGATTCCGGACGCCCTGCCCGCCTATACCGGCCTGTTGGCCGAGGATGGCTGTTATGTCTCGATCGCCGCTGGCTTTTCAACAGCCTCGATCGGAAAGATCGTCGGCGACAAGCCTGTCGTGCGCATCATGCCCAATCTGCCGGCCCTGATCGGACGCAGTGTGAACGGGCTCTACGCCAATGCCGCATGCGGTGAGGCGCACCGCGAGCTCGCCAACCAACTGGCCACGGCCACAGGCACCGCCGTGTGGCTGGACAGCGAAGACGAGCTCGATCGCCTGACCGCCGTCGCCGGTAGCGGCCCGGGCTATGTCTTCGAGATAACGCGCAGCTATATCGCGGCCGCCGAAGCGATGGGCTTCTCGCCCGAGACCGCGCGGGCCCTGGTTCTGGAAACCATGGGCGGGGCAGTCGAGATGGCCACGCGCTCCCAGGACGATGTCACCGATTTGCGCAATTCGGTGATGAGCAAGAAAGGCACGACGGAAGCGGGCATCAATGCCTTGCGACGCGATGGACTTCTGGACACGCTGCTGGAGGACACCATCCGCGCTGCCTATGACCGGGCCGTCGAGCTTCGCTGATTTGTCGCAACCCGCTAGACAACAACCATCCGACCCCAAGGAAACCATGTCAGATCGTATGCAAGCCTATATCGAACAACTCGGCCGTCAGGCTCGCGAGGCCTCTCGCGTTCTCGCGACCGCGTCCACGGACCGCAAGAATGCCGCTCTGATTGCTGCTGCATCCGCCTTGCGGTCACGGGCGGGTAGCTTGCTCGAGGCCAACCGCATTGATGTCGACAGCGTCAAGGAAGCCGGCAAGCCGGCCGCCTTTGTCGACCGCCTGATGCTGGACGACCAACGCATTGAAGGCGTTGCCTCGGCGATCGAGTCCATCGCCACCCTGCCCGATCCGGTCGGACGCATCCTGGCCCGGATCGATCGCCCGAACGGACTGCGTATCGAACGCGTCGCGGTTCCACTTGGCGTTATCGGGATGATCTATGAATCGCGCCCCAATGTTGGCGCCGACGCCGGTTCGCTCTGTCTGAAGTCCGGCAATGCGGTCATTCTGCGTGGCGGTTCGGAGAGCCTGAACTCCACCCGCATCATTGTCGACTGCATGAAGGAAGGCCTGCGCGACGCCGGCCTGCCGGAAGACGCGATCCAGATGATCGACACCTCGGACCGTTCCGCCGTTCAGCACCTTCTGCAATGCACGGCGTATGTTGACCTGGTCATCCCGCGCGGTGGCAAGGGTCTCGTCTCGCTGGTTCGGGACCAGGCGCGCGTGCCGACGCTTCTCCACCTGGACGGCAATTGTCACACCTATGTCCACGCAGCGGCTGATCTCGACAAGGCTGCTGCCATTGTCGAGAACGCAAAATTGCGCCGGACCGGTATTTGCGGGGCGACAGAGAGCCTGGTCGTCGACGAAGCCGTCGCGGCCGATCTCCTGCCGCGTCTGGTTGACCGCATGGCCGATTGCGAGTTCCGCGGCGATGGCGCCGCCGTCGCGATCGACCCGCGCATCAAGCCGGCGGATGAGAGCGATTGGGATACCGAATATCTCGACGCCTGCCTGTCCGTGAAGGTCGTGAAGGGTCTCGAAGAGGGCATCAATCACGTGGCCGCGCATTCCTCGGCCCATACCGATGCAATCGTCACCGAAGACATGGACGCAGCCGGCTGCTTCCTGTCGATGATCGACAGCGCTGTCGTCATGCACAATGCCTCGACCCAGTTCTCCGATGGCGGCGAATTCGGGATGGGGGCCGAGATCGGAATTGCCACCGGAAAGATGCATGCGCGTGGCCCGGTCGGCCTCGAACAGCTCACCTCGTTCAAATACCTGGTGCACGGCGAGGGCCAGACGAGGCCCTGAGCACTGGCCCGATCACCGGCCTGCACCCGGGGGGCAAGCGACGCCCCCTTGAGCCGCACACCGAATACCCCGACTTTCCACCCTTCGTTTCGCTGAACCCAAGGCAAGTCCATGGATATTGAAGCTCTTATCTCGCTGGCGCTCTACTTCGTCCTGATGATGGCGATCGGCCTCTACGCCTATCGCAAGTCAACGGATGACGTGTCCGGCTACATGCTGGGCGGGCGCCAGCTTCACCCTGCCGTTGCCGCGCTCTCCGCAGGCGCGTCCGACATGTCGGGCTGGATGCTGATGGGCTTGCCGGGCGCGATCCTGCTGACAGGCATTTCGGAATCCTGGATTGCGATCGGCCTGATGATCGGTGCCTATTTCAACTACAAGCTCGTGGCACCGCGACTGCGCGTCTATACCGAGATTGCCGACGACGCGATCACCATTCCGGACTATTTCGAGAAGCGTTTCGCCGACAAGTCGCGTCTTCTTCGTGTCATCTCCGCCATCGTGATCGTGGTCTTCTTCACGATCTACACCTCGGCCGGTGTGGTTGCTGGCGGCAAACTCTTCGACGCCTCCTTCGGCCTCAACTACCAGCTTGGTCTCTTCCTGACCGCAGGCGTCGTGGTGGCCTATACCCTGTTTGGCGGTTTCCTCGCGGTCAGCCTGACCGACTTCGTGCAGGGCGTGATCATGTTCATCGCGCTGATCCTGGTCCCGGTCGTGACCATCATGCAGCTGGGCGGCTTCGGTCCGACTGTTGACGCATTGAGCACGCTCAGCGTCGACGTCAATGGATGGGACAAGGACTATCTGTCGATGATCCCGCAAGAGAGTATGGGCCTGGCGGTCATCGGCATCATCTCGACCATGGCCTGGGGCCTTGGTTATTTTGGTCAGCCCCACATCATCGTTCGCTTCATGGCCGTGAGGTCTCTGAAGGACGTCAAGATCATGCGCCGTATCGGCATGAGCTGGATGCTGATCACGGTGATTGGCGCCGTGCTGACCGGTGCCGCCGGGCTTGCCTATGTCAAAAGCCAGGGCATCCAGACGGCTGAAGGCCTGAATGTGGCCCGCGTCGTCGAAGCGCCGACGGATGCGACGACCACGATGGGGGAGCTGGACGCGCTCGACACCGCCGGCGCCTTCGCCGATGGCGATGTGGTGCTGGGTGATCAGGAGACGATCTTTATCCTGCTCTCCCAGGTCATCTTCCACCCCTATATTGCGGGCTTCCTGCTCGCCGCCATCCTGGCAGCGATCATGAGTACGATCTCGTCCCAATTGCTGGTCTCGTCGAGTTCTCTGACCGAGGATTTCTACAAGGTCTTCCTGCGCCGGAATGCGAGCCAGAAGGAATTGGTTCTGGTGGGCCGACTCTCGGTCCTGGCCGTCTCGCTGGTCGCGATCGGGCTGGCCTTCAATCCGAACTCCAACATTCTCGGCCTGGTGTCGAATGCGTGGGCCGGCTTCGGCGCCGCCTTCGGGCCGGTGATCCTGGCCAGCCTGTTCTGGCGCGGCATGACCCGTATCGGTGCGATCAGCGGCATGGTCGCCGGCGCCGTGACAGTTCTGGTCTGGATCTACGGCCTGCAGCTCTCGGGCGTCATGTACGAGATTGTTCCGGGCTTCATCGCCTGCCTGGTGACGCTGTTTGTCGTCTCCAAGGCGACCGCCAAGCCGGGGCCGGACGTCACCGACTATTTCGACGAGATGCGCAAGCGCGTCAAAGCCGGCTAGTCGCGGACAACACTCCGCCCAACAAGAAAGCGGCGACCCTGTCGGGTCGCCGCTTTTTTTGTTCCCGGGAGGCCCGGAGCCGGCGGGAAAAGGACCGTCAGGTCTTCATCGCGGCTGCCGCGGCGGCATTGGCTGTAATCATCTCCCAGTCATTCGCCTCGATCATCGCTCCGGTCGCAATCCAGGAGCCTCCGACACAGACGACATTGGGCAGAGCCAGATAGTCCGGCGCCATCTCACGCGTGATAGAGCCCGTTGGGCAGAAGCGGATATCGGGCAGCGGGCCGGCGATGGATTTGAGATAGGGACGACCGCCAGCCTGTTCGGCGGGGAAGAATTTGAGCACTTCGAAACCGGCTTCGACCGCGCTCATTGCTTCACCGGCCGTGGCCACGCCTGGAAGAACCGGCAGGCCCGAGCCCAACAAGGCAGGAATGAGTTGCGGCGACAGACCGGGCGAAACCAGAAAATCGGCGCCGGCCGCCATGGCATCGGCCACCTGCTCGGGTGTCCGGATCGTGCCCATGCCGATGATCATGTCCGGCTCGGCGCGCTTCATCTCCGCGAGCACCTCAAGAGCCGCGGGGGTCCGCATGGTCATTTCCAGCACGCTCAGGCCACCCGCCTTGAGCGCCCGTGCGAGGGGCGCGGCCTTTTCAACATCACCCACGGTCAAAACCGGGATGACGCTGGCAGCGCGGACGAGAGTTTCAAGCGTGATGGGGGTCATGACAGACGATTGCCCTGTTCTGCCAGCGCGGCGGCACCACGCAGGGCGGCCCCGTCCGACTGGATGAGACGAATTGGAATATCGGAGACATATCGCGTCATCGGGCCACGGCCCAGAAAGCGCGACTTGAAGGCGCTGGCCTCGAGCAGGCTGCGAATGCGGGGCAGGATACCGCCGCCGAGATAAATCCCGGCACGCGAGCCCGTCAGAACCGCGACATCACCGGTATAGCCCCCCAGTGCCGCGCAGAAGAATTCCACCACCTGGGCGCCCATCGATTCCGGATCGGCGAGCGCTTCACGGGTGATGTCTTCCGGACGATAACCCGGCCAGCTTTTGCCTTCGATCTGGCACAGGGCACGATGGATGTTGACCAGACCGCGACCCGACAGGATGCGCTCCCAGGACACAAATCCGTATTCGCGCGCCAGGACACGGCCGACTTCAATCTCCAGATCCGTGCGCGGCGCAAAACCCGCATGTCCGCCCTCGGTAGCGACGACCTTGACCGCATCCCCGTCCGGAACCAGCAGGCCCAGGCCAAGTCCGGTGCCCGGGCCTAGAACGGCAATCGGTGTGCCATCGACGGGGCGTCCGTTGGAAATCTCGACAATGTCAGCGGTCGGTGTCAGCGGGGCGCCGCGGGCCTGGGCCTCGAAATCATTGACCGCCATCAGGGTTGCCATACCCAGCTCTCCGCCCAGCTCGTCCGGCCGGAAACTCCAGGTCGCATTGGTCAGCTGGACCCGGCCGGAACGGATCGGCGAGGCGACCGCGAAACAGGCGCGGTCCGGACGATCACCATCGCAGCTTTCCAGATAGGCCATGGCGGCATCGCGCAGATGCTCGAAGTCCTCATTCTTGAGGCGACGCACCTGATCGAGCTCAAACCCCTGCGTCACGTTTCCGCGCGCAATGGCGAAACGGGCATTCGTGCCGCCG
>NZ_CAJQOO010000021.1 GCF_905480005.1 uncultured Maricaulis sp.
CCGCGCCTCGGGAGTGACATCCCGAAGTTCCGGCAGGGCGTGCGACCAGGTCGCGGGGCACTAAACGACCGACCCCATCTACCTGACGCATTGGAATCGGGGTGGAGACAGCCCGGGAAAACTCCGCGAACGGGATGTCGAGGACATCACGGACACCGCAGACCATCAACAGGACACCCCGGTGTCCGCCGACATCCCGTTCCCTCCCATCCTTCGGCGCGAAAGCGTGCGGAGACAAAAGGCGCATCCCGGACACGCGTATAAAAAAGGCCCCGGAGCCTGAACTCCGGGGCCTTTCTTCTCGATCATGTCATCCCTATTCCGCGTCGAGCGGATCAACATCATCCATCAGTTTCTGCATCAGGAAGGTGTAGAGCAGCGCGTCGCTGCGGGCCCGCTCTTCGAGATTGGCGGCGGCAGAGTGACCACCGGCCGTGTTCTCGTAGTAGAGATAGTCATGGCCCAAATCTTCCAGGAGATGTGCCATCTTGCGGGCATGGCCCGGATGGACACGGTCATCCTGGGTCGAGGTGTAGAGATAGATCTCCGGATACGCTCCATTGGCATCGACATTGTGATAGGGCGAGATCGAGCGCAGGAAACCGCCCTCGTCCGGATCTTCCGGATTGCCGTATTCACCCATCCAGGACGCGCCGGCCAGCAGGGTGTGAAAGCGCAGCATGTCGAGCAGCGGCACGGCCGAGACGACCGCATTCCACAGATCAGGGCGCTGGGTGTACATGACACCGGTCAGCAGGCCGCCATTGGACCCGCCATAAACGCCGAGATGACGCGGACTTGTGAGACCGCGTTCAGAGAGATCCTCGGCCACGGCGATCAAATCGTCATAGATGCGCTGGCGATCCATCTTCAGACCGGCCTGGTGCCAGGCAGGACCGAACTCGCCGCCACCGCGGATATTGGCGACCACATAGGCACCGCCATTTTCGAGCCAGAGCTGGCCACGCGAACCGGAATAGCTCGGGCGGATGGAGACCTGGAAACCGCCATAGGCGTAAAGCAGGGTCGGCGTCGTGCCATCCATCACCGTGTCTTCATGACGGACCACGAAATACGGAACCATCGTGCCGTCGGTCGACGCCACTTCCAGCTGCTCGACAACAAGGCCCTCGGCATCGAACCGGGCCGGGATCGACTTGATCTCCTGAACCGTCAACTCGGCCGCATCGACCATGTAATAACTGTCCGGCGTTAGGAAGCCTTCGGCATTCATGAAGGCGACATCATGGTGCGAATTGGTCGAACCGAGGCTGATCGTCATATTGGCCGGGACCGGCACGGTCTCGGACGTCCACTGGCCATCGGCATAGTGGAAGGCCTCGAGGCCGCCGACGACATTCTCGTCAATCGCGACCAGGAAGGCCGAAGCGGACGAGCCCATTCCGCCCAGAGACTGACGCGGACCGGGCACAAACACGGTCTTGACCGGCGGCAGTTCGCCGCTGGCGGCGAAATCGGCCATGGTGAAGGAGAGCAGCGCGCCCTGCGGGAAGGTTTCTCCACCTTCCATCGGGGTCCATTCTTCTTCGACCGTGAAGATCAGTTCGCCCTGATAAATGTCCTGGATGGAGGATTTGGACGGCAGAGGCAGCTGGACCGGCTCAGCATCGATCGGCAGATACCACCAGGTCGTATCGTAGAATGTGTCCGCTTCCGACGCCATCATGTAGACGGTGCCGTCATGGTCTTCGGCCCGGAAGGCAAAGAGGCCAACATCGTCCGCATCGCCGCGCACGGCTTCGGTCGCATCGGCGAGATCGGTACCGCGCTCCCAACGATAGGCGACCGAGGGATAGCCCGAACTCGTCGTGTCTTCCGGGTCGATGGCAAGGCCAACCATCACGGTGTTCTCGTCAATCCAGCTGACACCACCCTTGGCTTCCGGTGTCTCGAATCCGCCTTCGACAAAGGCCCGGTCGGAAATCGAGAATTCACGCCGGATCGCCGCATCGGACCCGCCATCGGACAGGGTCAGGATGCACCGATCATAATCGGGCGCCAGGCAGTTCGAGCCGCGCCAGACCCAATTGCGGTCCTCGGCTTCGGACAGGGCATCAAGATCGAGCACGACATCCCATTCCGGATCATCGGTGAGATAGCTTTCCAGCGTGGCGCGGCGCCACAGGCCATGGGTTTGCTCGGCGTCCTGCCAGAAATTCCAGATGAAGCCGCCGGAATAGGAACCGTAGGGAATCCGGTCGGTGGACTGGTAGATGGCCAGTGCCTGGTCGCGGAGCGTCTCGTAACGCTCATCGCCCTGAAGGCGATCAAAGGTGCGCTCATTCTGCCCCCCGACCCACTCAAGGGCGCGCTCGCCCTCGACGTCCTCAAGCCAGACCCGTGGGTCATTATTGGGATCGATCTGGACGATCTGGCGCTCGGCCGGCGCGTCCGTTGTAGTGGAGCCCACGTCTTCGCCCTCATCGCTGGCGGGCTGGCTGCAGGCCGCGAGGATGGCGGCGCTGGCGGTCACCGCCCAGATACTCCGATAAACTCTCATCAGTCTCTTCCCCTCTGATGTGTGTGACGCAATTAACACCGGAGCGGTAGTGGACGTAAAGGGATTGGGGCGGTATCGGAGCCGTTATGGAAGCCCGTTTGATGAATGGTGCCGGCAATCGGTTCATCCTTGCCGATGTGCGCGGCCAGGTCGCCCGCTTCAATCCTGCCCGCGAGGCGGTCAGAGCGATGGCGCATGACCATCATTTCGATCAGTTACTTGTGCTCGAGGACAGCGACAGCGCCGACGCCTTCATGCGCATCTGGAATGCCGATGGTGACGAGGTCGGCGCCTGCGGAAACGGGACCCGTGCGGCGGCCTGGGCGATGATGCAGGCCCATGGCAGTCGACAGGTCTCGATCGGCACCGCCGGCGGCCTCCTGCTGGCCAGGGATGCCGGACCGATGACCGTCAGTGTCGATATGGGCGTGCCGCGTCTCGACTGGCAGGACATTCCGCTGGCCCGCCCGATGGACACAGCCCGGCTTGACTATGCCTGCGAGGCAGACGGGGTCCGCATAGAGGCCCCCGGCGCCGTCTCCATGGGCAATCCGCACGCGGTCTTCTTCATCCGCGATGTCGAAGCCCTGCCGGTCGCAAGGCTCGGCAGCGAGGTCGAGATGGATCCGCTCTTCCCCGAACGCGTCAATGCCGGCTTTGCGCAGATTCATGATGCCACCCACATCCGCTTGCGGGTCTGGGAGCGCGGCGCCGGGATCACAGCAGCCTGTGGCACCGGGGCCTGCGCGGCGCTGGTCGCGGCCCACCGCCGCGGGCTGGCTGAACGCAAGGCCTCGATCATGGCCGATGGTGGCGAACTTTTCGTGGAGTGGCGAGAGGAAGACGACCACGTCATCCTCACCGGACCGGTCGAGGATGAAGGTCCCGTGACCCTCGATTTGCGTTAGATCTGGCAAATCCACGCACGCAGGTGTGCGTTTTGCAGTTGGCAAAACCTCATATTATCCCTGAACTGGTCGCAAAGGGGCCGCGTTTCGGGGGGACTTATTTCACATGACATTCAAGGCAATCGCGCTCGCCACCATTCTGACCGGGCTGGGCACCACATCCGCACTCGCCCAGGGATCCGGGATCCCGGAAGCCGAGGTCGAGGCGCCGACCCCGCAATCCATCGCGCTGGAATTGTTCGCCGAAGCCGGAAGTTCGCTGCGTGCCGGAGACACTGAAACCGCCCGCCGGCTGATGCTGGCGGCACTCGATATCAAGCCGGCCCACCCCGCAGTCCTGCGCGCGCTGGTGACCATCGCCACCCGGGCCGAACGCCCGGATGACGGCTTCGCAGCGCTCGACTCGATGGTCGAGGCAGGGCTGACATTCGCCCCCGCAGACGCGACCCTGACTTTGCTTGAAGCCGCCGATGCCGATCGTCTGGCCGGAATCCGGGCCGCCCTTGTTGCGAATGGCGAGCCTGTCGGCGAAGGCGAAGTGATTGCCCGCATCAATCGTCCTGACGCGCTGATCGAGGGTGTGGCCATGGATATCGAGACCGACCGCATTTTCGTCTCCTCGGTCGCGGACCGTGAAATTCTTCTCCTGGAACCCTTTGCCCGTGACGAGCCGATTGTTTTCGCCGACCGCGAGGACGGATTATGGTCGGTCTTCGGCCTCGTCGTGGACGATCGGACCCGCATGCTCTGGGCGGCTTCGGGCACTGTGCCCCAAACGCCGCTCGCCGACGGTGAGGCCGAGGGTACAGCCCTGTTTGCCTTCGACCTGATCACCGGTGATCTCTACCGCCGCTACACGATCGACGGCGCGATCCAGATGGCCGACTTCGTGGTGCGCGATGGCAGCGCCTATATTTCCGACAGCGGGGCGCCCCGCGTCTATCGGCTCGACAATGTTTCCGGCGAACTGGAAGTGCTGGCGGAAGACCCGCGCTTTGTCAGCCTGCAAGGCGTCGCGCTGGCCCGCGGGGCGCTCTATGTCGCCGATTATTCGATGGGTATCTGGCGTATTGACCTGACCGATGGCAGTGCCGGACTGGTGCGAGCCTCTGAAACCAGCCTGATTGGAATTGACGGGTTGCGGCAGACCCGTGACGGGCGGCTGATCGCCGTGCGCAATGGCGCCGAACCACACCAGGTCATGGCAATCGATCTTGATCCGACTGGCCGGGACGTCGCCAATGTCGACGTTCTGCTTCGTGGCCATGCGTCCATGGCCGGCAATACCGAGCCGACACTGGTCGACCTGGCTGACGGGCGGGCCTGGCTCGTGAGCAATGCCGCCTGGCCGCTCTTCCCGGCAGACGGCTCGGTTCCGGATGACGCGCGGCCGGCGACGGCAATCGTCGAGCTCGATCTACGCTAGGCATCCAGTTGAATGAGGCCGTGCCGCTATCAAGCCGGGCCGGCACCAGGCCCGGTCAACCAGTGTCGCGCAAGCTCAGTCCGACGCCACAGGCCTGACGGATCACCACATCTGCCGCCTGGGCCCGTTGGTACAGATTCGCCAGTTCGTCCGCGGTCAGGCGCTCGTGCGATGGTGTTTGCCCGGCCACGTCCGGATCGCTGGTAATACGCCCGATTTCAGGCATTGCGGCGCCGAGAACACCAAGCTGATCATGGCTGAAACGGGAATTGGCCTCGCGGGCGATGCAAGTGCAGACCGCAGCCTCCACGCCGGACCGCTCACAGGCCTGAAGGACCGGGGCCTCACTGACATGGTCGCGAGCGTGGGCAATGCCCGCCATGAAACACAGGCTCAGCACAGCCAGGACACTATGGCGGCTCGGCTTACTCACGACACGTCCCTCATTCCCCCGCATGGGCGATCAGACGTTTGACGCCAGACCACACACGCCTATGCTCCCTGATGAAGAGTCCGCCCGTTCAAACGGTGCAGGACGAGTCATATTAAATGAGGCGAGGGACCGCCAGCGTTACAAGGAGCCTGATATGAGGCGCGTTCTGATCACTTTGGCCAGCCTGGCTGTGCTGGGCGGCTGCGCAACCCCGACACCCTACCAGGCCGCGGATGAGGCCGGTCGCGGGTTCACCGAAACCCGCATTGAAAGCAATCGCTACCGGATTTCCTTTGAGGGCAATTCGCTGACCGATCGCGAGACGGTGGAAACCTATCTCCTCTACCGGGCCGCCGAGCTGACAGTTGAAAGTGGCTATGACTATTTCACCGTCGTCAATCGCGCGACGGATGAGGATACCCGTGTAATGGCGTCCGGTATTGGCCACTCGCCCTATAGCGGCTTTTCGGTCCAGCATGCCTATTTCCACCCCCGCTGGGGCTGGCGGGCATGGCGCGATCCGTTCTGGGATGATGTCAGCTATCGCGAAAGCACGCGCTATGAAGCGAGTGCCGAGATCTATTTCGGGCGCGGCACCAAGCCGGACGACCCAAGCGCCTTCGGCGCGCGCGATGTGATGTCCAACCTCGGCGACCAGATTGTCCGGCCGCCCAGCGACTGACACTTCTACGCCTTCTGAAGCTCAACTCTCACGGGGCCGGTGCGATGCATCGGCCCCGTTTCTTGTGGGCCGTGCTTCGTCCTGGAACCGATGCCGGATTGTCACGCGGCGGAACGAAGCGCTGCGAAGACACGCGAGATACCGCTCCTGTCCTTGACACTCATTCTCGATCGCAATAGCGAGACTTTGATTTTCATTCTCATGACCGGGTCAGCGCATGTACAGTAAAGTTTCGCTCCTGCTTACCACCGTTCTCACTGTGAGCCTCGGTGCAGGCCAAGCCATCGCCCAGGGCGAAGACGTCGATGTCATCGAGATCACTGGCCGCTATCTGTCACTCGATCAGCTGAACTCGGTCAAGACGCCGACCCCGATCATCGACGTGCCCCAGAGCCTGTCCATCATCACGGATGTTCAGATCACCGAGCAGGGCTTCGTCAATTTTGGCGATATCCTGCGCTACACGCCGGGCCTCTCCATCAGCCAGGGCGAGGGGCATCGTGACGCCATCAATATCCGCGGCAACCAGTCCACCGCCGACTTCTTCCTCAATGGCATTCGCGACGACGTCCAGTACTACCGCCCCCTCTACAATCTGGAACAGGTCGAAATCCTGCGCGGATCCAACGCCCTGCTCTTCGGTCGCGGCGGCGGTGGCGGCGTGGTCAACCGGGTGACGAAAACACCGGTCGTCGGCGAGGCTTTCCACGGCTTTGGCGCGGCAATCGACACCTTCGGCGCCGGCCAGCTGACGGCCGACATCAATCTGGATACCGGCGATCAGTCCGGAGTCCGCCTGAATGGCTTCATCGAGACCATGGCCAACCATCGCGACGCCTTTGACGGCACCCGCTATGGCCTCAATCCAACGGCCCGTATTGCGCTGGGCAATGAGACGACGCTGACCGCTTTTTATGAGTATCTCGACGATGATCGCGTCGTGGACCGCGGCGTCCCGTCCATCGCTGTAACAGGCGCCCCCGGTCGCCCGCTCGAAGGCTATGACAACACCTTCTTCGGCTCAGCTGACCGCAACCGGACGACACTCCAGGCCCACACTTTCCGGGTCCGCGTGGATCATGAATACACCGACCAGCTGCGCGGCAATATCACCGCCCAGTATGCCGATTACGACAAGGCCTATCAGAATATCTATGCGGCCGGATTCGACGCCACTGTGATTCCGAACCGGGTCACACTCGACGGCTATCGTGACACGACCGCGCGGACCAATCTCATCGTCCAGGGCAATCTCGTCGGGGAATTCCGGACCGGCTCGCTCGAGCATACCCTGCTCGTGGGCGGGGAATACGGCGATCAGGACACGACCAATGCCCGGGTCGACAACCTGTTTGCCGCCAGCAATGACGACCAGATCAGCATCGACTTCAGCGATCCGCTCGTCATCCCGGACTTCGACTTTGTGACACCGGTGCGCGACCGGAGCTCGAGCGTCCAGTTCACCTCACTCTATATTCAGGACCAGATTGACCTGACATCCTCGCTGAAGGTCATGATCGGCGCCCGTTTCGACCGTTTCGACGTGTCCGTGCTTGACCGGCAGGCGGTCTCAGCGACCGATAATGGTCGCCGCGGCCGTGTCGACGAGGAAGTCTCCCCGCGCTTCGGACTGATCTACAAGCCGGCCGACAACATCTCCTTCTATGCCAGCTATTCCGAGACCTTCCTGCCCAGTGCCGGTGATCAATTCCTGACGCTGAGCACAACGAGCGAGGACATCCAGCCGCAAACCTTCGAGAACCGCGAGATCGGCGCCAAGTGGGACATCAATGCCGATCTGAGCTTCACCGCCGCCCTTTTCCGACTTGAGCGCGGCCAGTTCACGACCATTGATCCGGACGACCCGTCGATCGTGACCACGGTCGCGGGCAGCACGACCGAGGGTTTCGAGCTTCAGCTGGTGGGTGAGCTGGCCGATGGATGGACCGTGAATGCCGGCTACAGCTATCTCGATGGCGTCGTCGAGGGCGGCGGTTTTGACGGCAATGCGACCCGTCAGACGCCCGAGCACATGGTATCGCTGTGGAACCGCTATCAGATCAATGGTGAACTCGCCATTGCGGTGGGGGCGACCTATCAGGACGCCTACTTCGTGCGTGAGGACAATGGCGTCGAGCTTCCGGGCTATACCCGCTTCGATGCCGCCGTGTTCTACGATCTGAGCCAGGAAACCCGCATCCAGCTCAATGTCGAAAACCTGTTCGACACGGATTACTTCCCGGATGCCCACTCCAACTCGAATATCTCGACCGGTGAGCCGCTCAATGCCCGCCTGTCGATCAGTCACGAATTCTGATCCGGTATCAGAGCGGCAAGAGAAAAGGCCGGAGCCCATGCTCCGGCCTTTCCTGTATTCACTTGGCGTCGCTGCCTATTTCGGCGGCATGCGGGCACCGGCATCGAGACGGACACATTCAGCATTGATGTAGTCGGAATGGACCATGAAGGCGACGAGGTCGGCATACTCTTCCGGCGTGCCGAAACGCTGCGGGAATTGCAGGTGCGAGGCGAGCGAGACTTTCACTTCCGGCGGCATCTGCTGGTAGATCGGCGTCTCGAAGAAACCCGGAAGGATCGTGTTGACGCGAATACCTTCGCGGGAAAGGTCGCGCGCCATGGGCAGGGTCATGCCGTAGATACCCCCCTTGGAGGCCGCATAGGCAACCTGGCCGATCTGACCGTCCTGGGCAGCGACCGAGGCTGTATTGACGATCACGCCACGGCCGGAATCGCCGACCGGATCCAGCGACATCATGCCGGCGGCCGACTTGGACGCGCACAGGAAAGACCCGATCAGATTGACGCCGATGACGGTCTGGAAGCCCTTGGCCGAATGCGCGGAGATCTCGCCCGAAGAGGAAGACCGGCGGGCCGTCTTCTCGGCCCAGCCAATGCCGGCACAATTGACAAAGACGCGTTCCTGACCGTGCGCCGCGCGGGCCTTGGCAAGGCCGGCATCAACGCTGGCCTCATCGGCCACATTGACCTGACAGAAGACGCCGCCGATTTCCTTGGCGACCGCTTCGCCCTTCTCGGCATTCATGTCGAAAATGGCCACTTTTGCGCCTTCGGCGGCGAGGCGGCGGGCTGTACCTTCGCCGAGACCGGAAGCGCCGCCTGTGACGATGGCGGCAATGGATGAGTCGAGTTTCATGAGACACTCCCCTTTATCGATGCCAGCGACATAGCGTGATGGCCGGAAAAAGAAAATCCGCCACGGCGGCTGGGCTGCGGTGGAAATCCGACTTGGGGCCATGATGCGAGCGGTGTTAGAGCAATTCCACGCTTTTGAAACCGACACGGGATTGACGCTATGAGCGGACGTTATGCCTTGGTGCTGCACGGCGGCGCCGGAACCTTGGCCGATCGCGATTATGCCAAAGAAACAGAGCACATGCGCGGACTCGCTGAAGCCGCCAAGGCGCGTCTCGCGATCGGTGCCAACGCCCTCGACATCGTCCAGGACATTGTCCGCGAACTCGAAGCCTCGGGGTATTATGTCGCCGGCAAGGGCGCATCCCCCAACAAGGCCGGTCGCTATGAGCTTGATGCGGCGATCATGGACGGGGCGACCCAGCGGGCCGGGTCGGTCGCCTCGCTGACCGGTTTCACCAGCCCGGTCTCGGCCGCGCGCGCAATCATGGAAACGACGCCGCATGTCATGCTGGCCGGCCGGGGCGCCGAACGCTTTTGCAGCGAGGCCGAGCTGCAACGCGTGGAGAGCGTCAATGATTACTACACCCCGGCCGCCGCGCCGGATGACCGCGCGATCGCGACCGGTACGGTTGGCTGTGTCGCGCTGGACATGGAAGGCCGGCTCGCCGCAGCGACCTCAACCGGTGGCACACTGAACAAGATGGAAGGCCGCGTCGGCGACAGCCCGATCATCGGTTCGGGCTGCTGGGCGGATGGCCATGTCGCCATCTCCTGCACCGGACAGGGCGAATTCTTCCTGCGCACGGCAACGGCCAAGGACGTCTCGGCCCGCATGCGCTACGGCCGGCAATCCCTCGCCGACGCGACGGCCGGTGCACTGGCGGATGTCGCCGCGCTTGAGGGTGAGGGCGGCATTATCGCCGTTGATCGGGACGGCAATCTCGCCGCGCCATTCAATTCGCCAGGCATGAAGCAGGCGATGGTCCATCCCGATGGCCGCATCACCGCCGGCGTGAGCTGACCATGTCGACGAAGCGGGGATATTTCGGGGTCGGCGCGGAAGGCATTTCCAAGCCAATGAATCTGGGCGCCATCCTGCGCACAGCCCACGCTTTCGGCGCCAGCTTCGCCTTCACCGTGGACGCCAATCACCAGGTGCGCGACGTCTATCGGGCCGATACCGCCAAATCCGCCGATCATGTCCCCTATTATGAGTGGGACGGGATCGGGGGCATGGCCCTGCCGTCCAATTGCCAGCTGGTCGGGATTGAACTGACCGACGAGGCCGTCGACCTGCCCAGCTTCCGCCACCCCCTTTGCGCCGCCTATGTCTTCGGCCGGGAACGCGGGTCCCTGTCGGAAGACATGCAAGCCAAGTGCAGCCATATCGTCAAGATCCCGACCAAATTCTGCGTCAATGTCTCGGTCGCCTGCGCCATCACGCTCTATGATCGCCAGATCAATTTCGGCGGATTCCCGGAGCGACCACTGATGCCGGGTGGCCCGAAGCTGGAAAGCCTGGCCGATGCGACGAAAAAATTCGGAATCCACCGCTGAAACGGTCATCCGGCGGGCCATCTTAGGCCGGGATTAACTCTGCCATCATACCGCCATAGGCATGCCCTAGACGGCAACCAGCCAGCATCTCCATGAGGATGATCACCGTGCTATTACGATCTGCCTGCCTCGCCCTCGGCCTCGCCGCGCTCACGTCTGCCGCTTCCCTCGCCCAGGATGACCCGCAATTTCGCGGCGAGTACAGCGATTGGCGCGTTTTCACACGCAATACCGAAGCCGGCTATTCCTGCTATGCGCTCAGCCGTCCGACCGACAGTTCGCCGCGTGCGCATGAGCATGGCAATGTCTATTTCCTGGTCGCCAGCTGGCAATCTGGTGCGGTCGAGGACCAGCCGTCCCTGTTGGTCGGCTATGACCTGCGGCCGACCAGCCCACCCCAGGTTCGTGTCGGCTCCGACAGGTTCGACATGTTCGCCGACGGGCAGGAAGGCTTCCTCGACGATCTCGACGAAGAGGACGAGTTGGTCCGTGCCATGCGCCGTGGATCAGCTATGCGGGTCTCCGCGACAACTCTGGACGGCGCGTCGACCTCCTACGAGTTCTCGCTGTCAGGCGTTACCGCCGCCCTGCAGCGCGTTTCGGCCCTGTGTAGCTGATCGGGAACCACCGATCGCGATTCGGATTTGCCGCGCTTTCGTGATAGAGCGCGCGGCTCCGTTTGAATTGATCTAGTCTGGCGACCATGAACCACGCCCTGAACATCGACGCCCGCAATGGCAATGCGCCGCGCATTGACGAGACAACACCGCGTGCCCTGCCCTCCCTGGCGGGCATGACGCGTGAGGAATTGCGCCTGGTGGCGATCGATTGCGGGGTCGACGAGAAGAAGGCGAAGATGCGCGCGGATCAGCTGTGGCGCTGGATCTATCACTACGGCGTCACCTCCTTCGACGAGATGACCAATATCTCCAAGGATCTTCGCGCGGTGATCGCCGAGAAATACGCGCTGCACCGGCCCAAGCTGATTGACCGCCAGGTCTCGGTCGACGGAACCCGCAAATACCTCATCGAACTGGCGCCCGGCGTCGAGTGCGAGACCGTCTTCATTCCCGATGTGGCCCGCTCGGGCGCTTTGTGCGTGTCGAGCCAGGTTGGCTGCACGCTGAACTGCACCTTCTGCCATACCGGCACACAGGCGCTGGTGCGCAATCTGACGGCGGCCGAGATCGTCGCCCAGGTCATGATCGCCCGCGATGATCTCGAGGAGTGGCCGACCTCGAACGAGAACCGGAAAATCACCAATATCGTCTTCATGGGCATGGGTGAGCCGCTGTACAATCTCGACCACGTCGCGACCTCGATCGACATCATCTCGGACGGTGAGGGCATTGCCATTTCGCGCCGTCGGACCACCGTGTCGACCTCGGGTGTGGTCCCCAAGATCAAGGAACTCGGCGAGTTGACCGGCACCATGCTGGCGATCTCGCTGCACGCGACCAATGATCCGCTGCGCGATGAGCTGGTGCCGCTGAACAAGAAATACCCGCTCAAGGCCCTCATGGAGGCAATCCGCGCCTATCCGGGCCTGAGCAATTCCAAGCGCGTGACCTTCGAATACGTCATGCTCAAGGGCGTCAATGACAGCCTCGCCGAAGCCAAGGCGCTGGTGAAACTGCTCAAGGGCATCCCCGCCAAGATCAATCTCATCCCTTTCAATCCGTGGCCGAACAGCCCGTATGAGTGTTCGGACTGGGACCAGATCGAAGCCTTCGCCGACGTGGTCAACAAGGCCGGCTATGCCTCGCCCATCCGCACCCCACGCGGTCGCGACATCTTTGCGGCTTGCGGGCAATTGCGTTCGGAGAGCCAGAAGGTGAAGGCCAGCGTGCTGCGCAAACAGCGCCTGGAAGCGGAAGGCCAATCCAACGACGCAGGCTCATGACCGACGCTGTTCTGTATCGCTGGAAGCTGAAGCCGGGGCGCGAAGCCGAGTTCAAGACCGCCTGGACCGAGGGAACACGGCGCATTCATGCCGCCTGCGGCTCCTATGGCGCCATCCTTCACCGCGGCGAGGACGGGCTTTACTGGTCCTATGCCGCCTGGCCGGACGAGGTCGCCCGTACGGCCTGCTTTGCGGACCATGACTGGTTTTCCCAGGATTGCTTCAAGACCATGCAGGCCTGTATTGAAGAGCGGTTCGACGAGATCAGGCTCGGCGTCACCGAGGATGCGCTGGAGCCGCGCGATATGGCGCCGGACGTCCCTGTACTCACAACCGACCGCCTCCTGCTGCGACCCATGACCCTCAAGGATGCCGAGGGGGTCTATCCCGGTCTCAGCGATGACAAGACCATGACCTACTGGTCCAGCGGGCCGCTGACCTCGCTGGAGGCGGTACGGGATTATCTGACCTGGAACATCCGATCCGCCACATTGCGCTGCTGGACGATCGCCAAACCAGACGCGCCAAATGATGCACTGGGTTGGGCCATTCTGATGAACCGCAGGGTTGGCGTCGCCGAGGTTGGATATTTTATTCGTCCGGATTCGACACGCCAGGGATATGTGAGCGAGGCTGTCGAGCGATTGCTCGAATACGGTTTCGAGGCGCTCGACTTGCGCCGTATCTACGCCGATACCGACCCCGACAATACCGGCTCCATTGCTGTGCTGACTAAGCTGGGCTTCACATTGGAGGGCCGTTTGCGGGATGAGTGGGAAACCCATATCGGCGTGCGCGACACATTGCTTTTCGGCTTGCTGAAACGCGATCGGAAGAACGCCTGACCTCCCCGATTTGAGGCCGGTTGCCTGTAAACACTAATTAACCATCGACGCGCTAACCATGGCTCATCATTACGAGCCGCTGCGAAATCGATGTTGAATTCACTCAAAACTATACTTCTGATTGCAGGAATCGGCGCCACACCATTGCTTGGCGCGTTCGAACCGGCATCGAATGACCAGTATGCAGCAATCTTCCCGCCCGATTGGGGCGCCCGGGACATTGTTCTGGCAGCCGCCAGCCAGGATCAGGCACCACTGACTTTCGGGCGGACACAGAATATCGGCGTCTTCATTCTCGATGATGCCGCCGATCACGACGCGCTGAGACAAGCTGGCGCGCTCGTCATCCTGCCCGCCGATGCCTTCCGCGGCTGCCTGATACCCTCCTCTTCGACACAGGATCTCGCTTCATGACCAGTCTTAGCAACATCCGCCAGCGCGCACAGATCGCGACCGTCCTGATCATGGCCGGGCTCTGGGTCGTCCTCCTCGCCACGGCGGCCTTCGTCGCGGCTAACCGCATCCTGCCGGCCGGACTGTTCGGACTGGCCTTGCTGGCCGTCGCCGGGCTCAGCTGGAAAATGGCGCCAAACACCGACTCGTCCCGCGTTACCGCGGGCACCACACTGATCGGCTTTCCGGCCCTCTTCGTCTATGTGATGAGCGGATCCGACTGGCAGATCGACATGCACATGATGTTCTTCGCGGCACTGTCGATCTCAGCCCTGATGCTGGACTGGCGCGTCATTCTCGCCGCCTCCGCCGCGACGGCTGTCCACCACCTGTCCCTGAATTTCTTTCTGCCCTGGGCCGTCTTCCCTGATGGCGCCGACTTCTTCCGCGTCGTCTTCCACGCCGTGATCGTGATCGGTCAGTCCGCCGCGCTGGTTTGGATGACCTATCACGCGGCCAATGCCCTCGATGGAGCCGATCGCAAGGCTGCTGAGGCCGAAGAGGCCCAGAGGGCTGCCGCGAGTAGCGCCGAAGACCAGTCAAACACGCGCGACAAGGCCGAACAGCAACGCGGCAATGTTGCCAATCTGGCCCAGTCCTTCGAGTCCGCGCTGCGTGTGATCGCCGGTGGCATTTCCGGGGCGGCCCAGCAGGTCAGCACACTCGCGTCCGACCTGACCGGCGATGCGCTGGCAACACGCGAAGGGGCGACCGACGCCTCATCGCGCGCCTCGACCACCAATTCCAATGTCCAGTCGGTTGCTGCCGCTGCGCAGGAATTGTCCGCCTCGATCGGTGAGGTCGCCCGCATTCTGCAGAACAGCGGTGACGTCTCGGACCGGGCCGCCGCCGAAGCCGAGGGCGCCGGTCGTTCGATCGACGCGCTGGAAGGCGCGGCCAAGGAAATCGAGGACATCATGCGTCTCGTCGCCGATGTCGCCGAGCAGACAAATCTGTTGGCACTCAACGCCACCATCGAGGCCGCACGCGCCGGTGAAGCCGGCAAGGGTTTCGCGGTCGTTGCTTCGGAAGTGAAAGCGCTGGCCGAACAGACAACCCGCGCCTCAAGCGATATCGGTCAGAAGATCGAAGCCATGCGTGGCGCCTCTGGCGGCGCTGCCGGCGCGCTGGGTCGCATCACGGAAATCATCGCCGAGCTGCGCAATTCGACCGAGAGCGTCCAGGGCGCCTTCGCCGAGCAAAACCAGGCCACTCAGGAAATCGCATCGCTGGCCGAACGGGCCGCGATGGAGACCACCGAGGTCAATAATGCCATGGGCTCGGTCACCGATGCCGCAGAGCGCACCAACACCGCCGCGGAATCCTTTACCCGCGCATCGGGTGAGCTCGGGGAAGCGGCAGGTCGCCTGGATGAGGAACTCAACCGCTTCCGCTCGGAACTGGATGCAGCCTGATCAGTCAGGCTTGCGGAAGCGCAGGACGAAACGATCAGTCTGACGCCGGATTGACGGATCGAAGGGGCTGATTTCCCGGCTATCCTCGGCATTGGCCAGCATCTCGCTGCTCGCATCAAGCTCGAAGCCGGCCGCCGTGACCTCATCGATCACCGACGCCTCGTCGATCCGGTGCAGGCTTTCGACCACGTCGAGACCTGCACCTGCGACGGCATGGTGATCTATCACGACGAACACGCCGCCTGGTCGCAGACTGTCAAAGATCTCGGTGTTCATCGCGGCCCGATCGGTGCCGTCCCAGCCCGTATCATGGTAGAAAAGCACCATGAAAGCCGCGTCGAGCGGCGCCTCTCCGACATTCGTCCCGAAGGTTTCGATGGTCGAGCTGAAATGCGTCATGTTCGGACGCTCGCCGGCAAAGGCGGCGAGACCGGCATCGGTCTCGGCGAAACGCTCCGCGACCCAGCTCGGATTCATCGTGTAGACATGGCCATCACTGCCGACTGCGGTCGACAGGACACGCGAGTAATACCCGGCGCCTGCCGCGAGATCGACCACCCGCCAACCCGGTTCGAGACCCGCGAACAGAAGCACTTCCGCCGGATGACGATTGGCATCCAGCTGGCGATCCGCTTCCGGGCGCGTTTCATCGGCGACCGCGCTCTCGATGCTCGCTGGCATCGGATCGTCCTGGGCCAGGACCGGAGCAGTAACCAGAGCCGCCAGGGCGACAGAAGCAATGAACAATCGACGCATGTTTTCCCCTCACAAAACAGGATGATTTCATCCTCTGCATACACCAGCACCGGGCATAGCGCTTCTGACAGCTCACTCACGAAGCCGTGACGCCGCCCACGAATCCGGATTCTTTTACGGTTGATAAGGACTTAGCCCCTATACCGGTGATCAGACGGCATCAGGCCGCGATGGAGGGGTCCATGCATTTCATTCTGGCATTCGCCGCGCTCGCATCCGCGCTTGCCGCCTGGCTCTATCGCCGCGAGAGCCGCCGGCTCTAGACCGCGCGACCGCTCGGCACAGCCCACATCCAGACCTTGCGCGACACGGCCATGACGGCTTAGCTCCCCGGATCTACGCTTTTCCGGAGTGGCAATCATGCTGTTGCACCATGCGTCCTGGCCCGAGGTCGACGCCTATCTCAAGCGCTGCAAGGGAATCATCATCCCTATCGGCTCCACCGAACAGCACGGCCCGAACGGGCTCGTCGGGACGGATGCGATCTGCCCGGAGGTCATCGCCGCCGAGGCCGGGGCAGAGGCCGGACTACTGGTGGGCCCGACCTTCAATGTCGGCATTGCCCAGCATCATCTCGGTTTTGCCGGCTCGATGACATTGCGGCCCTCGACCATGATTGCGGCACTCAATGACTGGATTGAGAGCCTCACAAGGCACGGCTTCGACCGCATTTATTTCCTCAACGGACATGGCGGAAACATCACCACGATCAATGCCGCCTTCGCCGAGTATTACGCCAGTTTCTCACTCGCCGGGACCGCCTGCCCGGTCTTGCTGAAACAGCGCAATTGGTGGGAATTGGCCGGCGTGATGGACACGTGCCGCAAGCTCTTCCCGGTCGGTGAGGGCATGCATGCCACGGCATCGGAAGTCTCGGTGACCTATTACGCCCATCCGCACGCGATCAAGGATGTTGCAATGAGCCCGAAGATCGCTCCGGTTGGCGGGTTCAGCGACGCGGCCGACTATCGCGAGCGCTTCCCGGATGGTCGGATCGGCTCCGACCCATCCCAGGCGACACCCGAGAAAGGTGCCGAAATCGTCAGCTTCGCCAAGCAGGCACTGATCGCCGAATGCTCCGGCTTCTTCTCGTTAAAGCCGGCCCTGAAGTCGGCGGAGTAGGTCATGGCTGAGAGTCCGCTGACGGCCCTGTTCGCACTCCTCTCGCTGGCACTTGTCTCCGCGCCCGCCTATGCCGCTCAGTCCACCGAGCCCGAAGCCTGGGCCCACCTGCCGGAACCGGTGACCAATAATGCCGTCGCAGGCGTCGAACTGGATGGCCGCCTGATGGCCTATTCCTTCGCTGGCCTGCATGAAGGCAAGACCTGGCGCGATGTGACGGCGGACGCCTATGCCTGCGACCTCGACGCCCGGACCTGCCGCGAGATTGGCGGCCTGCCCGACGGGGTCGGCCGCCTCGCCTCGGTCGCCGTGACGGTACGCGGGCAGATCTATGTCTTTGGCGGTTATACGGTGGCCGAGGATGGGTCGGAGCGCTCCACCCCCGAGGTCTGGCGCTTTGATCCGGCGAGCGAAACCTATACCCACATCACCGACATGCCTGTCCCGGTCGACGACACCGTCGCCCTGCCGTTTCGTGACCGCTACATCTATCTCGTCAGCGGCTGGCACGACACGGACAATGTCGACCTGGTCCAGGTCTATGATGTCGAGGAAGACCACTGGTTCGAGGCGACGCCTTTCCCTGGCGCGCCGGTCTTCGGGCATGCGGGGGCGATCCACCCTGATGGACACATGCTGATTTGCGGTGGCACGGCGGTGGTTCCGCCCACGACCGAGGGAGGGCGCCGAAGCTTTGCCGCGATCGATGATTGCTGGACAGGACAAGTGGCCGACAATCTCCACGCCATGGAATGGCAGCCCGCCCCGCCAATTCCTGGCGGCCCGTTCTATCGCGGCGCAGCCTTTGCGCGAGGACATCTGTGGATCTTCGTCGCCGCCACGGACAATGCCTATAACTATTCGGGCATGGGTTATGATGGTGTGCCGAGCGAGCCCCGCGGCGACGCCTCCGCGCTTTTGCCCGCCCTGCATAGCGCCGCCATGCGCTGCCCCGCCGGATCGCCGACACGCGCCCGCGACAGTCGCGCAGCACTTTGGTCGCAAACCAACTCTGCGCCGCTGAATGTCATGGATATACGCGGCATTGTCTCTGTCCGGACCCATGCCACACCCAGCGCCCCAACAACTGGCGCTGGCGGTGATGTTTCACAGTTCATCCTGGGCGGGATGGGGCCTGACCAGACGGTCCTCGATATTGTCCGCAGACTGCCTGACACGCTGGCGGCGGACATCATGGCCAATCCACGCCCGGTGTGCCCGTCGTCCGATTAAACGCGCTGGTCTGTCGAGACCACGGCCAATGCACAGCTTCGATACGTGATGCGGCAATTGCGACCCATGGCAAGGCCTGGGCCTGCGGTCACGACGCCCGGATCTCCGACCCAACCAGTTCGACAGAGATCGCCATCAGACGATCCCCGGCCGCCGGACCGCCTGTGCAATCGCCGCTCATAGCGTCAAAACTGGCACCATGGACCGAGCAGACCAGGGTCTCGCCCTTGTGCAACAGGCCGCGCCCATCGGGCAGGCAGAGCGGCAGGCCGGCATGCGGACAAAGATTGGTGAAGGCCGTAACGGTCTCGCCCCGGCGGACCAGCACGACTGCCCCGCCTTCCCAATCGGACGCACGCGCTCCAGGATCAGGCAGCTCGTCCAGCCGGCCCAACACGGTTCCCGGCGGCGGTTTGGGCCGCATCAGCCGGCCTCCACCGGGGGATTGAAGACCCAGCGATAGGGCGCGATCTCGACCTTTCCGAACAGACCGGCGGCCTGATAGGGATCGGTCGCCAGCCAGGCATCGAGGCCAGCCCGGTCCTCGGCCTCGATGATCAGCAATGAGCCCGCCATCTCGTCGGCATCATTGAGCCAGGGACCGGCCGCCTTCACCTTCCCGCCGGCGGCTGTCAGCCAGGCAATATGGGCGTCGCGATTGGCCATCCGGATATCGAGGGCACCGGCTTTGTCCCAGGTGTGAACCAGAAAAAGCATCAAGCCGTCTCCAGGGTGAAGGGGCGCGCGAGCAGGGTCTCGATGGCATCATCCACGCTGGCCCGACCGGCGAGGATCTCGTTGACCGCTTCACAGATCGGCATTTCAACGCCATGGCGGCGCGCGAGCTCGACCACGGCCGGCGCACTGGCGACGCCTTCGGTAACTGCGCGGCGGCTGGCCATGATGTCATCCAGCGAAACACCCCGCCCCAGCGCCAGCCCGCAGGACATATTGCGCGATTGCGGTGAGGAGCAGGTCAGGACCAGGTCGCCCAGACCACAAAGGCCCGCCAGCGTCTCGCGCTGGGCGCCCAGCGCCAAAGCCAGCCGCGTCATCTCGGCAAAGCCGCGCGAGATCAGGGCCGCATGCGCCGACTTGCCCAGCCCCTTGCCTTCGGAAATCCCGCAACCAATGGCGAGCACATTCTTCACCGCGCCACCAATCTCCGCGCCGATCAGGTCTGTCGCGAGATAGGGTCGGAAACGCGGCGTGCCCAAGGCCTCGATAAGCTGATTGCCCACCGCCTCGTCGGCGCAGGCCAGCGTCACGGCGGTCGGCAGGCCCTGGGCTGTATCGATGGCGAAGCTTGGTCCCGACAGGACGGCCGGCAGTGCGGCGGGAATGGTCTCTTTCAACACCTGGGTCATCATCGACAGGGAGGATTGCTCAATCCCCTTCGCACACAGAATGATTGGCAGACCCGGCCGCGCATAGGGCAGGAAAGCCTCCAGCACGCGCCGCAAATGCTGCGCGGGTGCGACAGCCAGGATCGCGTCGCAGGCATCGAGGTCAGAGATCGAGGTCGTGGCCTCGATGGCCTCGCTCAGCTTGACGTCCGGCAGATAGATCGTGTTCTCGTGCTTGGCGTTCACCGCATCGGTGACATCCTGCTCGAAGGACCACAGGGTCACGTCGCGCCCCGCCTTGGCCGCTGTCTGCGCCAGGGCTGTGCCCCAGGCGCCGGCGCCGATCACGCCGATGCTCTGATACTCACTCATGCCTTGGGTCCCTTTCGTCCGGAGCCGATAGCCGGGTCGGCCCTGGCCGACACCGCATCCAGTGGCCAGCGCGCCCGTGCCGGCGCATCAAGCCCGTCAATCTCGCCCCGCGCCAGCCTTTCCAGGCCGACCAGGGCAATCATGGCGGCATTATCCGTACACCATTTCATCGGCGGCGCGATCAGGCGGAAGCCCGCCGTCTCCGCCTCGGCCTCGAGCGCCACGCGCACGGCCTTGTTGGCGGCTACCCCGCCGGCCACGACCAGCGACATCGGCCGCTCTATATCCGGGTAGCGCTCGGCGAACATCGCCAAGGCGCGGCGCGTCCGTCGGGCCAGGGCGCGCGCAATGGCCGCCTGCATGCTGGCGGACAGGTCCGCCTTGTCCTGATCGTTCGGCGCGTCCAACCGGTCCCAGATCTGGCGCGCGGCGGTCTTCAGGCCAGCAAAGGAGAAATCACAACCCGGCTTGCCTTTGAGCGGCACGGGCAGGTCGAACCGCGTCGCATCGCCACGCATCGCCATCCGCTCCAGCGCCGGTCCGCCCGGGAAACCGAGCCCCATCACCTTGGCTGTCTTGTCAAAGGCCTCTCCGGCGGCGTCATCCAGGGTCGAACCGAGGCGGTGATAGACGCCGACATCCTCGGCGATCAGCAATTGGGTATGTCCGCCGGAGACCAGCAGGAGCAGATAGGGAAAGGCAAGTGGCTCGGAAATGCGGGGCGAGAGCGCGTGACCCTCCAGATGATTGACCGCGATAAGCGGCTTGCCTGCGCCGAGCGCGAGCCCCTTGGCCGTCATCAGCGCCGCCATCACGCCGCCAATCAGGCCCGGTCCGGAGGTTGCGGCGATACCGTCGAGTTCCGCCACACCCATTCCAGCCTCAGCCAGGGCTTCGATGACCAGCCCATCCATCGCCTCGGCATGCGCCCGGGCGGCGATCTCGGGCACGACACCGCCAAAGGGCGCGTGTGCCTCGGTCTGACCCAGCACGCGATCAGCCAGAACCTCGACTGTCCCGTCGGGCGCGCGGCGCAGGATGGCGGCGGCGGTCTCGTCGCAACTGGATTCCAGTCCGAGTACGGTCAGCGTGCGCGCTTGCGCTTTGGGGGAGGGGGGCGCTAAGTCCATGACTGTCCACTAGCCCCAAGACCGGGATGATTGCAACGTGAAGCCGCCGTCCAGACCGCTCTCCATCGCCACCCGCCGCTCCCCGCTCGCCCTGGTCCAGGCGCATGATGTGCAGGCCCGTCTGGCCGCCCAGTGCGGGCTGACCGGCACTGAAGCGGACGCCTTTTTCCCCATTCTCGGCCTGGTTTCCACCGGCGACCGGATACAGGACCGCACCTTGATCGAGGCGGGCGGAAAAGGCCTTTTCACCAAGGAAATCGATGAAGCCCAGCTGGACGGGCGCGCCGCCTTCGCCGTGCACTCGATGAAAGATGTCCCGACCGTCCTGCCCGACGGGCTTGTGCTGGGCGCCCTGCTGGAGCGCGAGGATCCACGGGACATGCTGATCGCCCGGGGTGGTGAAACGCGGCTGGCGGACCTGCCCGAAGGCGTCACCATCGGCACGGCCAGCCTGCGCCGTCAGGCCCAGCTCCTCCACAAGCGTCCGGACCTCAAAGTCATACCCCTGCGCGGCAATGTCGATACGCGTCTGGGCAAGCTCGCCGAGGGCGAGATCTACGCCACCTTCCTGGCCCGGGCCGGCCTCAACCGGCTCGGCCGCGAGGAAGCACGCCGTGATCCGCTGGACCCGTCCGATATGTTGCCAGCCTGCGCCCAGGGCGCGGTTGGCGTCACCATTCGACCGGATGATGATGAGGCCGCAGCGCATCTGGTCGGCCTGCATCACAGCGCGACCGAGATCGCCGTCACCGCGGAGCGGGCCTTCCTCGCCGAGCTCGACGGGTCTTGCCGGACGCCGATTGCGGCCCTTGTGAATAAGGTATCCATGGACTTCATCGGGGAAGTTTTGACTCCTGATGGCAAGCAATGCTGGCGAAAGCAGATTCGATTCGACATGACGACCGCCACTTCCGATAGCGCCCGTAATTCCGGCGAGGCCCTGGGCCGCGCTGTACGCGATGCTGCCGGTGATGGCCTCGCCGCGGCCCTGGTGACCGCATGACGGTTCTGGTCACACGCGGCTGGCCGGGTGCGGAACGCACCGCTTCCGGGCTGAGACGCCTGGGGATCGACCCCATCATCTCGCCCGTCCTCGACATCAATTTTCGCGCCCGCATCGATGCCAGTCTGGATGACGTGCAGGCCCTGGTTTTCACATCCGCGAACGGTGTCCGGGCCTGGGGGCCGAGGCGCCCCGAACGCGATCTTCCCGTCTATGCAGTCGCAGATGCAACGGCCCAGGCCGCGCGCGATATCGGGTTCAAGAAGGTCCACTCGGCCGGCGGCGATGTCACCTCGCTGGCCACTCTGATCCGGCGCAAGGTCAAGCCCGACAAGGGCAGCCTTCTTCATATACGCGGCATCCATGTCTCCGGCGATCTTTCCGGCGCGCTCAAGCCGGATGACTACAAGATCCGCGATGCCATCGGATATGGTGCCGTCGCGGTCGATGCCCTGGGAGAGGAAGCCATCGCCGCCATTGTATCCGGCGCGCCGGTCTCGGTTCTGATCCATTCGGCCCGCGGCGCGAAGACCTTTCTCGATCTGCTCCGCAAATTCGGACTTCACCACTGGCTTGGCTCCGTCACGGCGCTCGGCATTTCCGCCAATGCGCTGCAACCGCTCGACGGGGCCGGCTTCGGCGCGCTGATTGCAGCCTCCGCTCCCAATGAGGACGCGCTGCTTGCGCTTCTGGATGATTCATCGGAACTGGCCTCGGCAGGCCACGCGTCCTAAGCTGACGCAAATTCGCGCGAATCATGGGCCGTCATGGCTGATCCCAACGAAACTCTCGATCCCGAACCCGTCGATGCCGAGTTCGAGCCGGCTGACGACAGCCGCCCGACCACCAAGCCTGCCCGCAGCGGCGGCGGGGGGCTCGGCCTTGTGCTCGTTTTCCTGCTGGCCAGCATTGCCGGCGGCGCCATCGGCTTCGCCGCGTCACGCTATGTGCCGGCTGCCGAGACGCCGGATACGGGCGCGGCCGCCGAGCGGGCGGCCCTGACCAGCGAGATCACAGGTCTGGAGACCCGGCTGGCCGCGCTTGAAGCCGAAGATCCGGCAGCGGCATTCACGGACCAGTTCTCGGCGCTCGAGCAACGCCTGGCCGAGCTGGAGACGGCCCCGCCTGCCAGTCCGGGCGGCGCGTCTGTGGACCTGTCCGACATCGAGGCCCGACTGGGCCAGTTGGAGAGCGCCGCGGCGCAGCCGGCAGACTCCGCCGCGCCGTTTGATCCGAGCGCGCTTGAGTCCCGGCTTGCGACGCTCGAGACGGCGCAATCCCTGACCGATGCCCGCGCCCAACAGGCGCTCGAGGCGAGCCAATCCTCAACGAGCAGTCCCGGGGTCGATCCACAGATCCTGCAAGCGCTCACAGATCGTATCATTGCCGTCGAAGCCTCAATGGACACGCTGTCCGCACCGGCACAATCAGACCCGGCGATTGCACAATTGCGCCAGGACCTGCTCAGCCTCCAGACTGAACTCGCCACTGTCAGGACCGTTGCTGAAGGCGCCCGCGACCAGGCCCGGACCGCCTCCGAGACAGCGGCCACTCCGGCCGATACCGGTCAGGCGTCACGCCAGTTGGCGGCGCGCGCTCTGGCGCTGACAGCCCTGCGCGAAATCGCCCGCACCCGTGACGGGTTTGAGGCCGAACGCGCGGCGCTGGCCCGGCTCTGGCGCGGTCAGCCGGACCTTGCCTCCATGGCCGATTATTCCCGCGCCGGCGTGCCGACAATTGGCGAGCTTGCCACCCTCTTCCCGGGCGAGGCCATTCGCGAGGCCGCGGGCCCGGGGCGGGTCTTTTTCGGCCTGATCGAAGTTCGCCGCACCGATGGCAATGACGATGAGACGGGTCCGTTGGCGATGACCGCCCTGGCCGAAAGACGCCTGGCAGAGAACGACCTTGTCGGGGCCGTGACGATTGCCGAGCGCCTCGAGGGTGACGCCCTCGAGACGGTTCGTGACTGGTTGTTCCAGGCACGTGCGCGCCTCGATCTGGATGAACGCCTGCAATCGCTGCGTGATGCCCTGGCAGCCGAGGCCGCCGAGCAGGGAAGCGACCCGACATGATCCGCCTCATCCTGGCTGTCACTTTCGCCCTTCTCACAGCGGCCCTGGGCGCCTTTCTGGCGCTCAATCCCGGTCGGGCGAGTTTCGAATTCCTCGGCGTCCAGACCGAAATGCCCTTCGTGGTCGCCGCCGGCGGGGTGATCCTGTTCGCCTTTCTCATGCTGGTCATCTGGTGGGGGATTTATCTGTTGTGGACGTCACCGGACAAGGTGAAGGGCTTCATGGGCCGACGTCGGCGCGAGCAGGGTTATGACGCGCTGGAAAAGGCGCTGATCGCCTCTGCTGCCGGGGATGGTGAAGCCGCTGTGCGCCAGGCTGCGCGGGCCGATGCCCTGCTGGACCGTCCCGCACTTTCGCGCCTGCTGGCCGCTCGCGCCGCCGAGGCCGCGGGCAATCTGGATGGCGCCCAGACCCATTATGAAGCCCTGCTGGACGATCAGCGTACCCGCGTGGTGGCGCGACGCGGCCTGGCTCAATTGTCGCTTGAGCGCGGCGATCATGGCGCCACGATCGATCATGCCACGGACGCCTTCCAACATGCCAAGGGCGCGCTTTGGGCCTTTGATTCCCTGTTCGATGCCCAGGTCGCCAAGGGCCGCTGGCAGGATGCCCTGACCACGCTGACCGAGGGCGAGCGGCGCAAGCATCTGGCGCCGGATACAGCCCGCCGCCGCCGCGCTGTCCTGCTGACCGCGGCAGCGCTCGAGACTGAAGGCAGCGATGCCGAGAGCGCGCGCGACCTTGCCGTCGCCGCGCACAAGGCTGCCCCGGGTTTCGCACCGGCAGCCGCCCTCGCGGCGCGGCTGCTCGCCGATGGCCGCCGCCACAAGCGCGCCTCGGAAGTTCTGGAATCCGCCTGGGCTGCCGCGCCACATCCGGCCCTGGCCCGGGCCTTCCAGGATTTGCGGAAGTCGGATACCAAGACCAGGCGCCTTGAGCGTCTCAAGACGCTGGCCGCCCTCAATCCGGAACATCGCGAAAGCCGCCTCATCCTGATCCAGACCGCGCTGGAAGAGGGCGATGCCCCCGCCGCCCGCGCCTTGCTGGATCCGATGCTGGACGAAGCCACGCCCTCCTCGCGCCTGTGCGCCCTGGCCGCCCGACTGGCGCGGCTTGACGGCAAGGACGAGCTCGCCCGGCGCTGGATGACGCGCGCCTCCCATGCCGGCGCCGATGCCGACTGGTCCGACATTGATCCGGAGGGGCGCCTCTTTGCCTACACGCCGGATGACTGGAAGCGGATGGTCTATGTCTTTGGTGACGAGAACCGTCTTACCCATCCGCGCTATGAGCGCTACGAGCGGGCGGCCGGTGCGGTGCCGGAAACGGCGCTCCTGGACTCCCCGCGCCCGGTCAAGGCGGCCAGCTCGCGGTCGTCACGCTTTGTCGACGCTCCGCCGCGCATGCCCGATGACCCCGGCGTCCCGGATGAGGATGACGAGGCCTCGGCATGACAGGGCGTGATGCGACCGGCGACGACGTGACCCTGGTCGCGATCGTCGGCGGCTCCGCCTCTGGCAAGACGCGGCTGGCCTATGCCATCGCGGACGCCATACCGGGAGCCTATGTCATCAAGGAAGATGACTATTATCTGGACGCGACCCTGCTGGATGATTTCGACCCGTCGACCTTCAATTTCGATGAACCGGCCTCGAAGGAACACGCCCGTCTGATTGCCGATCTCAAATCCCTCAAGGCCGGGCAAAGTGTCGATATTCCCCAATATGATTTTGCCACCCACAGCCGCCACGCCGAGACGCTGCATTGCCAACCGGCGCGCGCGATCATCGTTGAAGGTCTGCACGCCGTCGCAAGCCCGGGCCTGGCCGCCCTTTTCGATCTGATTGTCTACGTCTCGGCCACCCGACCCGTCCGCTTCGAGCGCCGTCTCAAGCGCGATGTCGCCGAGCGCGGGCGCACTCCGGAGTCCGTGCGACACCAGTTCGACACCATCGTGGAACCGATGCACACACAGCATGTCGAACCCCAGAAACCGCTGGCCGACCTGATCATCACCAATATGGGTCCGCCGGATTTCGAAGGCATGGCCAAGCCTGTTCTGGAATGCTTGCGCACACGCGTTTCAAACGGCTGATTTTTGCCCTGATGAAGGGCTTGCCGACTTCCTCGTTCGCGGGTAGTTTCCGGCGCCTTCGGACCGGTCACGGAACGAAGCCCGTAAATGGGCCGCTTTAGCTCAGCTGGTAGAGCAACGCATTCGTAATGCGTAGGTCAGGTGTTCGAGTCACCTAAGCGGCACCATTTTTAGATATTTAATGGAATTCCGACCTAGTATCGAGCGCGGCAGAAAGCGACCGGTAAGCTCCTACGGCCTATGGCAAACGTCCATCATCAGCTTGTACATATCCGGGTTTATTTGGACTGACATGGCAAAGGACTGCCACTCTCCCCCAAACTGAACGCGGACGTCTAGCTGCATACGTTCAGAGTCAGTGGTCTGCATCGTGAGTGACGATGCGCCCTGAAGCTCGAAACCACGCTCGCCTTCCTCGCCTATCGTTTCATATCTGCTTGCAGGCTGCCCTTCGAAGGCTTGCGTGACAGCGTACCTAACCGACCCTGCGGGCAGCGCCGAAGAGCGGAGATAGAGGTCTCCCTGAGCTGCTGCCGGTTCCGTGGACAAGCACCTAAGCTTCCATAGCTCTCCTTTCGTAGTCCATCGGGCTGAGATATCCCAGCGTCGAGTGACGGCGTCTGGGATTGTAGAAGCGCTCGATATAGTCGAACACGTCGGCCCGGGCCTGATCGCGTGTCCGATAGACTTGTCCCCGGATGCGCTCGACCTTGAGCGATGAGAAGAAGCTCTCCATCGCGGCATTGTCCCAGCAGTTGCCTGACCGGCTCATCGAACAGGTGATGCCGTGATCCGCCATCAGCCGCTGGAAGCTCTCGCTGGTATACTGGCTGCCCTGGTCGGAGTGATGCAGCAGGGTATCGGGGCGGCCGCGCCGCCAGATTGCCATCATCAGCGCGTCGGTGACCATCTGCGCGGTCATCGCGTCTTTCATCGACCAGCCAACGACGCGCCGCGAGAACAGATCCAGCACCACAGCCAGATAGAGCCAGCCTTGTGCTGTCCAGATATAGGTGAAGTCGGCGACCCATTTGCGGTTCGGCCGATCCGCCCGGAAGTCCCGTTCAAGCACATTCGGTGCGATGACCGAGCGTGTCCCGCTGTCCTTGGGAAGCTGACGACGGCGAGGCCGGGCCCGCAGGGCCTGTTCCCGCATCAGCCGCTCGATGCGATGCAGGCCGCACGATATGCCCTCTGCCAGCATGTCGCGCCAGACGCGACGAGCGCCATAGGTCCGGTCCGACAACAAGAAGCTGGCCCGGACGCGGGCACCGAGCGCCTCATCGCTCCTGGCGCGAGCACTGGGTGACCTGATCAGCCAGGCATGGAAGCCACTTCGAGAGACACCGAGCGCCCCACACATCCAACTGACCGGCCAAATCCCCCGGTGCTTCGCGATGAACCCGAACATTACAGCGGGTCCCTGGCGAAGTAGGCCGCGGCTTTTTTTAGAATGTCCCGCTCGGCCTTCAGCCGTGCGACCTCCCGCTTGAGCCGCCGAACCTCGTCATCGGCAGGCGTCAGCTTGCCTTGCCCGGGAAAGGCCCCGGCAGGCTGATCCCGATACTGCGTTATCCAGCGCCGTAGCACCGTCTGGTGCAAATCCAGATCCCGCGCTGCCTGGGCGACGCTTACGCCCCGCTCCAGCACTAACTGCACCGCTTCTCTCTTGAACTCGCGGCTGAACTGTCGTCGTGTCATTCTTCTTCTCCGGTTCCAAAAACACCCTAACTCGGTGTCCTCAAAACCGGCAGCAGCTCACCCAGCCATAATGAACGGTCAGCCGGGTTGCAGTTCGCCGACAAAACAAAGTTTTCGCCAGTTTCCCATTCGCCCTCATACCTTATGGAATACAGTTCGACGTCCTGTTCCGACCCGAACACGTCAAAGAGCGCACTTTTGCAAAAGCGCCATCCACTCAGGTCGTTAAGACAGAAATTGTTTTGGTCGCGGCGGACATCCTCCATTAAATTGGAGAATTCCTCACGACTATCCTGTGATGAGGGTTGCTGCCCGCTAACCTCTCCCGCGAACAACGCACAGCCAATTACCACCCCGGCGCAAATCCGAAAAATCATTGTCAGGCCTCACTTCAGCTGAGTTTCAATCTAGCGTTTAACGAGATCGTGCGCGACTTTTCTCGCGCGCGGGTGACGCATTCGCGCTCATCCAACGCGCCACGACCCGATAAGATCCTTGGAGCGCTTCCCGCAAAGTGGCCAAGTTTGTAAGTTAGCGCCAGCCTCCAAGGAGCCTACCCCCGATTCAGGCTGATGCCTGCCCTCTTGGCGAGGATTACGCCCACGTGATCGAAGCGCTCAGGCCCGCCCGGCGTTTTCGCCAAACCCCATGCTTGTCCGGGCCTCGAAACTCCCTACATACCCGTTCAAGCAAACAGGGGGTCTTCATGACCGATACCAGCGCGTATGTGCCGCCGAAAGTGTGGACGTGGGATAGCGAGAGTGGCGGCCGTTTCGCCAGCATCAATCGCCCCATTGCCGGAGCCACCCACGACAAGGATCTGCCCGTCGGCCAGCATCCGCTCCAGCTCTATTCGCTGGCCACGCCAAACGGCGTGAAGGTCACGATCATGCTCGAGGAATTATTGGCGGCCGGCCATGCCGATGCCGAGTATGACGCCTGGCTGATCCGGATCACCGAAGGCGAGCAATTCTCCAGCGGATTCGTCTCGATCAATCCGAACTCGAAAATCCCAGCCTTGCTGGACCGCAGCACCGAGACCCCCACACGGGTCTTCGAATCCGGATCCATCCTGCTGTATCTGGCGGAGAAGTTTGATGCCTTCCTGCCGAAGGACCCGGCAAGCCGGACCGAAGCGCTGAACTGGCTGTTCTGGCAGATGGGGTCCGCCCCCTATCTCGGTGGCGGATTTGGTCATTTCTACGCTTATGCGCCGGAGAAGTGGGAGTATCCAATCGACCGCTTTGCCATGGAAGTGAAGCGTCAGATGGACGTACTCGACAAGGCCCTGGCCGACCGCCCCTATCTGGCGGGCGCCGAGTATTCGATCGCCGATATGGCAGTCTGGTCCTGGTATGGCGCGCTGGCGCGCGGCGTTCTCTATGAGTCGGCCGAATTCCTGTCTGTTCAGGATTACACCCATGTCCAGCGCTGGGCGGCGGAGATTGCCGACCGGCCGGCCGTGCGGCGCGGAATCAAGGTCAATCGGGTCTGGGGCGAAGAAACCAATCAAGTTCCCGAGCGCCATTCCGCTGCCGATATCGACGCCAAGGCGGGATAGACAGACACAGGCGGGGCAGCATGACGCCGCCCCGCCTGGATTGTCAGCGTCAGCCGGCTCGGCTCAGCAGGCCCGCGAGCTCGGTCAGGCGGCGAGCCTCCGCCGGGACAAGCCCGTCTGCACCCGCTGCCTCGGCGAGCATTGCCGACGCCGCGGTCAGAGCCGCACTGTCGGGCGACCCGGCAGACCAGGCATCCAGTGCAGACCGGACAGAGGCGATCGCAGCACCTTCCAGGGCGTCGCCGCGCTCGATCTGGTCGAGATAGGCTTGGGCGACCACCGGCTGGTCGGGCCATTCAATGTGCAGCTGGGTCTGGGTATTCGCCTCGTCGAAGCGGATCAATTCAGCCGCCGCAATCTCGTTCGCGGTCAGATATTCGCTGGGCTGGAGCCGGAAGACATCCATACCCCTGACAATCTCTGGCGCCCAGATTCGCCCGTTATGCCAATAGGCCGCCCAGTATCCGGCCACACGGAGCGCATCCGGCCCGAGCGGTCCGCGGTCGAAGAAAGCGATTTCGTACGGATTATTGCTGTCGGTAAAATCGATGATCGAGAGACCACCGCTATACCAAGCCTGAACCATGATATCGCGACCCGGGACCGGGACGAGCGTGCCGTTGTGAGCGACGCAATTCTCGATCGCCGATTGTTCGCCCGGAATCTTGAAGAAACCGCGCAGCTGCAACTCGCCGTCAACAATATCGGCAATGAGGTTGGCGCCCCAGTTTTCCGGATCGGTTGACTGGCAACGCGGGCCGATGCCGCCGCCCCACTCATCGGTGAACAGGACCTTGTCGGCATCGTTCGAGAATGTCGCCGAATGCCAATAGGCCATGTTCGGATCAGCCAGGTCCGAGATTCGGCGCGGGCTCACCGGATCGGTGATATCGAGCAGGATGCCATTACCGCCGCAGGCGCCGGCGGCCAGGTTCATTTCGGGATAAACCGTAATATCGTGACAGGAAACGGTTGCGCTGGCCTCCTGTGCGCCCTCTTCCATGGCACCACCGGCCCACAGGCCGGCGATTTCACCGGTCTCGTAATCCGTGAAAATGCGCGGCCGGGCGATCAGGGCCGCCTGTTCCGGTGCATCAAGCGGCACTTCGATGATGTCGATCGAGTACAGCGCGGTCTCGGGATTCTCGTCCGGCTCGCCACCGCTACAACCGGCAAGCTCGCTATCCGGCCGCGGGCTGCTTGTGCCCTGGACATAGATATAGGCCGTGCGGTCATCGGTCGGGTGCGGCACGAATGTGTGGGTATGCGAGCCACGACAGGTTTGCACCGCCGCCACCTGGCGCGGAGCGTCGAGATCGCTGATGTCGAAAATCCGCACGCCGAGGAAACGCTCGGGGCTGGACTCTTCCTCGACGCCGCCACTGCCGCAATCAAGCCGGCCACGACCCTGTTCGGTCGAGAAGAAGACAAGGTCGCCATGAACCGAGACATCGCCCTGACCGCCCGGGCAGACAACCGACAGGATATGTTCCGGATCATCCGGATCGGCCGCGTCAAAAACGTTGAACCCATGGAAGCCGCCGACGATCACGCGATCGCCGGTGAAGGCGAGGTCGGAATTGGCAAAGGATAGAAGGCCCGGCCCTGTATATTCTTCCTCTGCCTCGGCAGGGGCCGCATCGGGATCGTCTTCGTCTGCGACATCATCGCCCGGCTCTTCGGCCATCTCGTCGGTGGCGTCATCCTCAACTACCGCTGGCAGGCTGAGCGGGATCATGGCCGTTTCGCGGTCGAAGAAACCTTCCGGAGGCGGCACGGAGGCCGTCATCTCGAGATTCCAGATGACGCTTTCGGCATCAAAAATACCCGGAGCGAGATCAGCCCGCGACGGCGGCCCTTCAACCGTCTCCTCGACGGGTGCTGAGCAGGCAGCCAGCGCTGCGCCCAACGCAGCCAGTGAAACCATGGAACGGAAATTCGGCATCGAGTAGCCCCCCTTGGACCGATGAAATTCTAGAGACCGGCGAGCATACCGCGCATGCGGGATATCTCGGCGGATTGGTCGGCGATGATGGCCGACAGGAATTCGGATAATTGCGTGTCTTCGCCATTGCCTGGCTCGGCGAGCAAGGCTTCAACCATGTCGATCGCGCCCTGATGGTGATGGATCATCCCGACCAGATAGAGACGATCGAAACCCGCATCCCGCGCGTCGGCGAGCTCCACCATCTGCGCCGGCGACAGCATGCCCGCCATCAAGGGCGTTTCGGACGGCGCGGCGGCATGGCCTTGATGCCCCATGGCATGGCCGCCATGGCCCGGCATCATCGCCCCATGTTCGGGCCCGTCATGTTGCATCTCAAGCGATTGCTGCCGGCGGTACAGCCAGGCACGCATCATCTCGATCTCCGACCCCTGAGACAGCGCGATGCGCTGGGCGATCAGGACAACTTGCGGATTGTCAGTTCGACCCTCGACCAGCTCACCCATCGCAACCGCCTGGCCGTGATGCACGATCATGTGCTGCATGAAACGAACATCATCAGCCGAATAGCCGGTATCGGCCTGACTGAGGGATTCCTCAGGCGTCAAGATGCGCGTCTCTGTTCCCGGAGCACCCGGCTGGAAGATGGGCGGGGCCTCTGCGAACCCGGACCCGGAACTCAGGGACAAGCCCATCGTCGCCACAATGATGAAATGCGTCATGATTTCCCCGCGCCGGAACAGCCGGCGTAACGGGAATGTAATCATGCTTGTCGGGCCGGGGGAATAGCCGCGCGTGCCGGGACCCAGCAATCAGCCCTCGCCAGGGGCCATTTGTGACTGCATATACCGTTCTTCCCCGACCTTTTCGATCAGTCCCAGCTGGGTCTCGAGGAAGTCGATATGCTCTTCCTCGCTGTCGAGGATGTCCGTGAAAATCTTGCGCGAGACATAGTCACCGACCTGTTCGCAATGGGCGATCGCCTCCTTGTAGAAAGGATGGGCGCGCTCCTCGACCTTGAGATCGCACTCGAGGCACTCCTTGAGGGTCTCGCCGATATAGATCTTGGCCAGGTCCTGAACGCTCGGCAGCCCCTCCAGGAAGAGAATGCGTTCGATCAGGATGTCGGCATGCTTCATCTCGTCGATCGATTCCTCGTACTCGATCTTGGCAATTTTCGCGAAGCCCCAATCCTTGAACATGCGCGCGTGCAGGAAATACTGATTCACGGCCGCCAGCTCGAGCTTCAGCGCCCCGTTCAACAGTTCAATGACCTTGGCATCGCCCTTCATGGCGTCTCTCCCGTGTGCAGCATGATGGGCTAGTCTACGGAAAGCCGGCGAAGAGCCAAAACATTAAGTTTGCAAGTGAAAGTGGGTCTCGCTCGCGATTATTCCGCGGCAGCGGGAAGGTCGTCAGTCCCGATCCGGGTCGCGGCGATCATGTCAGCAACATCCGGCAGGCAGCGGCCGCATTTCGGCTTGGCGTCACACCGCTTGAACACGCAGGCAGCACTCTTGATGGACGGGTCCGCCGCCGCAGCCTTGAGTTCGCGATCGCGCAGCGCATTGCAGATGCAGACATACATGGGCGAGCACGGTTTCCTATTGAGCCTGCGACCATCATTCCCGCGAATGCGAATGACTGTCAACTGCATAATGCGCATGTCGGGCACATTCCGGCGCCCGACCTGTCGCAGACTCACAAGAGGATCCGACTAGCTGCCACGCATGATCGAGCCGAGCGGCCCAAGCGCGGACCCCTCGCCCTGGCCAGACCCGGTCACAGGCACATTGGCCAGGATACGACCCGCCAGGCGGGAGAATGGCATCGACTGGATCCAGACTTTCCCGGGCCCTTTGAGATGAGCAAAGAAGACACCTTCGCCACCAAAGATCATCGACTTGATATTGCCTGCGCGCTCGATTTCGAAATCGACGCTGGGCGTATAGGCGACGACGCAGCCGGTATCGACGTGCAATTCCTCGCCCGCCGCCAGTTCGCGCTCGATCAGGGTCCCACCGGCATGAACGAATACCCAGCCGGTTCCTTCGAGCCGCTGCATGATGAAGCCTTCACCGCCAAACAGACCGGTCATGATTCGCTTCTGGAGAGCGATCCCGACCGAGACTCCCTTGGCTGCGGCCAGGAAACTGTCCTTCTGGCAGATCAGCTCGCCGCCCAGGTCGGGCAGGTGCACAGGTAGGATCGTACCGGGATAGGGCGCCGCGAAGGCAACACGGGCCTTGCCCTGGCCGCCATGGGTGAAGACGGTCATGAACAGGCTCTCACCGGTCAGGAGGCGCTTGCCGGCGCCGGCCAGTGCGCCCCAGACGCCCTTATTCTTCTGGGAGCCGTCCCCGAAAACCGCCTCCATGCCGATGCTGGGGGCCTTGTACATCATCGCTCCGGCTTCAGAGACAACGCTCTCGCCGGGATCAAGTTCGATTTCTACATACTGGATATCCGACCCGCCGATCTCGTAGTCGATCTCGTCAGCATCACTCATTGCGCTCTCCCTGTCACATTGGATGCGGCAAGGTTAGAGCGAGGCTCATTTGGAACAAGGGAAAACAGGCCGGTCGGCATTGCGACCCGAGGACGCGGCCCTAGATCGCCTGATAGTCGGCCGACTCGACCGCTTCGCGGATCATGTGCGCCAGGTGCGTCGGCATTTCGCCCTTATTGTTCCGAAAGCTGGAATTCTTGTCGACCCGCGCAATGCTGTCGGGCAGATGGCTTTCATCGACAATCATCGAGCCCGACAGGATCATGACCGGCGTATCCCCGGCACAGGATTGTATCGTCTCGAGCGTATCGGTCGGATGCACCGAGTCCGGCAGGCGCAGGTCGAGCAGGATGAGGTCGTAACTCCCGCGGGAAAGGCCGCGCTCGGCGTCCTTCAATGTCCGCGCCACTTCAAAGGAAATCTCGAGATCACCGGCCTCACAGACAGCATGCTGGACAAGCATCGCATCGGCGAAATCGTCTTCCACATGCAGAACGCGCAAAGCTTGGTTGCTCATAATTTCCTCCCTACGCTCATATTCTATGCAGGTTGCGTTATCGAACCCTTTACGAAAACACGCAAGTGCGGTCAAAAACCGTCCGGCAGAGACTGATTTGACCTAAGCCCAGCCGCAATCACGGTATTTCTAAGCAACATGGCGATCGTCATCGGCCCAATTCCGCCCGGAACCGGCGTTATCCAGCCCGCATGCCCGACAATTTCGTCAAATGCCGCGTCGCCGACGAGCCGGGTTTTGCCCTCACCGCGCTCCGGCGCATCAATGCGATTAATCCCGACATCGAGCACACAGGCCCCCGGCTTGACCCAGTCGCCGCGGATCATTTCCGGGCGACCGACAGCGGGTACAAGAATATCGGCGGTCCGGCACAACGCCGGCAGATCGGCCGTTCGGGAATGGGCAATCGTGACGGTGGCATTCTTCTCGAGGAAGAGAAGCGCAGCCGGCTTGCCGACCAGGATGGAGCGCCCGACCACGACAACCGACTTGCCGGACAGATCTCCCAGCGCCCGTTCGGCGAGCAGCACACAGCCGGCCGGCGTGCACGGGCGCAGGCCCGGCTTGGACAGCACCAGGCGGCCGGCGCTGACCTCGGTCAGCCCGTCAACATCCTTGTCCGGATCGATGCGACCAATGACACGATTGGCGTCGATATGGCCCGGCAGGGGCATCTGGACGAGAATGCCGTCGACACTGTCATCGCGATTGAGACCCTCGACGATCTCGATGATCTCGACCTCGCTCACATCGGCGGGCTTTCGGATCTCGATCGAGGTCAGCCCCGCTGCCTCGGTGCGGCGCACCTTGTTGCGGACATAGACGTCGCTGGCCGGGTCATCGCCCACCAGCACCACGGCGAGGCAGGGCGGGCGCCCCAGCGCCTTGGCCAGTTCCGCCCCGACCTCACCGGCCCGGGCATCGATCTCGGCGGCAATGGCCTTGCCATCAATCAGGTGTGCGCTCATCCGCGAAGGCCTCCAGTTGGGCGACGAGCCGGGCCTGAACCGGCCCTTCGGCCGCGATCCGGACTGTCTTCAAACGCGATGTCGCGCCGCGTATCACATCAATGTCGCGCTTGGGAATAGACAATTGCTTGGCCAGAAGCGCAATCAGCGCCGCATTCGCCTTGCCATTCTCGGGGATGGCCCGAACCCGCGCGGTCAGATGACCCCGCCCGGCCGCATCCGTCCGCCAGGCCTCGACATCATCACGCGAGGCATTCGGCGTCAGTCGGACATGGAGCGTCACGGCGTCAGCGGCGGCCGTGACGCGCTCCACCTAGAAGATCCGGATCAACCAACTCATTGAGGACATAGCCCTGCACAAAACCGATCAGCAGGATCAGGACGATTGGCGAGAAATCCATGCCGCCCAATGGCGGCAGGATACGACGAATCGGCGCAAGAAGAGGCTCGGTAATCGCGTTGGTCATCCGCCAGATCGTGCCGACAAACTGATTGTGGCCGTTCACGACGTTGAAGCTGATCAGCCAGCTCAGGATGATGCCGATAATGACCACCAGCCACAGGAGGCTGAGGAGCGGGTGGATGATATAGATGATCAGACCGTCGATCGGTGACATGGACTACCTTCTTTCGCCAGCGTTCGCCTTCTCCCGCTTCTAGCCCGCAATGTGCGCCAAGGTCCAGCGGCGCATGCTTGACACCACAGCACCGGAAAAGTAGGTGCCTCAGTGGTTCGGGGCCGTAGCTCAGTTGGGAGAGCGCGTCGTTCGCAATGACGAGGTCAGCGGTTCGATCCCGCTCGGCTCCACCATTTCCCGGGACATCATGACTCACCGCCTTGCGGGCCCTGCTGGGGATATTCCGCTCGCCGGACACGTGGCCAGTGGCAGGGTCGCACAGGCGAGGCCGCAGGCCGCGAACCCGGTCTCCCTCCTATCCCACCCGCAGGCAGTCCTAGCCGACAGTTTGCGGCATGGCTCCGGCCAGACGCGCCAGATCCTCGACCAGTTTCCGGAATTCATGCTGACGCGCGGGCTTCTGGGCCGCGCCCACAACATTGCCGAATGAGCGGGCAGGGCGGAGCATGTCCCCGGTCTCGCTGACGACCATGACGGGGATGTCGCGCAGGCCAGGCGCATCCTCGAGTCCGCGCAGCAGCCACATTCCATCGCCCTGCGCCATGCACATATCGAGCAGGATACAGACAGGGAGCTTGGGAGGGTCATCGACCTGACGACATCGCAGCAGATCCAGCGCCGCTTCGCCCGATCGCGCGACCTCCAGTCGAACGGCGTTTGAGTACCGATCGAAAGCAGTCCGCACCAGATCGATGTCCTCTTCACAATCCTCAACCAGCAAAACGGTCTTCATGGCCACACTCACACCTGCCGTTCGGACGCAGTCTGGCGCCCGTCAACATCGCTCCCCATCACGCGGTCGGTAAGGGCCGCGCGTCGCAAGTGTGCACGATGCTGGCACGGGCCCATGCAGGTCGCCTGTGTTCCAGCTCACACTCAGCTGGGATTTTGACTTGCTTCCCGTCGCCCGGAATATACTCCTACTTTTAGTGATGGAATTGGGGCTGCCTAAGGGACCGGCTTTGGATTGGGGCAAGGCATTACGTGAGTTTCGGGCGCAGACCGGCATCAACCAGCAAAGCCTGGCGGATCAGCTCGGAATAAGTCAGCCCCAGGTCTCGCGGATCGAGGCTGGGACGGCCATCCCGCATCCGGACACCATCAGCACAATTCGCGCCCTGATCGAACGGCCTGACAATCGCAGCCTGTTTGACGGATTCCTGACCACAATCCGCTTCAATCCCCATGTCGCCTGCCTCGTCCAGCCTGATGTGGACACGGTGCGCTATGTCGCGCTGTCGCAGGGTTTCCGCGAACACCCCCAATTTCGCCAGATCGATGTCGGCCAGACCGTGCGCAAGGATGCCAGCCGCAATGGCGAAGCCCTGATCATGGAGACGCTCCAGAGCGGAATCTTCAATGGCGAAGTCCTCGCCATCGACGCCATCTGGAAAGCCGAGATCGACCAGCACATCAATTTTTGGCATGGCATCCTGACCCCGATACGGTCGGGTGCCGGCGGGTGGTTTGTCCATTGTGAAATGGCGCCACTCGGCGCCGCCGATTTCGACGCCGAGCTCAAACGGCGTGGCAAACCGTTGCGCGTGCACACGCTTGAATCCGAACCGTTCGCCGGCCGAGCCGTCTAGCCTCTCCCCGAAGGGGAACGCTTCCTTTACCGCCGCATGCTAGTCAGGTGGCATGTCGATGACCGCCCGCCTCCTGCCGGCCCTTCTGGGTCTGATGCTGATCCTGATCATTCCGGGCACGGCCGCCTGGGCGAGCCCGCCTGCCTCCAGCGAGTCCTCGGAGGAAAGCCGTCACCGCACAATCACATCGTCGGAAACCTATATGCCGCTGCGGCCATTGACGGCGACGGTACAGGCGAACCGCCGGGCGCGCGGCATCCTTCAGATCGAGGCTGGCCTGGAAATCGAGGACCCGCGCATTCGGCATCGGGTCGAGCGCTACATGCCGCGCCTGCGCAATGCCTATGTGTCTGCCCTGTCGAGCTATACAGGCATGCACTACAGTTTCGGCGATGTGCCGGACGCTGACCGGATCGCGCAGATCCTGCAAGAAGCAACCGACATGACGCTCGGCCAGGAGGGCGCTGACGTCCTCATCGGCATGATCATCATTCACACAGACTGAGACTCGAGCCGATCCGACTCGTCAAAGACCGCAAATACTGTCCATGAAGCCGGCGAGCTCGACATCAAGCCCGGTCACACCGTCCGCATCATGCGTGGCCAGCGTCACATCGACCTTGTTCCAGACATTGAACCATTCCGGATGGTGGTCCATGGCCTCTGCCTTCACGGCGACCCGGCTCATAAAGCCCCAGGCTGCATTGAAATCGGCGAACTCATAAACTTTGCGAATAGCGTCGCGCCCATCTACCGCGTGCCAGCCGGCCAGCTGGCCCAGCGCTGCCTGCGCCCCGATCCTGGTCATGCCTGTCTCCCGGCTTCGTTTGCTCTTGCCTATTCGGCTGGAACCGAACCATCCGTCCCAAGCGTCATGGGCTCGATACCCAGCGCCTTGAACAGGTCGAAATCATCATGCTGTTCAGGGTTGGGCGTGGTCAGCAATTCCTCACCGACGAAGATCGAATTCGCCCCGGCGAGGAAGCAGAGCGCCTGCAATTCCCGGCTCATGCCCTCACGGCCGGCCGACAGGCGGACCATGGAACGCGGCATCAGGATGCGCGCCGTCGCAATGGTGCGCACGAAATCAATGCCGTCGAGCGGCTTGCTGTCGCCCAATGGTGTGTTCGGGACCGCGACCAGATGATTGATCGGGACGCTCTCCGGATGCGGATCCATTGAGGCCAGTTCTGTGAGCAGGCCGATCCGGGCGGCTTCGTCTTCGCCCATTCCGACAATCCCGCCCGTGCAGACATGAATGCCGGCGCCACGGACCCGCGACAGGGTGTCGATCCGGTCCTGATAGGTCCGGGTCGAGATCACGCGGCCATAATCTTCCGGCGCCGTATC
>NZ_CAJQOO010000022.1 GCF_905480005.1 uncultured Maricaulis sp.
CTGGCCACTTATCTGCAGGACCAGCATGGCTTCACCGTCCGCGTGCTGGACGAGGACGTCATGGCGGGCGCCCGCCGCCGTCTCGACTTTCACGGTCGGCGCCTGCTGTTGTCCGAAACCATCGCGCCGGCCTCGCGGGGCTTCCACATCGCGGTGGTCCTGGCCTCGCTGGAACAGGCCGAGCTGCTGGATCGCCTGTGCGACCAGATCGCCCTGCCCTCTTCCGAGGGGCGGCGCCTCCTGCGTATCGGCCTGGCCAATTACTTCGCCGGCGCCGTGCAGATGCCCTACGCCGCTTTCCTCAAGGCCGCCGAAAGCAGTCGCTATCATCTGGGCGTACTGCAACGCCGTTTCGAGGTCAGCTATGAACAGGTCTGCCATCGCCTGACCACGCTGCAGCGGCCGGGCGCTCGGGGCCTGCCCTTTTTCATGATCCGGGTCGATGCGGCGGGCAATGTCTCCAAGCGCTTTGGTGGCGGCATCATGCCCTTTGCCCGGGCCGGCGGCGGCTGTCCGAAATGGAATCTCTACGACGCCCTGCGCATGCCCGAACGCATCCTGACCCAGTCCTTCGAGCTGCCCGACGGCACTCGCATGCTGTCCTTGGCCCGTGGCCAGTCAACCCAAGGCCCGACCGGCCAACCCCCGACCCTGCATGCCATCGCGCTGGGTTGTGACTGGGACAATGCCGGCAAGGTCGCCCATGCCGACGGGATGAGCGACACCATCCCCGCCGCGATCGGCCTCGCCTGCCGCCTGTGCGACCGCGAAGACTGCGCCCAGCGCGCCTTCCCGCCCCTCAACCGCAAACTGACGATGGATCCGCACCAGCTGCGAGCCTCGCCTTATGCGTTTGGCGAGAGTTAAAGGCGGGTCGAGAAAGCGTGACGCATCGCGCGCACCTCCCCATAAACCGCTTGCCGAGAGAAAACCGTATCCGGTTCTTCAGCTCAAGGGTGGAACCGCGAAGCGGCGCCTGCGGCGCCCTTGACCTGAAGAACCGGATACGGCCTGCTGGCTGACAAGCGATGTATGGGTCAACGAGCGCAAAGGCGCCCGGTTTTCACTGGTCGCCCGGCCACGATTTTGGTATATTCATTTTGAATATCAAGGAGCGCAATCATGGCGTCGACCAGCCTTTCTCTCGGCCCACACTGGGAATCCTTTATCCGGGATGAAGTCGCGAGCGGCCGCTATGGAACGGCCAGCGAAGTTGTCCGGGCAGCCCTGCGGGAGTTGGAGGGGCGCGGCGCGCGGCTTGCCGCCCTGCAACGCCATGTGCGCGAAGGCCTTGGTGAAGCCGAGCGCGAAGCCTTCGTTGATGACTACGACATTGAAGCCCTCATCGCCGAGGCCGGGCGAGAGGCATGACACGCAGGGTGCGGCTTACGCCGCGCGCCGTTGCAGACATCAAGGCCATCGCTCGCTACACCACGCAGACTTGGGGCCATGCGCAATGTCAGGGCTATTTGCGAAGCCTGGACGACCGATTCAGGTGGCTTGCCGAACACCCGGATTCCGGACGCAAACGTGACGACATCGCCGCCAATTCGCGGTCATTCCGCCACAACGCACACATCGTTTTCTACCGCACCTGCGATGGCGGAATCGACGTGCTCGCGGTTGTGCATAGCGCCATGGATATCGGCGTGATCTGAACCAACGCCCCCAAAAGAAAAGGGCCCCGCATGATGCGGAGCCCCAATCCTGGATAGGTTGTGCCGGTGGCTCGCCTATTCGGCCAGGCCACCAACCGCGTGCACATAGGCCGTGCGGACGTCCTGGTGCTTGACGGTGTCGAGCTCGCGAGCGATTTCCTCGTCCTGTTTGGCGAGGGCGTCGAGATCCTGATCGGCATAATGCAGCACGCCCATATCGGCATAAGCGGCCTGGATCTTCGGACCCCACAGGCCGATATCCTTGACCACCGGAACGATGCGCTGGAAGAGCAGTGTGCGGAAAAGCTTGTTCATTTCTGACTGCTCGGCCCAGGCGACACACTCTTCAACCGGCAAGCCCATGACTTCATAGACTTCCCGCGCCTGGAAACGGTCACGCATGTGGTAGCAGGCCTCGACGAGGAATTCCTCGCGCTCGTCACGCTCGGCCTGGGTCAGCTGCGGATAGTAATCGCGCAGGGACAGACGACCAAAGGCGACATGGCGCGCCTCGTCTTCCATCACATAGGCATTGACCATCTTGGCGAGCGGGTTCTGGGCAATATCGCGGATCGTGCCGAAGGCGGCCAGGGCCAGACCCTCGATCACCACCTGCATCGCCAGATAGGTGAAGTCCCAGCGGCTGTCGCGCAGCGCCTGGTCGACCAGCTGGCGCAGCGGCTCGGTCATCGGATAGGCGACGCCGAACTTCTGCATCAGCTTCTTGTAGGCCTCGACATGGCGGGCCTCGTCCATCACCTGGGTCGCGGCGTAGAATTTGGCGTCCAGATCCGGCACCGATTCGACGATCTTGGCGGCGCAGATCAGCGCGGCCTGCTCGCCCTGCATGAATTGCGAGATATTCCAGGCCTGGGCATGACGGCGGAACTCGATGCGTTCCTTCTTCGTCATCTTCTCCCACATCGGAGAGCCGTGGAGCGCAATGCCTTCATCGGGCAATTGCATCGGATTTTCGGGGTCAAGCTCGAGGGTCCAGTCGATGCGGTTGACCGCATCCCACTGCATATCCTTGCCCTTTTGATACAAGTGCATGAGGGTCGAGCGACCTTCATCATACTCGAAGTCAAACGTGGCGTTGAACTGTTCCGGAATCGACCAGTGCCTGTCGATATCCGGCATTGGATAGAGATCGCGAAGCGATGCCATGGCGCGTTTCCTCCCCAGGAGCGACCAAACGTGTCTTGTGCGGGTGCGTTTATCGCACACAGCGCTTTGGTGAACAACGTTCACAACACAAACGTCTGTCAAAAAAAGTCGTTTGGCAAGCCCTGTGACGAAACGTGACCGGGATATTTTATCGGGGGTCCGTATCCCTTGGCGCGATGGGCCGCGAGGCGACAGGTGGGCCAATGACGATAGCAGGGACAGGTCTCTCGATAACGAGCACGCCAGTCCGTCTCCGCGCGCCAAGGCGCCGAAGGATGGGAGGGAACGGGATGTCGGCGGACACCGGGGTGTCCTGTTGGTGGTCTGCGGTGTCCGTGATGTCCTCGACATCCCGTTCGCGGAGTTTTCCCGGGCTGTCTCCACCCCG
>NZ_CAJQOO010000023.1 GCF_905480005.1 uncultured Maricaulis sp.
GCGTGTGGATCCGCATCTTCCCGGACGTACCGGTTTCCAAGAAACCGACCGAAGTCCGGATGGGTAAAGGTAAGGGCTCGCCCGAGTTTTGGGCTTGCAAGGTCAAACCTGGCCGCATCATGTTCGAGATCGACGGTGTTCCCGAAAATGTTGCGCGCGAAGCTCTCGAGCTGGGCGCGGCAAAGCTGCCGGTCAAGACCAAAATCGTCGCCCGGCTGGGCGAATAGGGAGAACACAACGATGAAATCCGTTGACGTTCGCGCCATGACCGAAGATCAGCTGAAGGACGAGCTCCTGAAGCTGAAGGAAGAACAATTCAAGCTGCGGTTCCAGCAGGCCTCCGGCCAGATGGAAAACACCGCTCGCTATGGCCAGATTCGCCGCGATATCGCGCGTATCAACACGGTCCAGACCGAGCGGAAATCGCACGAAGAGCAAGGGAGCTAGCGATGCCGAAGCGTATCCTGCAAGGCGTCGTAGTGAGTGACAAAGGTGCCAAGACCATCGTGGTGCGTGTGGAACGGACTTTCCTCCACCCGCTGCTGCGCAAGACGGTCCGTCGTACCAAGCGTTACCACGCGCATGACGAAGCCAATGCGTTCAAGGTGGGTGACCAGGTCCAGATTCAGGAATGTGCACCCAAGTCGAAACTGAAGCGGTGGGAGGTGGTCCCGGTCGCGGCTTAGGCCCGACAAGGAGACCCATCCTTTCCTAAGGAGGATCTGCGATGATCCAGATGCAAACCAATCTGGACGTGGCTGACAATTCTGGCGCCCGCCGTGTGCAGTGCATCAAGGTGCTCGGCGGTGCCAAGCGTCGCTATGCCCACGTCGGCGACATCATTGTCGTCTCGGTCAAGGAAGCTATCCCGCGTGGTCGCGTGAAGAAGGGTGATGTCCGCAAGGCCGTCGTCGTTCGCGTGGCCAAGGACATCAAGCGCAAGGACGGTTCCGTCATTCGCTTTGATGGCAACGCGGCTGTGATTATCAACAACAATAACGAGCCGCTCGGCACGCGTATCTTTGGGCCGGTTCCGCGCGAACTGCGTGGCAAGAACCACATGAAGATCGTGTCGCTGGCGCCGGAGGTGCTGTAATGGCTGCCAAGATCAAGAAGGGCGACAAAGTCGTCATTCTCGCCGGCCGTGACAAGGGCAAGACCGGCGAAGTCACCAAGGTCCTGCCGACCGAGGATCGTGTCATCGTGTCCGGCGTGAATGTGGTCAAGCGCCACACCCGCGCGACGCAGACCGACCAGGGCGGCATCAAGGAAAAGGAAGCCTCCATCCACGTCTCAAACGTGGCTGTGGCTGATCCGAAAACCGGCGAGGCAACTCGTGTCGGCTTCAAGACTGAAGACGGCAAGAAGGTGCGCATCGCCAAGAGCTCGGGCGAGGTTATCGATGTCTGATACCGCCACCTACACACCGCGTCTTCGCGCCAAGTATAACGAAGAAATTCGTAAGGCGATGAAGGAAAAATTCGGCTATGCCAACGACCTGCAGATCCCGCGTCTCGACAAGATCGTGATCAATATGGGCGTCGGTGAGGCCTCCCAGGACTCCAAGAAGATCAAGGGTGCCCTGGAAGATCTCGAAGCCATTTCCGGCCAGAAGCCGGTCAAGACGGTCGCCAAGAAGTCCATCGCGGGCTTCAAGCTCCGCGAGGAGCAGGTGATCGGCGCGAAAGTGACCCTGCGCCAGGATCGCATGTTCGAATTCCTGGACCGCCTGATTACGATCGCCCTGCCGCGCGTGCGTGACTTCCGTGGGCTCAATGGTAAGAGCTTCGATGGTCGCGGCAATTACGCGATGGGTCTGAAGGAACATATCGTGTTCCCGGAAATCGACTACGACAAGGTCGAGAAAATCCGGGGTATGGATATCGTTGTCTGCACCACCGCAGGCAATGATGAGGAAGCGAAGGCCCTGCTGGCCGAGTTCGATTTCCCCTTTACGAACTAACGCAGCAGGAGAGCAAAGCCGTTCGGGCTTTGCACGCAGGAGGACTTAAATGGCGAAAACTTCCGCAATCGAGCGCAATTTGAAGCGTGCTCGCCTGGCCAAGCGTTATGCTGCCAAGCGTGAACAGCTCAAGTCGATCGCTCGTAACAAGGAATTGCCGGTTGAGGAGCGTTTTGCTGCTCAGCTGAAGCTGGCTGAACTGCCGCGCAATTCTGCCGTCACGCGTATCCGGAACCGGTGTGAGATCACTGGCCGTCCGCGTGCTTTCTATCGCAAGTTCCGCATGTCGCGTATCGCGATGCGTGATCTGGCCAGCCAGGGAATGATCCCGGGCATGGTCAAGTCGAGCTGGTAAGAGAGGAGACTAGGACATGTCTGTGAACGACCCTCTCGGCGATATGCTGACCCGTATCCGCAATGCGCTCATGCGCAACAAGCGGAACGTCAACACGCCGGCATCGGCCCTGCGCCGCCGCGTGCTCGACGTCCTCAAGTCGGAAGGCTACATCCGCGACTATGCGGAAGTTGAAATGCCGACCGGCCTGAAAGAGTTCGAGATCGAACTGAAGTATTTCGAAGGTGACTCGGTCATTTCGGAGATCAAACGTATCTCCAAGCCGGGCCGCCGCGTCTATTCCGGCGTCAAGGACCTTCCGCTCGTCCAGAATGGCCTCGGCATCGCAATCCTCTCCACGCCCAAGGGCGTGATGTCGGATTCGACTGCTCGTGAGTCCAATGTGGGCGGCGAGATCCTCTGTCACGTCAGCTAAGGGAGCGAACCAATGTCACGTATCGGTAAACTCCCGGTAGCCATTCCCGGCGGCGTCACTGCGACGCTCACGGACACGGCGCTGACCGTCAAAGGTCCCAAGGGCGAATTGTCCATGGCCTTTGTGAATGAGGTGAATGTCGAGCAGGGTGAAGATGGCATTGTCATCAAGCCGCGCGACGAGACGAAGAAGTCCCGCGCGATGTGGGGCATGCAACGTGCCCTGGTCGCCAACCTGGTCCAGGGTGTCTCGGCTGGTTACGAGAAAAATCTCGAACTGGTCGGCGTTGGTTATCGTGCGCAGATGCAGGGCACGTCCCTGAAGCTGTCGCTCGGCCTGTCCCATGACGTCATCTATGACGCACCGGAAGGCATCACCATCGCCGTCGGCAAGCCGACCGAAGTGAAGATCACGGGCGCTGACAAGCAGCGCGTTGGCCAGACGGCCGCCGAGATCCGCCGCTTCCGTCCGCCGGAGCCCTACAAGGGCAAGGGCATCAAATATGTCGGCGAGTATATCCGCCGCAAAGAAGGCAAGAAGAAGTAGGGCGAGCGATGAAAACTCAACGCGAAAAATCGGTCCGTCGCGCCCAGCGCAACCGGATCCGTCTGCGCAAGTTCGCCAACGGCCGTCCGCGGCTGTCGGTCTACCGGTCTTCGAAGAACATCTATGCCCAGCTCATCGACGATGTGTCGGGCAAGACGATCGTCGCAGCCTCTTCCCTCGAGGAAGCCGCTCAGAGCGAGCATGGCAAGGGTTGCGACACGAAGGCTGCCGGGATCGTCGGCAAGCTGATCGCCGAGCGCGCAGTCAAGGAAGGCGTCAAGGACGTCGTCTTCGACCGTGGCGGTTACATCTTTCACGGGCGTGTCAAAGCGCTCGCAGAGGCGGCCCGCGAGGGCGGCCTGAACTTCTAAGGGAGCGGACGTATGGCTCATCAGAACGAGCAGCGCGGTGATCGCGGCGATCGTGGCCGTGGCCGCGGCCGTGGCCGGGACCGCGACCAGGAACGCGATGACGAACTTGTCGACAAGCTCGTCCACATCAACCGCGTCGCCAAGACGGTCAAGGGTGGCCGGAACTTCCAGTTCGCAGCCCTCGTCGTTGTCGGTGACACCAAGGGCCGCGTCGGCTTCGGACAGGGCAAGGCACGTGAAGTGCCGGAAGCCATCCGCAAGGCGACCGACGAAGCCAAGAAGAACATGATCCGCGTGCCGCTTCGCGAAGGCCGGACCCTGCACCATGACGGCAAGGGCCGTCACGGCGCTGGCAAGGTCGTCCTGCGGGCAGCGCCTCCGGGTACCGGCGTCATCGCCGGTGGTCCGATGCGCGCTGTGCTGGAAACCCTCGGGATCCAGGACGTGGTCGCCAAGTCGGTTGGCACGTCCAACCCGTACAACATGATCCGCGCCACCATGGACGCGCTGAAGTCGCAGTCGAGCCCGCGCTCGGTTGCTGCCAAGCGTGGTCTCAAGGTCGGTGATCTGGTGAACCGCCGTGATGACGGCGCGTCTTCGCCGGAAGCGATCGAAGCGTAAGGACCGGATAAAATGGCCAAAACCACGATCCGCGTGCGCCAGACGGGCAGCGCCATTCGCCGCCCCAAAGATCAGCGCGCCACGCTTGTCGGCCTCGGTCTCAACAAGATCGGTCGCGAGCGCGAGCTGGAAGATACACCGTCTGTCCGCGGCATGATTGCCAAGGTCAGCCACATGGTGGAAATCGTCGAGGAGTAGGTCCCCAAAAGGGAAACCACTCCATCGAATGGAGAACGACATGCGTCTCAATGAATTGCGCGACAATGACGGTGCGACCAAAATCCGTACCCGCGTCGGCCGTGGTATCGGTTCCGGCAAGGGCAAAACCGGTGGTCGTGGCGTCAAGGGCCAGAAATCCCGTTCGGGTGTGGCCATCAAGGGTTTCGAGGGCGGTCAGATGCCGCTTCACATGCGTCTGCCGAAGCGGGGCTTCAACAAGCCGAACCGCAAGGCTTGGGCAGAAGTGAATCTTGGCCGTCTCGAGAAGGCTATTGCCGAAGGCAAGATCGACGCGAAAAAGCCGATCGACGCCGACGTCCTGATCGCTGCGGGCCTGGTCCGTCGTGCGCTGGATGGCATCCGCCTCCTTGCGAAGGGCGAGCTGAAGTCCAAAGTAGAGATCACCGTTGCCGGTGCCTCCAAGACTGCGATTGCTGCGGTTGAGAAGGCCGGTGGCAAGGTGACCCTCACCGCCGTGGCTGACGACGCCGCGGAATAAGCGACTTAACGCCGACCTTTTAAGGACGTCTTCATGGCTTCAGCTGCCGAACAGCTTGCTGCGAACATGAACTTTAGCTCCTTCGCCAAGGCGAAGGAGCTGCAGCAACGCATCCTGTTCACGATCGGGATCCTGGTTGTCTACCGGATTGGTACTTTCGTGCCGATTCCCGGAATCGACCCGACCGCATACGCGGACCTGTTCCAATCTCTTGGCGGAGAGGGGCAGGGCATTCTTGGGATGTTCAACATGCTGGGCGGCGGTGCCGTCGAACGCATGGCGATCTTTGTCCTCAATGTGATGCCGTACATCTCGGCCTCGATCATCATGCAGCTGATGTCTGCCACCATTCCCAGCCTTGAAAAGCTGAAGAAGGAAGGTGGCGAGCAGGGGCGCCAGCAGATCAACCAGTATACCCGGTATCTGACCGTCGTCCTGGCGGCCGGTCAGGCCTTTGCCATCGCCATGGGCATGAATACGCCCAATAGTGATGGTGTGGCGCTGGCGCTGAACCCCGGACCCTTCTTTATTGCCTCGACCGTGATCACCCTGGTGGGCGCGACCATGTTGCTGCTGTGGCTGGGTGAGCAGATCACCGCCCGCGGTGTCGGCAATGGCGTTTCGCTGATCATTTTCGCCGGTATCATCTCGGCGGTTCCGGGTGTCATCGGTGGTGCTTTCTCGCAGGCGTCTTCCACGGGCAATGGCACGGTCCTGCTGGTCGGTGGCGCGCTGATCCTGATCGGCCTGGCCCTGGTGGTCTTCGTCGAGCGCTCGCAGCGCCGCCTCCTGGTCCAGTACCCGAAGCGTCAGCAGGGCAATCGCATGGTCGGGGGTGATACCTCCTTCCTGCCGCTCAAGCTGAACACGGCCGGCGTCATTCCGCCGATCTTCGCCTCGTCCCTGCTGCTGCTGCCGGCGACGGCTGCGAGCTTCCAGTCCCAGACCGGACCGGAATGGCTGCAGACGACCGTGGCCTATCTCGGGCCGGGCGCGCCGCTCTTCATGGCGCTCTATGCGGCCATGATCATCTTTTTCTGCTTCTTCTACACCTCGGTCGTTTTCAATCCTGAAGACACGGCCGAGAATCTGCGGAAGTATGGGGGTTTCCTGCCGGGCATTCGGCCGGGCAAGCGGACCGCCGAGTATATCGATTACGTCCTGTCCCGCCTGACCCTGGTCGGCGCACTCTACCTGACCCTGATCTGCATGGTGCCCATGCTCCTGAGCCCGCAAACGGCTCTCGGCGGCACCTCCCTGCTGATCGTCGTGTCAGTGACGATGGACACGGTTTCCCAGATTCAGTCCCACCTGCTGGCACACCAGTATGAGGGCCTGATCAAGAAGTCGAAACTTCGGGGACGCAAACGATGAACATCATCCTGTTCGGACCGCCTGGTTGCGGCAAGGGCACCCAATCCAAGCGTCTCGTCAGCGAGCGCGGCTGGGTGCAGCTCTCCACCGGAGACATGTTGCGCGAAGCCAGGGCGGCCGGAACAGACTTGGGACAGCGCGTTTCCGCGATCATGGATGCCGGTAATCTGGTTTCCGACGAGATCGTGATCGAGCTGATCGAGGAGAGACTGCCGGAGGCCGAGGCGGCCGGTGGTGCCATCTTTGACGGTTTCCCGCGCACGGTGGCCCAGGCGGAAGCCCTGGATGCAGCGCTTGCCAAGCGTGGGTCCCGGGTTGATGCGGTTGTCCGCCTGTTGGTGGATGACAAGGAATTGGTCGCACGCATGGAAAAGCGGGCGGCGGAAGAGGGACGGGCCGATGACAATATCGACGCGTTCAAAGTACGACTGAAAAACTACCAGGATCAAACCGCGCCGCTCATCCCCTTCTATGCCCAGTCGGGCAAGATGCGGGAAGTCCCCGGCATGGGATCCATGGACGAGGTTGCAGCCGGAATTGCTGCTGCGCTCGAAGAGAAGTGATACGCACCTGTTGCAACCCCATTGACGGGGTGGCAACGCTGACTGTAGATAGCGCCCTTCGCGAAACGGGCGAGCTGATGCGGCGACCGAAAGGTTGCCTGTTGGGTCGTCCGTGAATGGCGTTTTGAATTTGGGAGATGGAAAGTGGCCCGTATTGCCGGCGTCAATATTCCGACGAATAAGCGCGTAGAGATCGCGCTTCGCTACATCCACGGCATTGGCCCGGCCAAGGCGAAGGAGATCTGCGAGCAGGTTTCCATTTTGCCCGAGCGTCGAGTCAGTGAGCTGACGGATGCAGAAGTCCTGCAAATCCGCGAAGTGATCGATCGTGATCACATGGTGGAAGGGGACCTGCGCCGTGACGTGGCTGTGAACATCAAGCGCCTCATGGACCTGGGTAACTACCGTGGCTTGCGCCACCGTCGTGGCCTGCCTGTCCGTGGCCAGCGCACTCACACCAATGCGCGTACGCGCAAAGGTCCCGCCAAGCCGATTGCCGGCAAGAAAAAGTAGGGCCCTGACCAATGGCTAAGGAAACAGGCCGCGTGAAGCGGCGTGAACGCAAGAACATCACGTCGGGTGTCGCCCACGTGAGTGCCAGCTTCAACAACACCATGGTGACCATCACGGACGCCCAGGGAAATGCGATTTCCTGGTCTTCCGCCGGTCACATGGGCTTCAAGGGTTCGCGCAAATCGACCCCTTATGCTGCCCAGATGGCTGCTGAAGATGCCGGCAAGAAGGCGATGGACCACGGCATGAAGACCATCGAAGTGAAGGTCTCCGGTCCGGGTTCGGGGCGCGAAAGTGCGCTGCGTGCGTTGCAGTCGGTGGGTTTCACCATCACCACCATCCAGGACGTCACACCGATCCCGCACAACGGTTGCCGTCCGCCGAAGCGCCGTCGCGTCTAGTACGCGACTCGCATTTCGCCTGTTGAACGCGCCGACGGCATTACCGTGCGGCTGATGAAGGGGCAGTAAGAACGTGATCGAGAAGAACTGGCAAGAACTCATCCGCCCGATGAAGCCGGAAATCGAACCGGGACATGATCCCGCGCGCCAAGCCAAGATTGTCGCCGAGCCTCTGGAGCGTGGCTTCGGCATGACGCTGGGCAATGCGCTGCGTCGTGTGCTGCTGTCCTCGCTTCAGGGCGCGGCTGTGACGAATGTTCACATTGACGGCGTCGTCCACGAGTTTTCGTCGATCGACGGCGTGCGTGAAGACGTCACCGACATCGTGCTGAACATCAAGCAAATCGCCCTGCGCATGCATGGCGAGGGTCCCAAGCGCGTTGTGCTCAAGAAGTCCGGCCCCGGCATCGTCACCGCTGGCGATATCGAGGAAAGCGCGGATGTCGAGATCATCAACAAGAGTCTCGCTCTGTGTACGCTGGACGAGGGTGCGGAAATCCGCATGGAGTTCACCATCAACACCGGCAAGGGCTATGTCCCGTCCGAGCGTAACCGCCCGGAAGATGCCCCGATCGGTCTGATCGGCGTTGATGCGCTCTACAGCCCGGTCAAGCGCGTGTCCTACAAGGTCGAGAACACCCGTGAGGGCCAGGTTCTTGATTATGACAAGCTGACGCTTGAAGTTGAGACGGACGGAACCGTCACCCCGGAAGATTCCGTGGCCTTTGCTGCGCGCATCCTTCAGGACCAGTTCCAGATCTTCATCAATTTCGAGGAAGCTGTCGAGGCGCGTCCGGCCGAGGACGACAAGCCCGAGCTCGACTTCAACCCGGCGCTTCTGCGCAAGGTCGACGAGCTGGAGCTGTCCGTGCGTTCGGCGAACTGCCTGAAGAACGACAACATCGTCTACATCGGCGACCTGATCCAGAAATCCGAGGCGGAAATGCTCCGTACCCCGAATTTCGGACGCAAGTCGCTTAATGAGATCAAGGAAGTTCTCGCCCAGATGGGTCTCCATCTTGGCATGGAAGCGCCGAACTGGCCGCCGGAGAACATCGAAGATCTCGCGAAACGTTTTGAGGATCACGTCTAGGCAGCCGCCGGGAGGCGCCTGAACCGGACTGAGGAGAAATAGTCATGCGTCACGGCATCGCACACCGCAAGCTTAACCGCACCCATTCGCACCGTAAGGCTATGCTGGCCAATATGGCTGCGTCGCTGATCGAGCACGAGCAGATCGTCACCACCTTGCCGAAAGCCAAGGAGCTGGCCCCGTTCGTGGACAAGCTCATCACGCTCGCCAAGCGTGGCGACGTCCATGGACGCCGCCAGGCGATGTCCAAGGTCCGTGATGAGGATCAGGTCAAGAAGCTGTTCGACACGCTCGGCGGCCGCTATTCCGAGCGCGATGGTGGTTACACCCGCGTGCTCAAGGCCGGCTTCCGTCACGGCGACAACGCCCCGATGGCGGTCATCGAGCTGGTCGATCGCGACCCGGCTGCCAAGGGCGCAGCCGACCGGGCCCGCGTCGAAGCGGAACAGGGTATGACTGAGGAGTAAGCTTCCAGTCAGCAAGAGTTCAGGGAAAGGCGGCTTTGCTTCAGCAGGGCCGCCTTTTTCGTGCCCGTAATTCAGCCTATATGGGACCCATGATCAGATACGCCTTTCTTGCTTGCTTCCTCGCGACCGCGCCAGCGGCCGCCCAGGAGATCGACCTTGCCGGTGCCGCGGATGACCGGGTGCTCCCGGAAAGCCGGACCGAGATGCAGATGTCCTTTGCGCCGGTGGTGCGCGAAGCGACCCCCGCGGTTGTGAACGTGTTCTCGCGGCGGGTGGCCACGAACCAGCATCCCTTTGCCAATGATCCGTTCTTCTCGCGGATGTTCCGCAGTCAGCCGCGGGAGCAGAATTCGCTGGGATCCGGGGTGATCGTGGATGCGTCCGGCGTGATCGTCACCAATAACCACGTCGTGGCCGGTGCGACCGAATTGCGTGTCGTTCTGGCCGACCGGCGGGAGTTCGAGGCGGAGATTTTGCTGACCGACGAGGCGACGGATCTGGCGGTGCTTCGGGTCCATACCGATGAGCCGCTTCCGGTCCTGCCCTTCGACCGGACGGGCGATATCGAGGTCGGTGATCTCGTTCTCGCCATCGGCAACCCTTTCGGGGTTGGCCAGACGGTGACGTCAGGCATCGTGTCGGCCCTGGCCCGCACCGATGTCGGCCAGACCGACTTCGCATCCTTCATCCAGACTGATGCGGCCATCAATCCCGGCAATTCCGGCGGCGCGCTGGTCGATATGGATGGTGAGCTGGTCGGGGTGAACACGATGATCTTCTCGCGTTCCGGCGGCTCGAACGGGATTGGATTCGCCATTCCGGTGGAAATGGTCTCCCGGGTCGTCGATACGGCGATGAGTGAGGGCGAGCTTATCCGTCCCTGGCTTGGCGCCCGCCTGCAGCCCGTCGACAGTGATATTGCTGACGCCTTCGGCCTCAATCGCCCGCGTGGCGCGCTGGTCAATGAGATCTACCCGATGGCCGCGGCCGATGATGCCGGTCTGATGCAGGGCGACATCGTGCTGGCGATTGATAGTCAGCCCGTGAACAACCAGGCCGGAGCCCGCTTCCGTCTTGCGACCCGTGCGGCCGGTGATGATGCGGTCTTCACCATTTTGCGCGATGGCGAGGAAATGAATTTGGACGTGGCCGTTCAGCCGGCACCGGGCATTTCCGACCCGGCGCCGTACGAGGTCGGCGGCCGCAATCCGCTGTCCGGAGCGACGCTGGTGACGCTGTCACCGGCCTTCAATGAACGCGTCGGTCTCGACCCCTTCCAGGGCGGGATTGTCGTCAGCGGTGTCGGGCGGCGTTCGGTCGCCGGTCGTTTCGGATTTCGCCCGGGCGACCAGCTGATCGAGCTGATGGGGATGCCTGTCACCTCGATCGACGATGTGTCCGATATTCTGGCCCAGTATGATGGCGAACAGGTCTGGCCGCTCGTCGTGGAGCGGCGCGGACAGCGTTTTGATACTTCGGTGCGTTTGTACTAGTCAGCCGTCGCGTCGTGCGACTTGAGCGCGACGAAGCTCCAGACATGACCGAAAGGGTCACGGACCTTGCCGTGACGCCCGTAAAATTCGTCGCTGCAGGGCCGGATCGCATCCGCCCCTGCGGCGACAGCCCGATCAAACCAGTGATCGGCGTCGGTGACGTAGAGATTGAGCGTGAAGGTCGTGCGATTGCCCAGGCTGGCCGGGGCGACATTGCCGATCATCGCCTCGTGTTCCGGGAATTCGTCCGCCAGCATGACGATGCCGTCATTGATCCTCAGCGTGGCATGGCCGAGCTTGCCCTCGAAATCATAGCGCTCGAGTAATTCGGCCGCGAAGGCGCGGGTATAGAAGTCCACCGCCGCGACACCATCACGCACACTCAGATAAGGGGCGACGCCAGTGCTGGGCGGGGCGTTGGGGTCATCGGTCATGCCGGGTCTCCTGACGTGCGAACCGTGGAGCGAGGGCTCCAGATCATGTCCTCGAGCATCCGGACGGAGCCGGCCGCCACCTTCCTCGCTGGCCTGCAAGTCTATCATGCCCGCTCTTCTGCGAAACCGCGAACACGCCTAGGCTTCTTCCCCATGACAAGTCTGTTTGAAGCCGCCGGCCTCGATGCCGACGCCCCGCGGCCCCTGGCCGACCGTTTGCGCCCGCAGACCCTGGGCGAGGTCGTCGGCCAGGATCATCTCCTCTCCGGCAAGGGACCGATTGCCCGGATGCGCGCCCAGGGGCGGCTGGCCTCGCTGATCCTGTGGGGACCGCCCGGTGTCGGCAAAACGACGATTGCCCGCCTGCTGGCCGAGGACAGCGATCTCGAATTCGAGCCGCTTTCGGCCGTCTTCTCCGGTGTCGCTGACCTCAAGAAGGCCTTCGAACGCGCCCGCGCCCGTCGCCAGCAGGGACGGGGCACGCTGCTCTTTGTTGACGAGATTCACCGATTCAACCGCGCCCAGCAGGATGGTTTCCTTCCGGTGGTGGAGGAGGGGACGGTGACGCTTGTCGGCGCCACAACGGAGAACCCGTCCTTTGAACTCAATGCGGCCTTGCTGTCTCGCTGCCAGGTCCTGGTCCTCAAACGGCTCGACGATGCCGGTCTCGACCTTCTCATGCAGCGCGCTGAAGCCGAGATGGGCCAGACCCTGCCGCTCGATGAGGGAGGCCGCACGGCGCTCCGCTCCATGGCGGATGGTGACGGTCGCTACATGCTCAATCTGGTGGAGGAGGTCTTCACCTTCGATCCGGATATCAAAGTCGGCGCCGACGATCTCGCAATATTGCTCAACAAGCGGGCCACCGCTTACGACAAGGATCGCGAGGAGCACTACAATCTCATTTCCGCCCTGCACAAATCCATTCGCGGCTCCGACCCGGATGCGGCGCTCTACTGGTTTGCCCGCATGCTGGAGGGCGGCGAGGATCCGCTCTTCCTGGCGCGCCGTCTGGTGCGGATGGCTTCCGAGGATATAGGCCTCGCTGATCCGACCGGGCTGATGATCGCCAATGAGGCGGCCCGGACCTATGAACGGCTCGGCTCTCCCGAGGGAGAATTGGCCCTGGCCCATGCCGTCGTCCATCTGGCGACCGCGGCCAAGTCAAATGCTGTCTACGTCGCCTACAAGCGGGCCAGGAAGGCGGCGAAGGCGACGGGCTCCCTCATGCCGCCTGCGCACATCCTCAACGCTCCTACGGCCCTGATGAAAGATCAGGGCTATGGCAAGGGCTATGAATATGACCACGACGCGGAAGGTGGCGTTTCCGGGCAGGACTATTTCCCGGATGACATGCCCGACCGCCCGGTCTTCTACGAACCGACGGACAATGGCCGCGAAGCGGCGATCGGCGAGCGGCTGGCGCGCTGGCGGCAGGTCAGGGCGCAGCGGCGCTCATAATCTGTCGCTTGCCATGTGGCCGGGAAAGACAAATCCTGCCCGGTGTACCAACTCTGGGGGGAGTTCACATGAAACCGGAACGCATTCACCTGACGCTCGGCCTGATCTGGCTCATCATCGGCATGTTGCTGGGCGAGCATATGGGGCGGACAGGCGATCACGCCCAGATGCCAACCCATGCCCACATGATGCTGCTGGCCGGCGTCCTGCCCATCCTCTGGGCGATTTTGTACCGGGTCTTCCAGCTGGGCAGCGGATTGCTTGCCTGGGCCCAGCTCGCCCTGCACCACATCGCCGTTCTGGTGATGATCCCGTCGCTCTATCTGATGTATCGCCAGCTGGCCGATGAGGAGACCGTCGGGCCGCTCCTCGGTATTGGTGCGGTGCTCGCGGTCGTATCGGTGGCGCTCATGCTGGTTCTGAGCCTGCGTGCGAAAGACTGAAGGCTAGCGCGAACAGCTGGAGCCGTAAAACTCCGTACTGGTTTCGCGATACGCGGCGAGTGGTTCCATGCCGAGCTCGGCTCTCATCGCATCGACCGATTCTGGATCCTCCAGCGGCGGATAGACCTGTTCGCCGTCTTCGCAGCGAAATTGCGACCCGTAACGTTGTGGTCGCCCCTCCGCCACGGCCACCCGATCGTAGAGCAGGGCATAGCGCTGCCCGTTGAACTCACCGGCAAGTGCGAGCGGTTCCACGAGAGTCAGCAATCGTTGTTGGGCTGTGAGGTCGCCGTGCTGGACCAGTGCGGCGATGTCGCTGGCCAGCGATGGCATCGCCGCATTGAGCGCTGCGAAGTCATATTGATCGAGCAGGCCGATCGCCCATTCGGTGTTGTCGCCGTCGATGGCGTCGAAGGTATCCGTTGTTTCCGCGATAATCTCCGGGCGCGCTCCGGCGTCGAGATCGGTACGGGAAATACGTGACAGGAGCAATTGCCGGATATACCGGTCGCGGGCTTTGCGCGCGGCCATCTCGGCGACGAGGTCGCCCCATTGCTCATAGGCGGCATCAAATTCTGCAATCAGGGTCGGCGCATCGGTCGGCAGTGCGGGCTGCGCGTCGTCCGTGACCTCCAGCTCTGGCGTCGGTGCCGCATCGTCAATCGGTGGCTGGGCGTCGGCATCCTGCAGGACAAGCATGGCGGCCAGTATGAATACGGACATGAGGCGACTCCCTGAAACTGGGGGCAGTCTAGCGTGGCATGTGGCGTATCCAAGGCATCAGGACAAAACAAAAGCGGCAGTCCTTGGGGGAGACTGCCGCTTTCGGTTGAGGTCGGGTGCGATCGGGGCGGCGAGCTGTGAGGCGTGTCGCTGGTGCCGATCGGATGCCGCTTCGGTTGAACCCTTTTGGGGGAGGTTCGACCTAGGCAAGAGTGCCGGTCAGGGCAATCGTCATGGCACCAAACACACCGGCCACGAAAAGCACGTTGATAACGGCCGAGAGGGAGTTCGAAATACGGTTCGTCATGAGGGAGATCCTTATCTTCTTGGCGGACCGGGCCTTCCCGGTTCGCACGATGGTAAATAAGGACTTAGCGGGCTCAGACAATCGACATTTCGCCAAGTCACCATTGCAATAATGCATAGGTTACGCCACATGAAATGAAATTAAGGATTGGTTAGGGTGGCGTTAATGCGCCGGAACGACCGGTGTCGATGCTTGCCAAGCGGGTCGCATGACCCTATCGAGCCGGAATGATCAATTATCTTCTTGTCGGCGCCGGCGGTGCACTCGGTGCCATCTCGCGCTACCAGGTCGGTCGTCTGACCTTTCGCTGGTTCGGGCCGGAACAGGTCTGGGGAACATTCGCGGTCAATATTGCGGGCGGTCTGATGATGGGCCTGCTGATTGGCTGGCTCGCTGCCACCGACCGCGCCGACCAGCAATATATCCGCCTGTTTGGCGCGGTCGGCTTTCTTGGTGGGTTCACCACCTTCTCGGCCTTTTCGCTGGAGATTGCCAATATGTTCGAGCGCAAGGCGCTGCTCCCGGCTTTCGGTTATGCGGCGAGTTCGGTCATGCTGGCGCTGGCTGCTGTCTTTGTGGGGCTTTGGATTATGCGGAAGGGCTTCGCATGAGTGGTGTTCAGACCCTGAAGGTGGAAGCCACGGAGGATGGCTCACGCGTGGACCGCTGGTTCAAGCGCCGCTTCCCGCATGTTTCGGCGATCATGGTCCAGAAACTGTGCCGCAAGGGACAGATCCGGGTCGATGGTGGCCGGGTCAAGGGCGATAGCCGCGTTCATGAGGGGCAGGAGATCCGGGTTCCGCCTCTGCCCGAGCCGGGCGAGCGTCCACCATCGGTCGCACTGTCCGACCAGGACGTTGCCTATGTGAAGTCACTTGTCATCTATGAGGATGACGAGCTGATCGCCTTCAACAAGCCGGCTGGCCTGGCCGTTCAGGGCGGCTCGAAGACCACGCGCCATCTCGACGGCCTCCTGGACGCTTTCGGCGAAGGTCTCGACCGGCCGCGCCTGGTGCACCGGCTCGACAAGGATACCTCGGGCATTCTCATCGTCGGCAAGGGACCGAAGGCGGCATCCCGTCTCGCCAAGGCGTTCCAGTCGCACAAGACCCGCAAAACCTATTGGGCGATCGCGATCGGCGTGCCCAAGCCCAAAATGGGCGAGATCAAGGGGTTCATGCGCAAGGCCGCCGCTGTCGGTGTCGACAGTGAACGCGAGACCATGGTCGCCGCCGGTCATGGCGATGATGGCGCCCAGCATGCGCTGACCCGATATATCGTGATTGGCGAGGCCGGGCAGAAAGCGTCCTGGGTTGCCCTGCGCCCGGTGACCGGCCGGACCCACCAGCTTCGTGTCCATCTCGCCGCCATGGGCACCGCCATCCTCGGCGACAAGAAATATACCTGCCACAGGCCGGCACCCGAGGATCTGGGCCGACGCCTCTGTCTGCATGCGCGCCGGCTGGAAGTCCCGCGCCCCGGCGGCAAGTCGCTGGTCCTCACGGCCGATCTGCCACCCGCCCTGAAGAAGATCTATGACACGCTCGGCTTCTCGGTGAAGGAGATCGACGAGGCGATGATCGAGGAAGATCTGGCGTAGGCGGGCCGGGACCGATCACGCCGTTTCACATCTTCGCCAATTCGCGCTGTCCGGCGTCGACAGCGCTGCCCACGAATGGTGTCCTGCGCGCGACAGGGGGCATCATGGCAACATATCTCATGCAAACGCTGATCGCAGGGCTGGCTCTGGGACTGGCAGGCAGTGCATCAGCCGAGGGTCAATCCATCGGCGATCGGGTCAATCGCGCAGAACTGGCCGAAGGCGGGTTCAATCTCGGCCTCTTCAATGATGGCGAGCGTGACGGCTTCATGCGCTATGGCTGGTATTCCGACGAGGATGGCGTGCATTTGTGGGATCGCTCCATGATCGTCTCGCGCAGCGATTATGAGAGCTTCTCCGCACGTCTCGACCTTCAGGACCTGACGCCCGAGCATGTCGGGCTGCGGTATCACAGCGGTACGCGCTATTATCTGGTCGACGCCGCGTTCGCAGAGGGTCAGGTGACCGGTATGCGGAGTCTGCATGGTCCGGCGGAGGCCACCCAGTCTGCCCCGATCGATCATGCCGTTCGTGATGGCGCGATGGTCCGGGGCGCCTTTTTCATGCTGGCGCCTGTGCTGGACATGGAACCGGGCGACAGGGTCAGCTTCGACTGGTGGGTCCCGATGCGGGATATCTATGAAGCCGTCACGCTGACCGCCATGGAAATCGTCTCCATCGACACGCCGGCAGGGCGTTTTGACGCTGTTCGGATCGAGCAGCGCGGCGGAACACCGGCCAATGACATCTATGTCGATGAAGCGAGCGGGCGTGTCGTGCGGATCGATGTGGTCGGGCAGTCCGTGCAATATCTCGCCCTGCCGGACCAGGATGGCGCCGGCTAGACTCCGTCTACGGCTCCTTGGCCGCCTGTCTGGCCTTGAAGGCGGCGATCTTTTCCGGGCTGGTCTCGGTCTGGAATTGCGCCTTCCACTCGGCCGGCGGCATGCCATAGACGCGTTCGCGGCCCTGGTCCCGGGTTACGTCGATGCCGCGTTCGGCCGCCGCTTCGCGCCACCAATCACCCAGGCAGTTACGACAGAAATCGGCCAGCAGCATGAGGTCGATATTCTGAACGTCCTTGTGTGCATCAAGGTGCGCCACGAGCCGGCGGAAGGCGGCGGCGTCCAGCGCTGTGCGTTCGGTCTCGGTGATGTTTTCCGGCAAGGTCATGAAAGGGCGTGCTCCGCTTGGCCTGTTACGCATAGCTAGCATGAGGCGGGGCCTGCTTGCCAAGCCGCGCGCAGCCGCCTATGTCGCGGCCAAGCAGACGGAGCCTCGCGGCGTGAGCACACCCCTGAAACTTGCGATCTGGGATATTGACGGCACGATTGTCGATAGTCGCCAGGTGATCCAGACAGCCATGGACCGGGCCTTTCGTCGGGCCGGGCTGGGCGGGATCGAATATGATCGGACCCGCACCATTGTCGGATTGGAGCTGACCGAGGCGGTCACCCGCCTCGCGCCGCCGGACTATCCGGCTGCCAAGGCGGTCGAGCTGGCCACCTTCTACAAGGAAGCCTTCGTCGAACACCGGGCTGAAGCCGGATTCCAGGAACCACTCTATGACGGCGCCCGGGAGACGATCGAGCGGCTCGCCGATGAGGGCTGGCTGATGGGTGTGGCGACCGGCAAGGCGCGCCGCGGGCTGGACATCGTCTTTGGTCATCATGATCTGCACCGCTATTTCGATACCTTGCAAACCGTTGATGGCGGTGCCGGCAAGCCGCATCCGCGCATGGTGCTGGACGCCATGCGCGAAACCGGTACCGATGCCTTTCAGGCGGTGATGATCGGCGATACCCGGTTCGACATGGAGATGGGCCGCAATGCCGGTGTCCATACGCTGGGCGTCAGCTGGGGTTTCCACACGCCTGACGAGATCGAGGCGGGTGGCGCTCATTCCATCCATCATGATTTTGCGGCGCTGGACGCCGAGCTGGATGCCTTCGCCGCGCGCGTGACGAGCGACGAAGCGGCCGGCAAAGCTGCAGGAGTTGAGGCGTGACCGAGAATTATGAAACCAAGCCCGGCGTGAAAATTCCGGCGCGCGAAAATTCGCTGCCCAAACGCTTCTACAAAGAAGTCAGCATCACTGAAGCGGAGGGTGGTTATGCGGTACTGCTCGACGGCCGTCCCGTGAAGTCGCCGGCCAAACAGGGCCTGACTTTGCCCACCCGGGCGATGGCCGAGCTGGTTGCTGGCGAGTGGGCGGCCCAGGGCGAGCGCATCGATGCGCCGGCCATGCCAGCCACCCGGCTCTGCTTCGTCGCCATCGACCTGATCCCGGATGCCCGTGACGCGACGATCGCCGAGGTGACAAAATATGCCTCGACGGATCTGGTCTGCTTTCGCGCACCGGAACCGCCCGAGCTGGCAGCCGCCCAGGCGGCATCCTGGGATCCGATCATAGCCTGGGCCCGTTCAGCGCTCGACGCGCATTTCGTGCCGGCCCCGGGTGTGATGCCGGTTGACCCGGACCCGGTGGCCCTTCAGCGTGTTATGCAGCGGGCCGGTGAGTGCGATAACTGGCGTCTGACGACCCTGGCGCATGTGACGGCAGTGTGCGGTTCGGCGCTGCTTGGCCTCGCCCTGCTCGACGGCGAGATTGATGGCGAGAAGGCCTTCGTCCTGTCCACGCTTGATGAGCATTTCCAGATCAGCCAGTGGGGCGAGGACCATGAAGCGACCGACCGGCTGGCCCGGTTGCGCACGGAATTGCGTGTCATGCATGACGTCCTGCGCGCATTGGACGCGGCGCCGGCGGCTTGATGCCGGGCGCCAGTGGAGTAGGCTGCGCGCCTCAGTTTTCGGAGACGGATCATGGCGGATACGGCAACCACGCAAAGCGGCAAGACCGGCCCCGGCGGCCTGCTGGATTTTGACGCCCTGCGAAACGCGAACCTGCGGACGCAGCCGTATAGTTATTTCGTCGCGGACGGCGCTCTCAGCGCGGACGAGGCGGGCGATGTGCGCCGGGATTACCCCGCGATCGACAAGCCAGGCTATCTGCCGCTGTCCAAGCTGGAATCCAGCGGCGAGTTCAAGCGTCTGATGGAAGACCTCAATTCGGCCGAGCTGGCCCAGGTCCTGACCGAGAAGTTTGGCGTCGACTTCACCGAGAAGCCGCGAATGATCACCGTCCGCAAGGTGTCCCAGCTGTCTGACGGTCCGATCCACAATGATTCGAAGTCGAAGATTCTCACCATGCTGACCTATCTCAATGCCGAGTGGGACGGGACCGGTGCCGGCTGCATCCGCGTGCTCAATGGCCCGAAGGATTTCGAGGACTTCACCGAGGAAGTCCCGCCGCTGGCCGGCTATGTCTTTGCCTTCCTGCGCGCCGACAACTCCTGGCACGGCCATCTGCCCTTCGAGGGTGAGCGCTATGTGGTGCAGACGACATTCCTGACCTCCCAGGAGGAACTCGATCGCAAGGAAAACCGCGGCGGTCTGCAATACTTCCTGAAAAAGCTGAACCCGTTCCAGTAGGTCCGATGACGGTTACCGTCCGCGACTGGGATCCGCGCTGGCCCGAGCGCTTCGAGCTTGAGCGTGAACGTCTTTGCTCTGTGCTGGGTGACGTCGCCGCGCGCATCGAGCATGTCGGAAGCACGTCCGTACCGGGCCTGGCGGCCAAGCCCATCATCGACATTCTGGTTGGCACGGACGATCTGGACGCGCTCGACGCCCGCAATGTCGGCATGCGGGACGCGCACTATCAGGTGAAGGGCGAATACGGCTTGCCCGGTCGTCGCTATTTCAGGCGTGACGCGGCGGACGGGACGCGGCTCGTCCATATCCACGCCTATCAGCGCGATAGCGATGACTTCCGCCGCCATCTCGTCTTTCGCGACTATCTGCGAACCCATCCGGATGAGGCCGCGCGCTATGGCGAGCACAAGCTGGCGCTGTCCCGGCGAGCTGGCCTGGGGGGGCAGCAATACCAGTCAGCCAAGTCTGCTCTCGTTGGTGAAATCGAGGCGCGTGCGCTGGTCTGGGCAGCTAGATAGCAGCGAGGGTTCGCAGCGGTCCTTCGCGGAAGCGCAGACGCCCTTCATCAAGCCGGTTCCAGATCAGGAAGCCGGTGACGATAACCGCCAGTTCCGCCAATTCCTGGAAGATATCGTGACACATCAGAACGCCGCTCAGGACGAGCAGGGCGCGCAGGGGCATCAGGACACGGTCGCCCCGACGCGCTTCAACGACGGAGCCGAGCCGCGCGGCCAGCACCAGAAGGCCAAGTCCCAGCGCGTAATAGAGCGCTTCCATGGTCGAGGGCGGGATGTAGTTGTGCAGGTTGAACTCTTCCTGGAGATTCGTCCGCATCACCGCTTCTGGCGGGGTAAAGCCAAGCCAGTGCTGCCCCCAGCTCACCTCTTCGCCGAAGGCGAGGACCAGGATCAGCGCGGTTATGGCCAGGCTGACGCCGCCGAAGGCTGTGTCCCGATTGCGTTGCCGGATGCGCTCCGCCGCCAGTATCACGGGGAAGAGCATCAGCAGGATGGTGAGATTCTCGATCAGACCACCATCACCAACCTCCGGCCGGAACACGCCAACCAGGGGGCGAACCGAATGATCGAACAGGTTGAGGGCGGCGAGCTGCAGCAGCGCGAACAGAGCCAGCATGTCGAGGTTGAAGCTCTGGCGGATCATCCCGACCAGGCCGATCTGGGCAACACCGCGCCAGAGGATCTTCACGGTGATGGCGAGCGCGAGCCCGATCGCGAGTGCAAAGCCGAGTGCCTGCAGGGGCGAGTCGATCGTGCCGTCGGGCGAGAAAAATGAGGTCATCGCAATCTGCCTCCTAGAACGCGTGCACGGCCGCCCACTTGTCGAGGCGGCGGAAGGCTTTGCCAGGCCAGTTGGAAACCCGTCCGAGCGGCAGGGCCTGGGCGGTGCGGTCGACAAGCTCACCGGTCCGAACAAGGGCATGCGCGAATGAGGGCCGCTCCAGCCGCCCCCCGATCACCTCGAAACCGGCATTGGAGAGGCGGCGCTTGAAGTCATAATCGCCTGGCCCGAGATGGATCTCCGTAACCCCGCGAGCTTCCAGGAAGCGCGCGATTTCGAGATAAAGTGTCAAGCCCGGGCCCAGCTTGGAGAATTCGGGCCAGTAGACCGGGAACCAGTAGTGCAGGGCGCGATCCGAGCGCATGCCGAAATGCGCGGCCGCGAGTTCGCCCTTGATCTCCACCGTGGACAGCAGGCCGGCAAATTGCGGTGTGTCGGTGTCGAAAAGGTCCTCGATCAATTGCCGGGCCCAGCTGGCGACAAAGACATCAAGCGCTCCAGTGCGCCGGTATCGCGCGCGCTTGGTCTCGATGACGGCGCGCAAGGCTTCGGGACGACGATCGTCCAGGCGGAAGACGACATCATCACCCATCTCGGCCAGCTTGCGCTGTCGAGCGCGGATATTGCGCATCGCCTTGGCATCTTCGCGGGCGCAATCTTCCAGGAAGCTGTCATATCCGGCCGACAGGTCCGAGACGCAGGAGGTCTCCGGCGCGTGTGTGCCGGCGCGGGCGAAGCTGGCCTGTTCGGCGAGGGCGCCGTGGAAATTGAAAACCCCGAACCCGGTCCCGGCCAGCGCGGCCTCGACATCCAGATCCGGCGTGTCGGTGATCAGTCCGTGATGGTCACCGAGCGGGCCACCGATTGGACGGGCAACACCCGAACGGGACAGATGGAGCGGCAGAAATCCGGCAATTGTCCCGTTTCGGTGCAGAATCGCGATGCGCGTATCGGGGCGGGTGCGAGCGACAGCCCGAGTGAATTCGGTGGTGAAATAGGGCGAACGGAGGGATGGCGTGTTGGCGCGAAACGCGTTCCAGGCCTCGCATTCCGACGCGCCAAGCCCGTCAATGCTCACAATCTCGGTCTGCATATTGTGGCCGCCCATGCGTCAGTCCCCGATCCGGTTCTGCCCGTTGAGCTGCAAACCACACGCCGCGCGGCCTGTGACTGGCGCACCGGCTTGATTGCGCAAGCGTTCGCGGGTCTGCTATCTGGCGCATAACAAGAATCCCGACGGGGGAAGGATTGGCCATGAAAGACGTGATCGAACAGCTCGAAGCCAAGCGGGCTGCGGCTCGCATGGGCGGTGGTGAGAAGCGGATCGCCGCGCAGCACACCAAGGGCAAGCTTTCGGCGCGCGAGCGGATTGAACTCCTGCTGGATGACGGTTCCTTCGAGGAGTGGGACATGTTCGTCGAGCATCGCTGCGTCGATTTCGGCATGGCCGAGAAGAAAATCCCCGGCGATGGCGTTGTCACCGGCCATGGCACGATCAATGGCCGCCTGGTCTATCTTTTTTCCAAGGACTTCACCGTTTTTGGCGGGTCGCTGTCAGAGACCCACGCCCAGAAAATCGTCAAGATCCAGAAGGCCGCCATCCAGAATGGCGCTCCGGTGATCGGGATTTTCGATGCCGGCGGTGCCCGGATCCAGGAAGGTGTCGCCTCGCTGGGGGGATATGCCGACATTTTCCTGCAGAACACACTGGCGTCTGGAGTCGTGCCGCAAATCTCCATGATCATGGGGCCGTGTGCCGGCGGTGATGTCTATTCGCCCGCCATCACGGACTTCATCTTCATGGTGAAGGACACGTCCTACATGTATGTGACCGGCCCCGACGTGGTGAAGACCGTCACCAATGAGACGGTCACGCATGAGGAGCTGGGCGGCGCCTCCGTCCATGCCAAGAAGTCCGGCGTTGCCGATGGCGCCTTCGAGAATGATATCGAGGCCCTGGTCCAGCTGCGTCGCCTGATCGACTTCCTGCCGCTGTCCAATCGCGAAACCCCGCCCAAGCGTCCCAGCCATGATGTGGCTGACCGTCAGGAGCCCAGCCTCGACACGCTGGTCCCGTCCAACCCGAACAAGCCCTATGACATCAAGGAATTGATCGAGAAGGTGGCGGATGAGGGCGATTTCTTCGAGATCGCGCCGGACTATGCCGCCAATATCGTCACCGGTTTCGGCCGTCTCGACGGTCAGCCGGTCGGCTTTGTCGCCAATCAGCCGATGTCGCTGGCCGGTGTGCTCGACAGCGATGCCAGCCGCAAGGCCGGTCGCTTCGTGCGCTTTTGCGACGCCTTCAACATCCCGATCGTTACCTTCGTCGACGTGCCCGGCTTTCTGCCCGGCACCAAGCAGGAATATGGCGGCCTGATCAAGCACGGCGCCAAACTGCTGTTTGCCTATGCCGAGGCGACCGTGCCCAAGCTCACCGTCATCACCCGCAAGGCCTATGGCGGCGCCTATGACGTGATGAGCTCGAAACATCTGCGGGGCGACGTCAACTACGCCTGGCCAACCGCCGAGATCGCCGTGATGGGCGCCAAGGGCGCCGCCGAGATCATCCACCGCAAGGACGCCGCAGACCCCGACAAGATGGCCGCCCACGCGAAGGAATACGAAGACCGCTTCGCCAACCCCTTCGTGGCCGCCGGTCGCGGCTATATCGACGACGTCATCATGCCGCACAACACGCGCAAAAGATTGATATCGGCGCTTTGCACGCTTAAGAACAAGAAGGCGGAAAACCCGTGGAAGAAGCACGATAATATTCCGCTTTAGATTATCGCGTTCGAGGGGGTGAAAATGCGAGTCGGGATTGTGGTCTTGACGGTGCTGGCTTGGGCGCTTGGCGCGATGGCCCGGGCAGGCGAGCCGGCTTACGGACCTGCGAGTGCGGCGCTTTCGGCGGATGGGGAGCGTATCGCAATCGTCATGCACTCGGACGTGCCCGAATTGCTGATCGGCCCTACGGATGCCCCCCTGAGCGCGCTTCGTCGCATCGCGCTCACCGAGCTTGATCTCGATCGGCGTTTCCGGGTCTCGAGCTACAGCAACGGACCAAGCGTGGTGGAGAATGCGCGCTGGTTCGGCAATGTCACCTGGTTGAATGACGACGAAATTCTGCTGGATGTCTGGAGCGAAGCGCGTGTCATCCGGGTGCGGCGGGTCGGCGAGTTCCGGCGCTCCGTTATCCTGTCGACTGACGGTGACCTGATCGCTGAATGGCCAGCGGCCTGGCAGCTTGAATCCCTGATTTCGGGCGATCCTGACCGTGTCCTGATCCGGGAGGCCAGGCTTATAGACCGTCCCAATTACAATTTCGAAGCCAATGAATTCGGCGTCGATGATGGAACAGGGTATTTTCGCGAACCCTCCGTGACCGCACGGTTCGGGATTCCGATTTATGAGCATCAGCAATGGCTGGACTTGCCGGATGATGTCGACCCGCATGACGTTGCGACCGGTGTAGACTCGGCCGCCAATCTCGACGCGATGGGAGTTGTTGAGGTTAGCTATGCCGGATCCGCTGCGCGGATGTTCTGGTTTAGCGGGAATGGCCGGGAAATTTTGACGCCTGGTATTATCACCTTGGGCGATCCCGCCGTTTGGCCGGATACCTATCAGTCACATTGGACCGTCCAGAAACGCGGGCTCGGTGGGCTGCTTCGCGATGGAAGCGGCATTGTCTTCGCGGCCATTCCCCATGAAGACGAGGTTTCGATCCATATTCATGATGTCCGCACCGGCGAGGTCTCGCAGGTAGTGCTTGAGGGCTTGGTCGACGAGGGCGCGCAAATCGGACTTCGGGGTCGTTGGGAAGCCTTCAACGGTTTCCTTATGGACCCCAATACCGGCCGTGCCATTGGCGTGGAATGGCGGGATCCCTTGCCGGTACGCTATTATCTCGATGAGCGCTTTGCCGAAATTCAGAGCAGGGTTGCCGCGCATCTGGAAGGCGACCGGATTGACCTCTGGAGTTGGGATGATGCGCTGGCGCATTTCGTCGTGCGCGCGCGCGGCGTCGAGGGGTCAGCCTGGTATCTCTATAGCGCGGACACCGATGCGCTACGATCGCTCGCTGACTGAGACCGCCTTTCCCGCAGCCTTTGCGTGACGGTTCGGCAGCCCCCGATGCCGTGGGTAGTCGTCTGCCCCGTATCATTTTGTTGGCGCTAACAACGGTCTGTGACAGGCTTTCCACCCATCAAGGACAAACCGGGAGACTGGCATGCGGATATTGGCGGGAATGGCGACGCTTGTGCTGGCCGCTTGCGGGGGAAGTTCCGAGACAGTCGCGCCACGCGTCATCGAACCGGTTGCCGAGGCGCTTCAGCCCCTGATTGACGACGGCGAACTCGCCGGTGCCGCCGTCACAGTCTGGCAGGGCGACGCCCTTGTCGGGCGCTGGGGGCAGGGCGTTCGCGACCTTGAAAGCGGCGCGCCGATGCAGCCGGACACCATTGTCCGCATCTATTCCATGACCAAGCCGGTAACCGCCGTGGCGATGATGCAGCTGTTCGAGAGAGGTCTGTGGCACCCTGATGACCCGGTTACAGTCTTCCTGCCCGAGCTGGCGAATATTGGCGTGTTCCGGGGCCTTGATGAGGACGGCGAGCCGATCATCACACCGCCGGTCCGCGCGCCGACCATGGCCCAGCTGATGACCCATACGGCGGGCTTTTCCTATGGTTTTCAGGACGGGTGGGTGGATGATCGTTATCGCGCGGCCGAGCTGTGGTCGTCGCCGACGCCCGAGGCCTTCCTTGAAAGCCTGTCCACCCTGCCGCTGCATGCCGAGCCGGGCAGTACGTGGCGCTATTCGCTGTCGATGGATTTGCAGGGCATTATTATCGAGCGGCTGAGCGGGCAGAGCCTGGCGGATTACATGCGTGATCATATCTTCACGCCGCTGGGCATGCCGGATACCGGTTTCTCCGTCGATCCGGCCGAAGCAGGCCGGCTCGCCACGAATTATGATTGGCGCGACGGTCGGCTCCAGGTTGAAAACCCGTCCGACGCGCTCTTCCTTGATCCATTCACCCTGCCGGACTTTGCCTGGGGCGGTGGCGGCCTGTTCTCGACAGCGGATGATTATCTGCGTTTCGGCCGCATGTTGCTGCAGCGCGGAGCGCTGGGTGGCAAGCGGGTCCTGGAAGCGGACTCGGTCACGACAATCATGACCAATCAACTCAGCGAAGCGGTCGCGGCTGGCGGGTTCGGGATCGGTTTCCAGCAGATACGGCCGGGTTATCAATACGGCTATAATGGCGTGGTGGTCACGGACCCGGAGCGTGGCGGCGTTGCCGTGGGCGAGGGGACCTATCTCTGGGATGGCCGGGCCATGACCTGGTTCTGGGCCGACCCCGCGCATGACATCGTCTTTGTCGGCATGGTCCAGCGCAATGCCGGGGCCGGCATGCCGGAGCTCCAGCCGCTGACCCAGCGGGCGATGCAGGCGGCGTTCTATCCCGCGGGGGAGTGATTTCCGGCGGTGGCCTGCACCGCTTACGCGTTGGCGCGTGGCCTCCCGCCAGACCTCTATTCGCTCACGGCCCGTTCTCGCACCCCGACGCCGTCGGTAACCTCTTCGCCCGGATAGAGGACGACACTAGCGCCCGCGGACAGGCCCTCAAGGACTTCGGCCTGGATACCATTATCCTGGCCGATCACGACCGGGGTCAGGCGGGCGCGACCGGTCTCGATGCGGTACACGGCCCATTCCCGCTCATGGCGGAAGAGGGCGGCAACAGGGATTTGCAAGGCGTCATCGCGCTGCCAGATCGTGATCGCGGCCTCGACCCGATAGCCATGACCCAGGGCGCCCCAATCGTCCGGTGAGCCGGTGAAGTCCAGCACGATATTGACCCGTTGTTCTTCCACGCCCAGCGGGGAAAATTGTTCGAAACCATAGGGTTCAACGCGGCGCACGCGCGCGGGGAGAGGCGGGGCATCGCGCCGCCAGCCGGTGATGCTGGCTGAATCGCCCGGCCCGGTCTGCACCGCATCGGCCGACAGGAATTCGGCGACAATCTCGAGTCCGGCCAGATCGCCGATCTCCAGCAAAGGCGCGCCGGCGGCGACCGGGCCCTCGCTTTCCCGACTGACCTGGAGGACGACGCCATTGATCGGCGAGCGAATGTCGAAAATCGCACTGGTCTGTGCGTCGGACCCGGCGCCGTGCAGATGGATGCGGGCTGCTTCGATCTCGGCCTCGCGCATGCGGATGGCCGCCTGGGCCCGGTTGGCCGCGGCTTCGGCGCCGCGCAGGTCTGCGGCGGCCCGGTCAAGCTGGGCCTGCGAGGCGATCCCGGTCGCGCGCAATCGGTCAATTCGGGTGTGGTCCTCACGGGCGAGATCAAGCACGGACGCGGCAGTCTGGGCCTCGGCACGGGCCGCCGACAGGGCCGCTTCGGCCAGGTGGATCGCAGCCTCCGCTTCGCCCTGGCTGCGCGTGTCCAGAATGGAGGGTTCGGACGGCAGGATGCGGGCCAGGACATCTCCGGTCTCGATCCGGTCTCCCGCTTCAAGGTCAAGGCGCAGGAGACGGCCGGAGACCGGCGCGGCAATGGCATAGACATCGCGGATCCGGGTCCGGCCCTCATCCCGGATCTCAACGGTCATCGGGCCGATTGCGGCCCGTGCCGTATCAACGCGGACCGGCTCCGGCCAGAAACTCCAGATGATGGTGGACAGCACCGCCAGGGCGGCGGCGGTCCAGAATACGGTTCGGAAGCGAAGCGTCATGACGGTTTCCTAATCTCCCGTTTTCAGAGCGGCGACCATGTCGAGCCGGTTGAGTCGAGCCCGGACCATCAGGCCTGAGGACAGGGCGACAACCACGACGACAAGGGCCGAATAGCCGAAGGTGCTTGGGTCGATGATAAAGGGCAGGCGAAACAGGTCCGAGCTCATGGCCTGGGAGAAATACCAGGACAGGCCAGCGCCCAGTGCGGCACCCAGAGGCAGGGCGAGCAAGGTCAAAAGCGCGATTTCACCGAGCAGGACATAAGCGACTTCACCGCGACTGAATCCGAGGACGCGCAGCACGGCGAGTTCATGCTCGCGCTCGGAAAAGGCGATGCGCACACTGTTATAGACCACCCCGACTGCGATCAGCCCGGCGAAAACGGTATAGATGAAGATTGATGCGCCAATGACCTCATCCATGATCTCCTGGAAGCGGCGCCGGGCCTCGTTCTGCAACCCGACTTCCGCAACCCCCGGGGCTTCTTTCAGGGCTGTGTAGAGGGCATCGGCCCGATCCGGATCGATCCGGAGAACAGCACCGGTGATCATGTCGCTCTCGCCCATCAGGGCATTGAGATCATTGATATCGATCACGGCACCGGATCCGATCAGTGTGGTGACGACATTGCTGACAGGCAGGTAGAGGACGGGGCGGTGACCCTCGGTGATCTCCACCTCGACCCAATTGCCGGGGCGCAGGCCCAGGGGTGTGGCGATATCGCGCGAGAGAACCAGTCCGCCCGGCGGTGGCATGACCGGCAAACCGTCCGAGTCGATCAGGCGGGACAGCGTTGCGTCTTGCGGTGACCCGGTCAGGGCGATGCGTTCCTCATGTCCGCCAAAGCGCAGTCGCGCCGGTGCATGGCGTACCGGCTCGGCCGCGAGAACCCCCGGAAGTCGTGCAATCTCGTGCAGGGCCGCCCGTGAACGGGGCTCGACCAGCGTCACCGAAACATCCTGCCGATTGGCGAGGTTGAAATGGGCGTCGATCATCGCGTCCATGGCGTCGAGGAAGTACATGGACGAGACCAGCAGCGCGCCGGACACGGTGATCCCCGCGAGGGTGAAGGCCGCGCGCGCCGGCCAGCGCAGGACATGGCGCAGGATCATGCGCGATTGCTGGTCGAAACGCCGCCAGCGCGCCAGGGTGGCGCCAAGCGCCCGGGAATAGTCCGGCGGCTGGGAGGGACGCATTGCTTCGGCCGGAGACAGTCGCGCAGTACGCAGGCCGGCCAGGACGGCTCCGCCGCCGACGGCAGTCAGGGTGACGATCACGGACGAGGCGTAGATGGACGCAGGCAGGTCGAAGAGCAGGAAGGGAAAGTGATAGTATTCTATGTACATGGCCGCCATCAGGCGGCCCAGCCACACCCCGCCGCCCAGGCCCAGTGCCAGACCGACAAACCCGATCACCAAGGCAAATTTGGCGTAGTGGGTGATGACCGCGCGTGAGCTGTAGCCGAAAGCCTTCAGCAGGCCGATCTGGGCGCGCTCCATTGCGATCAACCGGGTCAGCACAACATTCACCAGAAAGGCGGCCACGATCAGAAAGACCGGCGGCAGCAAGGACGCCATCGTGTCCAGCTGGTTGATCTCGCTCGAGACAAAGGCGTCGGAAAAGTGGTCGTCGCGGCCATAGGCTCCGGGCGCCCCCCAGGGGGCAAGTTGCCGGTCCAGTGCATCGAGGATCGCCGGCTCGCTGGCGCCGGGCTGCAGCGTGAAGGCGATCTCGGTGAAGGCGCCGGTCGCGTCGGCAGCCTGTTCCAGAGCGTCACGGCCCATCCAGGCGACGCCGAACAGGCGCGGATCCGGCACGAGCTGACCGGGCGCGATGGCATACACATATTCCGGTGACAGGGCGGTGCCGACCACGCGGAATTGTTCGCGTCCTCCGCGGACGGTTGCCGTGACCGTGTCGCCGATGGACAGAGTGTGAGCGCGGGCGAAACTGTCCAGCAGCACGATCGCGTCGCGCTCGCCGGTCGCGGGGCGGCGACCCGCGGTCAGATGGATCCGGTTGACGGCAGCCAGCCCGGCTTCCGGCAGAGACAGCATGACCCCGGTGGCGGGGGCAGACAGGCCGGGCATATTGAACAGGGCGGCCTCGCGTACCCGGGTCTGGACACTGGCGATTCCCGGAATGTCCCGCAGCGTCTCCGCGGCACTGTCGGGCGCCCGCACGACGGGGGCCCAGACATCGGCGAACCGGTATCGATCATAATAGGCGTCCCGGGTTTCCTGCAGACTGTCCAGCATGCCGGCGGCCACGACATGGACGGCGACGCCGGCGGCCACCACAAGCGCGATGGCCAGGGCCTGGAGGCGGATTGCCCACAAGTCCCGCACCATCTTGCGGTCCAGCCGTGCCGGCAGAGCGGCGGCCATATCCCGGCGGCCGCGGCTCACCAGGTCAGGGCTTCCGGGTCGATCGGGTCGTCATTGACCCGTTCTTCGCGCACCTGGCCATCAGCCAGTGTGATGACGCGGTCGGCCATGGCGGCCACGCCGGCATTGTGGGTGATGAGCAGGACGGTGGATCCCAGCTCCCGGTTGACCCGCTTCAGGGCTTGCAACACCCGCACGCCGGTTGCGCTGTCCAGCGCGCCCGTTGGTTCGTCACACAGCATGACTTCCGGACGCTTGGCGATCGCGCGGGCGATTGCCACGCGCTGTTGTTCGCCGCCTGACATTTCCGAGGGAAAGTGATCGGCGCGGTCGGTCAGATCGACCAGGCCCAGCGCGTCGCGTGCCGGCATGGGGTGGGTCGCGATCTCGGTGACCAGCTCCACATTTTCCTGTGCGGTGAGACTGGGCATGAGATTGTAGAACTGGAACACGAAGCCGACATGGTCTCGCCTGAACCGGGTCAGCTCGGTCTCGCTGATCTGGGTCATGTCGCGCCCGCGGAACTTGAAATCACCATCGGTCGCGCGGTCCAGGCCACCGAGAATGTTGAGCAGGGTGGACTTGCCTGATCCGGACGCCCCCAGCAGGACGATGACCTCACCGGCCGGGATTGTAAGATCGACACCCCGCAGCGCCCGGACGCGTGTCGGGCCTTCTCCGAAATCGCGGGACAGGCTTCGTGTCTCGAAGCAGGCTGGGCCGTCACTTCGGAACCGGCGGGCTGCGGTTGTTCTTGTCCGCGTCACGACCGTGCTCCTTCCGGTTTCCGCCACACCTATTGATTACAGGCTGGTGCGACCGATGCGAGGCGACAAGACGCCTCAGGCAGCCTTCTGCGTCTCCGGCCGCACCGCCTTGGCCAGCATCGCCGGATAGCCGCGCGTGATGCAGGCATAGCCGTCATAATAGCCGCGCGACGCCAGCAGGCGGTGCAGCCGGCGCAGATTGTAGGGCGGGACGGCGGCGAACATGTGGTGTTCCAGGTGGTAATTGACGTTGTTGGGCGCCACCAGGAGGCGTTCGAACCAGCGCGCCACCGTGGTGTGGGTATTGAGGCGCGGCTCGGTATTGTAGCGGTCGGTGGCGACGCCGTGTTCGCCGATATTCCTCAGCCGCATGATCGCCGGATAGACAAAAATCCGGGCCACCCACCAGAGGGCGCAGGCCCAGACTGCACCCGCCGCGGCGAGGGATGCGACCAGCACGAGCTGGAAGGTGAGGAAGGGCAGTTTGGCGCGCCAGTCCGGCTTGCGCCAGGCCATGACCAGGTCACGGACCGCGGTCTGGCCGGTGAGGTCGCGCGTGAATTTGCGGCGCAGGCTGTCACGTGTCACCGGATAGGACTTCACCAGACCCTGGTCCGGGTCCTTGTCCGTGCCGGCATGTCGGTGATGGTTGAGGTGGTAGTCGCGATAAAGCTGCAGCGGCACATCGACCGCCGCTCCGCCGATCCACTGGCCGGCGAATTCATTGAGCCGGGGCGTGCGGAAGAGTGCCTTGTGGGCGCTGTCATGCAGCACGATGGAGAGGCCCAGCTGACGGCCGGCGATGATCAGTATGGCGGCCAGAAAGGTCAGCGGGTTGGGCCAGATGATGGCCAGCGCGAAAGCGGCGGCCAGCAGCGCGACATTGCCGCCCAGCATGAGCATGCCCTGCCAATTCGTCGTTCGGGACAGTGCACGCAGGTCTTCCCGGCTGACACAGTCAGACAGTTTGCGGTCATTCCCGACCGGATGCGGCTGGGCTGGGGATGGAGTGCTCATCTTGTCCTGCTGTTCTCGCGCCCGTCGACCGGGGTTGCTCCTGCCAGTTTCCCTCAGAATGCCGGTCAGGAAAAGGGCGCCGATTGCCGGCCTCGACCGTGCCACGCGGAAGGTGTCCTGCCGAGCCGTCGGGCCAACGCCAAAAGGGGCCTCGGCGCGACGTATCGGCTTGGAGCGTGTCTGCCATGAGGCGTCATAGATTATGCAGGCACAGCCAACCCAATTGACTTTATCGCTCACACTAATGACACCGGTGTCATTCAGTGATCTCCGCGTCGCGCGGATCACATGGGTTGTGGGCAAGAACTGGGAAGCGGCGAGGGCGGCCGGGATCGCATGGGCAAGGAAGAACAGCAGGTGAAGTGGACAAGTATCAAAGCCGTGGCGGTCTTGGCGACGGTGCGGACGGTCTATGCGTTCGGTTGGTTGATCATTGCCGTCCTGGTGCGAGCCGGAGTGATGGGGCCAGGGCTTGAAGTTCTGACCTATGCGTCCCAGGCGTCGCTCTGGCTGTTCGTCGGATGGGGTGTGTATGCTTCCGGCTATGCGTTCGCCTCCCTATTGCTCTGGCAGTCCAGGCTGCGGCTGGCGATGACGGTCTACGTCCTCAGTTATATCTTGAATTCATGCCTATGGTTCGCCTTTACATCCTTCGCCCTGACGCTGGTTTACGGCGTTACCCTGGTCACCATTCTCGACATGATCACCAATACCATCGATCTGGGGCTTATCGCCTGTCTCGCCATGATCCTTCTGCTTCGGCACATGATGAAGGGAGAGGGCGTATGCGGCTGGCGTGCGGGCATGCCTGCCTGGCGCGCTCCAGAAAACGCAAACTCACCGAATCCCGATTGACATTGTCGGCGATATTTCTGACCCCGGTGTCAAACATGGCGCTGCGGGTTCCTTGAGCCACCGGGACTGCGGACAATGATTGGATTCCGGAGAAAGGCGCCGGTCGACATGAGCAAGCAAGCCGGTCTGGCGACCTCGATGAGTATACGGGTCGTGATGATTCTCGCGGCGATCCGGATCGTTTACTCTTTGGGCTGGTTGATGATTGCCCTGGCGGTCCGGGCTGGATTGATGGAGCCGGGGGTCGAATTCCTGACCTATGCCTCCGAGGTGTCGCCAGGGGTGTTCATCGGATGGAGCATTTATCTGTCCGGCTATGTGATTGCGACCCTATTGGTCTGGCGGTACAGGCTGGCACTGGCGACGATGATCTACTTCGCCAGTGCCGCGCTTCACGCCTACATGTGGTTTGTCTTCACATCCTCGGCCCCCGGGCTCATCTACGGCATCACGATCGGATCCGTGTCGGACACGATCACAAATGTCCTCGACCTTGGGCTGATCGCTTATCTCATCATTATGCTCTTCCGCCGAAATGCGCTGAAATCCCAGGCGGGCTAGGTGTCGTTTCTCAAGACGTTGTTCAGCTGGCTGAGCCTTGTCGCTGGCGGCTGTCGCGAGAGAGCATAGTGCGGCCGGGCGGTGTTGTACCAGTCCAGGTATCGGGCGAGATCGCGGTTTCGGCTGTCGGATGATCG
>NZ_CAJQOO010000024.1 GCF_905480005.1 uncultured Maricaulis sp.
GAGCTGATGATTTCGGTGTAGACGCCTTGCCGTGGCGAAAAGGCCGGTAGCAGGCTGGTCGAAGTGACGCTGCTGATAGCGGCATCGGAGCCGATACCCTCCAGATCGCCGGCGATCAGGCGTTCGATGACCTCGGTCCGGGTGGTGTTGAGCCTGTCATAATTGGTCGTCATCAATCGCAGGGCACTGACGGCGTCCTCGACTTCATCATGCAGACGGTCAAGTGCCACGGCCCGCCGCTCGGCCTCGGCCTGACTTGAAGACCATTGCGTCACCTGGAAACCGATCACGACACCGAGGATGACGATGATGAATTCCAGCGAAACAGCGAGCCAGTTCTGGTCACGCAGGGCCTGGGTGATACGGGCGAGGATCATGGCGCGGCCTCATTGTCTTCATGCGAGATGCCAAGTCGTCGATCGAGGGCGGCGTGCAGGACTTCGAGATCACCGTCGAGAACGCGACGGGATGTCACAATGTCCCGGAAGGCGACGACATTGGTCGTCAGCATGGCGAGGAAACCTTCGTGCTGCGGCATGGTTTGTGGGTCACATTCAAAGGTCCGGTCAAAACCGTCCTCGGGGGAGGTCGACTGTGAGGGTTCGGGGACCAAGCGGCTGCGTATCAGATCCGGGTGCGCATGCGACAAGGGCCGGATGACGGCCAAGGCGCGCTCATCCACGCTCGCCCGAAAAGCACGGCGCTGATCATAATATCCGGCAGCGCTGCGGATATCGGGGTCGGAGATGACTTCAATCCGGCCCGCAGCCAGCAATTCCTCGAGCGTCGGCAGGGCAACGGGCGGCGGGATGATGAAAGCATGCATGGCCAGCGCTTCACATTCCTCCTCCGTCAGAGTGCTCCGACCTGTGAGACCGAAGGCAATCGGGCGCGCTGAACTCAAGGCCAGATTTATTGGCATCCAGTGGTTATCAAACACCTCGGACCGGCCCGCCTACAGAACGATGACGTCATTGTGGAGGCGCAGGAGAAGGTCCGTTTCCTGAGAGCGTTCCGCGCGAGCTTCATTCCACGCGGTGACCTGGAAACCGATCACCACACCAGCGATCACGATGACGAATTCCAGCACGACGGCGAACCAGTTCTGCTCACGGATGGCCGTGGAAATGCGGGCGAGGATCATCATTGTGCCTTCCTACAGCCTGTCCAGATCGTAACTGGCCTCGCCCGAGGCGATCAGCTCGTCGATAAAGGTGACAAAACTCGGCGGCAGGCCGTGGCGTCCGAAATTCTCCCAATTGGCGCGCCCGCCGGGTGAAGCGATCAGGGAAAGCAGGTCCTTGCGGATCGCATACCATTGCGTCTTCGACAGGCTGCCATCCCCATGCGCCTCGAACAGCGCGCAGTAGATGGCGAAGAAATGGCCGACAAAAATCATGAATTGCATGCGTTCGTCTGGATCGAGCGCGTCGGGATCTGAAAGCCCGCGCCGGAACACGGAAGCGGTGGCCTTGTCGCCGGCGGTGAGTGTGTTCATCAAGCCCGTCGCCTCGACGAACTGATAGCGCGCGGTTGCCCGCAGCTGCCGCGTATTCTGGTGCACCTGCAAAGCCAGATAGATCAGTGTCGGCGCAACAAACACCACGCCGACGATCTGCGAGAGCATGTAGACATCGTTCAGCGTCATGTCGTGACATCCTGCATGTTGACCCGCAAATAGTTCGAGGTTCCGGACAGATGTCGACCTTCGGCGTCGAGGCCATGCTGTTCGCGCACGGTCTTGCCAATGCGTGAGAACAGGAGCGCCAGCTCGAAATCAGACATGCCCACCGCCTCCCCAGCCGGTTGAGCGGTATCCAAGCCTAATTCCCTGATCGGCAAAAGGGGAAACCGGGCCGCTCGTGTCCCGGTCAGGCCGGGCCGGCGCCAGGCATCGCTGCCCGGCGCCGGCGAATACGACGGACTGGCTCGGCTCAGGCGCGGTGCGGCAGGACCTTCGGATTGCGCAGCAGGGCAGCGGAGATCAGGCTGACCAGCACGCCGACCGGGAAAATCTCGATGAAGGTCATGGGCAGGCGGAACCACCACTTGCCGTACATCTCCATCATCGCGCCCATCTGCTGGCGGAATGCGGCGACCTCCTCGGCGCTCGCACCGGCGGCTTCGCGGGCCGCGATCTGGCCGTTGAGATAGGTGTCCATGAAGGCGCGGTCGGTGGCGTTGAAATAGATTTCCCAGCCGACGACATAGAAGAGACCGGCCACAGCGGCGATGCCGAGACCGGTGGCCAGGGCCGGCCAGAAGCGGATCACGCCGCCCAGATTGATGTCGCGATGGCGTTTTATGGCGACAAAGATGATCGAGAGCGCCAGCAGCATGGTCAGATAGCCGGCCGCCTCCGAGCCGCTCAGAAAGACGATGCCAAGGATCATGAGGACAGCGATGATCGTGCCGACCAGGCTACCGAAAACAAGGATGATGCGGGTCATGTCTGTATCGCCCGGGCGGGCGCCTCCTGTTTGTTGAACCCGCTCAGCCTGGCTCACCGGTCCTGCCTGTCGTCACCCGATCGGGTGATTTTGCCGTCATCACCCGTCTGGCCGAGCGATTGTCCTGTCGCTATCGCCCGGCGCCGGGATCAGGCGGAGGCTGCGGGCGGTCTCGATGGCCTGGACCCGACTGGTCACGTCCAGCTTGCCGAAAAGCCGGGCCAGATGGGTTTTCACCGTGTTCGGCGAGACGCCCAGATCGCGGGCCATGGTCTTGTTGCTCTCGCCTCCGACGAGCGCTTCGAGAACGTCAAGTTCGCGCGGGGTCAGACCGAGGCTGCGGATGGCGGCCTCATTGCGCGTGAAGGGGGCCGGATCGGAACGCCGCGTCAGTCGCATCCCGACCCAGATGCCAAGGCAGACACATCCCAGCCCGACGAGTCCGACCAGCATTTCAATGCCCAGCTCGCGCGCCCAGAAGCGGTATTGCAGCCATTCCAGAAGAAGGACGGTGGCAGCCAGAGCTGCGGCATAGATCAGGATGGTTCGCCCCATGGCGGGCAGAATGGCCCAGCGGGGCATCGGCATCAATCACTTCGCCGTCACGCCGGGGCAATGTGGCGGCAATCTCGATCCGCCTAGGTTTGCGCAAAGTTTGGCGGAGTTGATGGATGAAGACGATTTACCAGCATGGCCCGTTTGAGGGCGCTTTCCTTGTCGCCCGCCTCAACCGGTTGAGCCAGACGCTTGAGGAACAGGCCCAGGCCCTGGTCGCGCGGCGCGGTTTGACGGTTCCGATCCAGGCCAATGCCAGCCTTGTGACCATCGCCATACACGGTCCGCTCTCGCTGGCCGAACTGGCCCGTCGAACGGGTGACCCGCATCAGCTGGCCGCTTACCGGGTCAACAAATTGATCCGGCTCGGATTGGTCGAGAAGGGCATGGATGCGCGCGACCGGCGGCGTTTCCCGCTCTCCCTTAGCGAAGCGGGGCGGGTCCAGGCCGACATCCTGATCGATCTGGCTGATGATATTGCGCGCGTCTATGACTCGGTCAGCGCGGAAATCGGTGTCGATCTCAATGCGGCGCTCGATGCGGCCCAATCCAGCTTCATGGCGCAACCACTGGATCAGCGCGATCCGGTTACCCCATCCCGCTGACCGAACGGTCCGGAGCATCGAGCGGACCAGATCGGCAAAAATCCGGATCGGCCAAAGAAAACGCCCCGACCTTGGATCGGGGCGCCAGTTCGGAGGGCAGGAGAGAGTCGAGCCCTAGTCCTGCTCGTGCAGCCAGGCAGCGTGCTTGGGCGCGCGCTTGGTCTGGCTCCATTCCTCGATCATCGGCCGGGCGACCCGCTTGAGTTCGGCCATCTGCGCGTCAGTGCCGGTATTGGCGGCGAGTTCCAGACGGTGGCCATTCGGGTCGAAGAAGTAGATCGACTTGAAGATGCCGTGATTGACCGGGCCGAGCACGTCCAGGCCTTCCGCCTCGATATGGGCCTTGGAGGCCAGAAGCGCATCCATGTCCTCGACTTCGAAGGCGATGTGCTGGACCCATTCCGGCGTATTGCCGTCGCGGCCCATTTCCGGCGAATTGGGCAGTTCGAAAAAGGCCAGGACATTGCCCATGCCGGCGTCCAGGAAGACGTGCATGTAGGGGTCCGGCGCCTTGGTCGAGGGGACTTCATTCTCGGCAATCGCGAGTTTGAAATCCATGCCCATGACACGCTGGTAGAACTCGACCGTCTCCTTGGCGTCCTTGCAGCGATAGGCGACGTGGTGGATGCGCTTGATGTTGACGGACATGAGGTCCTCCTACTCGGCCGCTTCGATGACGCCGCGTTCGATCTGGTCGCGCTCGATGGATTCGAACAGGGCCTTGAAATTGCCCTCGCCGAAGCCTTCGTCTTCCTTGCGCTGGATGAATTCGAAGAAGATCGGGCCGATGGCCTTGCCCGAGAAGATCTGCAGCAGAAGACGCGGCTGGCCGCCTTCGGTGGTTCCGTCGAGCAGGATGCCGCGCTTCTTGAATTCGTCCGTCGGTTCGCCGTGACCCGGCAGGCGGTCTTCCAGCATCGCGTAATAGGTTTCCGGCGGTGCGGTCATGAAGACGGTGCCGGCCTTCTTCAGGCGGTCCCAGCATTCGATGAGATTGTCGCAGGAGAAGGCGATGTGCTGGATGCCTTCACCCTTGTACTCGCGCAGATACTCTTCGATCTGGCCAACCGCATCGGACTTCTCTTCATTCAGCGGAATGCGGATCAGGCCGTCCGGGGCGGTCATGGCGCGGGACACCAGGCCGGTATATTCGCCCTTGATGTCGAAGAAGCGGATCTCGCGGAAGTTGAAGAGGTCCTCGTAATACTTGGCCCAGTAATCCATCCGGCCCTTGTAGACATTGTGGGTCAGGTGATCGATCACGTTGAAGCCACAGCCTTCCGGGTGGATGTCGACGCCGTCCAGATAGACGAAGTCGATGTCGTAGATCGACTTGCCGTCCTCGAAGCGGTCGATCAGGTAGACCGAGGCGCCGCCAATGCCTTTGACGGCCGGAATGACGAGTTCGGAAATGCCCGGCTCGGTCAGGACCGGCTCGGCGCCGCGCTCGAGGCATTCCTCATAGGCCTGGGCCGCATCCTTGACGCGGAAACCCATGCCGCAGGCCGACGGGCCGTGTTCCTTGGCGAAGAAGGAGGCTTGCGTCTCCGGCTCGTAATTGATCAGGAAATTGATGCCGCCCTGGCGCCACAGCTCGACATCCTTGGAGCGGTGGTTGGCGATGTGGCTGAAGCCCATCGCCTCGAAGACCGGCTCGATCACGCCGCGTTCCGGCGCGGTGAATTCAACAAACTCGAAACCGCAAAGTCCCATCGGGTTCTCGAACAGGTCTGCCATGTCTTGTCTCCAGGATTGCTGTGGGTCACGCCGTCTGACCGCTTCGGGCCATCGGGTTTTTCAGGCGTGGCTTGATCTTGTGGTGTCTCAATATCGTACTGGTTGCTATTGCGTCAAGTTGTGATTGCAACTAATATTGCGACATGACCCAGCCGCACACCCATCCCGCCGCCCATCCCGCCGCCCGGGCCGACGCGCCTGAAGCGCCGCAGGTTTTGAAGGACCAGGCCGATCGCGAACCGATCCGGCTCACCGAGTACTGGCCCTACCAGATCACCGTGCTGGCCGATCGCATCGCCCGCCTGACCGCCGCGATTGTCAAACGCGAAGCGGGGCTGAACCTGTCGCAATGGCGCGTCCTGGCAGCCATTGCCGAAGCGCCTGGCCGCACAGCGGCAGAAGTGGTGACGGTGACGCCGATGGACAAGGGCATTGTCTCGCGGGCGACCAAGGCCCTGCTCGAAGCCGGCCTGGTTGTGCGTCGGGCCTCGCAGGCGGATGGCCGGGTCAGCCATCTCTATCTCACCGGCAAGGGCATGGGCGTGTATGCCCATCTGCGGGACGCGGTCGAGGCGGTCCCGATTGCGGCGAACCGGATGATGGATAGTGGCGAGCAGGACGCCTTCTGTTCGCTGGTCCGGCGGCTGGCAAATTCCGTGCCGGACGGCGAGCGCTAGGCGTTCGCGCCCGCTCATCAAATATCATCCAAAATTAGGCTTTCCGCGTGTTTAGGAAAGCCTTCAAAGAGGGGCTCCGTCTGTGCGCCAACTGGTCATCATTGCTGTTCACGTCCTGATCTCGCTGGCTTTCGGCGCGATCTCGGGCATGGCTGCGCACAAGATCCTGGTGACCTCGCTTTCCAACGCCCGGGCGGAGATGCTGCAATCCTATATCCGGGTCCGGGCGGATCGCGAGCAGACGCTGTTCAATGAGGCCCGCACCCTGACCCAGGCAGCCGAGGCCGCTTTCCTGCGTCGCCTGTCCCGGATCGAAGGCGAAGACATTCTGGACGAGTTCGACACGCTCTTCCCGCCCTTTGGTGACGGCACGCGCCGCAGTCACCCCGATCTGTTCGACGGACGCGCCCTGCCCGGAGCGGACCATGTCTTCGGGATTGGGGCCTATATGGGCGATGGTGAGCGGATGACGGTCGAGGAGCGCCGCCGCTACATGGCCGGCTTCCATGTCGTGCGGGTCTTTGGCGAGGCCCATCTGGGCGAGTTCTCCAGCCTCTACTACTTCACGCCGGACCGCCGGGTCGTGATTTTCGCGCCCGATCGCGAGGACCGCCTGGCCTTCTATCGCTATGAAGCTCCGGCCGATTTCAATCTCCAGGCTGATGAAGATCCGCGCCTGTTCAGTCTGGAGACCAATCCGGACAGCGTGATGCAGTGCACGCCCCTGTCCCGCTTCGTCTATACCGATGGCGGCGAACGCTCGGCCACGGCCTGTCGCAAGCCGATCCGGGTCGACGGCGAGTTGATGGGCGCCTTTGGCACCTCGATCGACATGACCGACCATCTGGCCTCGTCGATGGAAGCGCCGCCGGCCGGAGGCGTCAATCTGGTCTTCGACCGCGATGGCAATGTCATCGCCCGCGGTCAGACGGTCCAGCAGGCGCGCCTGTTCGGTATTGACCCGGTCGAGATCATGAGCTTGCTGCAGGATGATCCGCGGCCTCGCGGCGTGGTCGGTACGCCCAGCAGCGAATTCGTTGTCGCGTTCAGCCGTATCGCCGGGCCGGACTGGTATTTTGTTTCCGTCAGCCATCTGGCCGAGATCAAGCAGACGGCGACCCGCTGGGGCTGGCACCTGTTCTGGTTCATCTTCGTGGTTTCATTGGTGATCTCCAGTATCCGCGGCCTCCTGCGTCGCTCGCATCTGGTCCGCGCTTTCCTCGAACCGCCATCCAGGACGCCGGCCGTGCGCCGCTATACCGCCGCCCCGGCGCGCGCTGATGGGGATGATGAAACGCTGCCTCCGACCGGCGAGAACCCGTCGATTGACCGGCCCCGGCCACAGGGCGACGCCTGACCCCACTGCCTTGCACGGAATAATCACTGGCCAGCCCCGCGCTCACGGCGTATGAGGGCGCGCCTTTTCACGACAGGAATGACATCATGAGCGCGTCCCTCGACAAGCTGCGCAATATCGCCATCGTGGCGCACGTTGACCACGGCAAGACCACGCTGGTCGACCAGCTGCTGCAACAGTCCGGAACGCTCGGCGAGCGGGCCAATGTGTCCGAGCGCATGATGGATTCCAACGATCTGGAAAAAGAGCGCGGCATCACCATCCTGGCCAAGAATACCGCGGTCACCTGGGGCGACTGGAATATCAATATCGTCGACACGCCCGGTCACGCCGATTTCGGTGGCGAGGTGGAACGCGTCCTGTCCATGGTCGATGGCGTCCTCCTTCTGGTCGATGCGGTCGACGGCCCGATGCCGCAGACCTCCTTTGTGACCAAGAAAGCGCTGGCCCGCGGCCTCAAGCCGATCGTCGTGATCAACAAGGCGGACCGTCCCTCGGCCCGTCCGGACTGGGTTGTCGACCAGACCTTCGATCTCTTCGACCGCCTGGGCGCGACCGACGAGCAGCTCGACTTCCCGGTTGTCTACGCCTCTGCCCTGCAGGGCTGGGCCGCCAATGAGGCCGGCACGGTCGGCACCGACATGGAACCGCTTTTCGAGATGATCACGGCCCATACGCCGCGTCCGGAGGTTGATCCTGACGGCCCGTTGCAGCTGCAGGTCTCGGCTCTGGACTATTCCTCCTTCACCGGCGTGATCGGTATCGGTCGCGTGGCCCGTGGCCGGGTCGCCCGCAACCAGCCGGTCACGGTCGCCAAGGCCGATGGCCGCGAAGTGAAGGGCAAGGTCCAGCAGATCTTCGGCTTCCACGGTCTCGAGCGCGTCGAGCGCGAGGATGCCCAGGCCGGCGACATCATCACCTTCACCGGCATCGACAATCTGAAAATCTCGGACACGCTGTGCGACCCCGAAAATGTCGAAGCCCTGCCGCTGCTCTCCGTTGACGAGCCGACCCTGTCCATGACCTTCCAGGTCAATGACAGCCCGTTTGCCGGTCGCGAAGGCAAGTTCGTGACCTCGCGCAATCTCAAGGAACGCCTTGAGCGCGAGCTGATCCACAATGTGGCGCTGAAGGTCGAGCAGCAGGACAATCCCGACAAGTTCACGGTCTCCGGACGCGGCGAACTTCACCTGTCCATCCTGATCGAGACCATGCGCCGCGAAGGCTTCGAGCTGGCCGTCGGCCGTCCGCGTGTCGTCATCAAGGAGATCGATGGCGAGCTGTGCGAGCCTTATGAGAGCCTGACCGTCGACCTCGAGGAAGACCATCAAGGTGGCGTCATGGAGAAGCTCGGCCAGCGCAAGGCCGAGATGAAGAACATGGTGCCGGACGGGCATGGCCGGGTGCGGATCGACTATGTCATCCCGACCCGCGGCCTGATCGGTTTCCGCTCGGAATTCCTGACCCTGACCTCGGGCACCGGCCTGATGTTCCACAGCTTCGATCACTATGCCCCGAAGACCGGCGGCGAGATCGGCCAGCGCCATCACGGCGCCATGGTCTCGATGATCGACGGCAAGGTGCTGGGCTTTGCCCTGTTCAACCTGCAGGAGCGCGGCAAGCTCTTCGTCGGCCATGCGGTCGAGGTCTATGAGGGCATGATCATCGGCGTGAACTCGCGCGATGACGACATGATCGTCAACCCGACCAAGGGCAAGAAGCTGACCAATATGCGGGCCTCGGGCACCGACGAGAACATCGTCCTGACCACCCCGATCAAGCTGACCCTGGAATACGCGCTGGAATTCATCAATGACGACGAACTCGTCGAAGTGACCCCCCAGACCATCCGTATCCGCAAGACCTTCCTGAAAGAGCACGAACGCAAGAAAGCCTCGCGTTCGAAGGAATAGGCTTCAGACACCTTGTCATCCCCGTCGGATGTCCGGCGAAGGCCGGACGCAGGGCGGGGACCTATGTGGTTGCCAGCAGCGAGGTCCCTGACTTTCGCCCGGCCTTCGCCGGGCGGGAACCTGCGCCCGCGTAGGCGGGTGGCAGGGATGACAAATTTGAAGCACGCCCGACTTCCGCGCTCCGCCCTCACGTCCCGACATAAAGCTTCTTCTTGCCGGCCTTGGCCTGCGCCTTCGCCTGCTTGAGCAGCTTGTGATACGCGTCGGGATCGCGGGCCCAGCCGTTGGGCTCCATGCCTTCGCCGAATTCGCCGTCGAGCATGCGGGCGATGTCGCGCAGGGTCTGCACCATGTCGAGGCGGACACTGTCATCATCGGCGCGAAAATATTCGTTCAGCTCGTCCAGCGCATTGCCCAGCCAGCTGGCCTTGAG
>NZ_CAJQOO010000025.1 GCF_905480005.1 uncultured Maricaulis sp.
GAGATGACGATCGGGGGCAGCATCATCATGCCCATCGACATGAGGATGGAGGCGACCACCAGGTCGATGATCAGGAAGGGGATGAAGAGCAGGAAGCCGATCTCGAAGGCGCGTCGCAGTTCGGAGATCATGAAAGCCGGCGCGACCACCCAGAAGGACGTCTCTTCCGGCGTCTCCGGCACGGCCTGCTGGGACATGTCGATGAAGAGGGCGAGATCGTCCTCGCGCACATGGCTGAGCATGAAGGTCTTCAGCGGGCCGGTGGACAGGTCGAAGGCTTCTGTCAGTTCGATTTCCTCTTCGAGCAGGGGCTGGATGCCCTGTTCGTAGGACTCGGTGAAGACCGGAGCCATGATGAAGCCGGTGAGGAAAATCGCCAGCGAGACCAGGACCGCATTGGGCGGGCTCTGCTGCAGGCCAAGCCCGGTCCGCAGGAGCGACAGGACGACGATAATACGCACGAAACTGGTCGTCATGATGACGATGGACGGGGCCAGCGACATGACAGTGAGCAGCGCGATCAGCTGCAGGATCCGCTCGGTGAGGGCGCCTTCCTGTCCGGCGTCGACGGTCACGGTCTGGGCCTCGGCCGGGAAGCCGGCCAGGGTGATCATGCCGATCAGGAAGAGGCCGAGGCAGACCCAGAAACCCTTGCGAGCATTCATGATCTCGACTCCCTGGCGGTGGGCTTCGGCCGCACCGGCTCGGGACGTGCCGGGCCGGTTGAAAGAATGGTTTCACGCTCCGCACCCAGCAAGACGATATGTTCGGTTTCATCGGCCTGAAGGATGACCAGGCGCCGGCGCGGATCAATGACCAGTGTCTCGCGGATTTTCAGCCGTTTGTCGGCCCCGCCAAGCTGGCGCAGGCCGGTCATTTGCTGCAGCAGCCAGCCTTTCTGGATCGCATAGGCAAACAGGCCCAATCCGCCCAGAAGGACGACCAGGATCGAGATCGCGAACAAGTAGCTGGTCCAGTTGACGATATCGGACATCGAGCCGTGGCCTCATAAACAATAACCACTGTCTGGGGCGATGCGGTTAAGTCCGCGTTAACCGTGCGAGACCACCTTCGTTCATAACTGAGAAAGGGGATTCGCGCATGCGGCCCGACGACGTGCCGGTTCTGGCACTGCTTCGACAATCGATGAGTTTTCACTCTGATCGCCAGCAGGTGATCGCGGAGAACATCGCGAATGCGAATACGCCGGGTTACACGCCGCGGGATCTCGATGAGTCCGACTTTCACGCCGCCCTGCGTTCGCAGATGGGCGACCGGTCGTCCGCGCCGCGCGGGGCGATTGGCCTGACCACGACCCGGGCCGGTCACATTCCGGCCTCGACGGGCGCAAGCGCCTCCTCGGCGAGCTGGGAACCGATCGACAGCCCGGATTCGGAGACGACGGTGAACGGCAATTCTGTCGTGATTGAAGAACAGATGGTCAGGGCCCAGGAAAACCGCATGCGCTATGAGAGCGCGCTGACCCTCTACCAGAAAAGTCTTGGCCTGTTGCGGACGGCGATCCGTCCGCCGGGCCGCTAGGGAGTGAACCATGGGTAACGCTTCAGACGCGATGCAGATCTCCGCTTTCGGCATGCGGGCGCAAGCCGCCCGGATGCGGATTATCTCGGAGAATATCGCCAATGCCGATTCCACGGCGCGCGAGCCCGGCGGCGATCCTTATCGACGGCAGGTTCCGGTCTTCGAGGCCGAGCTCGATCGGGCGACCGGTCTCAATGCGGTGCGCATGACCGATGTCGCGCACGACCAGAGCGAATTCACGCTCGAATTCGATCCGGGCCACCCGGCTGCCAATGATGAAGGCTATGTCCAGTACTCCAACGTGCAGACGCTCGTGGAGATGATGGACATGCGTGAAGCCATGCGGACCTATGAAGCCAATCTCAACATGATCGAAAATGCCCGCCGCATGCAGGAGCGGGCGCTCGATCTCCTGCGCCGCTAGAATAGCGAACGCGCACGCCATCTGAATGAAGGACAAAGTCCATGGCTGCTGACCTCTCTGCCGTACAGGCCTATCAGGCCGCGATCCGTACCGCCCAGCAATCTTCACTGGGCTCGAGCCAGGACGCGGCGTCCGCGGGCGCCGGGATGGATTTTGGCGCGCTGGTCACCAGTGCCGTCGCCGATACCGGACAGACCCTGGCCACGGCCGAGCAAATGACAGCTGCCGGCGCGGCCGGAGAAGCCGAATTGATCGATGTCGTCACCGCCGTCTCGGCCGCCGAAATCTCGCTGGAAACTGTCGTCGCTGTCCGCGATGAGGTGGTGAAGGCCTACCAGGAAATCCTGCGCATGCCGATCTGATCCGGCTGACGCCGCACCCGGAGCAATGAGCCCCGGCACAGGCCGGGGCTTTTTTGTGTCCGGTGCGGAGTGACTCAGCGTTTTCCTCCGCCCCTCCGGCGCGAAGGCCGGAGCCGCCGACCCTGTTGAGCACGCGCCCGCTGGGCCCGACCGCAGCCGGGCCCCTGATCGCTTGGCGCCCTGCTCAGCCGCGCGTCTCGGCAATCCAGGCCTCGACCTCTTCGGTCAGCATGGAAAGCGGGATCTGGCCGGAGGCGAGAACGCGGTCATGGAAGCCGCGCAGGTCGAAACCGGCTCCCAATTCCTGTTCGGCCTGTGCCCGCAGGGCGATGATGTGGTTCTTGCCGACCTGATAGGCCGTTGCCTGGCCCGGGAAGACGACATAGCGCTCGACGGCGGGAACAATGTCGGCCTGGGCGTTGGGGGTGTTTTCGGTCAGGTAGGTGATCGCTTCCTCGCGGCTCCAGCCATAGGCATGCAGGCCGCTGTCGACGACAAGACGGCAGGCGCGCCACAACTCCATCGCGATACGCCCGGCATTGAGATAGGGATCCTCATAGAGGCCCATCTCCAGGGGCAGATATTCGGCATAGAGGCCCCAGCCTTCGGCATAGGCGGTGAAGCTGCCAAACTGGCGGAAGCGGGGGAGATTGCCCATTTCCTGCTGGATGGACCGCTGGAGGTGATGGCCCGGAATGCCCTCATGATAGGCCAGCGTCGCCATCTGGTAGGTCGGCATGCTCGCCATGTCGCGCAAATTGGCATAGTAGACCGCCGGCCGTGAGCCGTCCGGCGTGGCATTCTGGTAGAAGGCCAGTCCGGCCCCATTCTCGCGGAAGGGCTCGACCCGCCTCACTTCCAGCTCGGCCTGGGGCAGGGTCCCGAAGACTTCCGGCAGGCGCTCGCGCATCGCGTCAATGATCGCGGTGGCCTCCGCCATATACTCCGCGCGACCTTCATCCGTGTTGGGATAGTAGAATTGCGGATCTTCGCGCAGATAGTTGAAGAACTCGCCGAGTGAGCCCTCAAAACCGACCTCGGCCATCACGCCGCGCATCTCGGTTTGCAGGCGTTCGACCTCGGCCAGGCCCAGCTCGTGGATTTCCTGCGCGGTCATGTCGGTCGTGGTGAAACCCGTCAGAAGATCGTTGTAATAGGCCTCGCCATCGGGAAGATCGGCGACCCCGTCCGCCGTGGTCGAGCGGTCGCGGTGATCTTCCAGCATGGCTTGCAGGCGGGCATAGGCCGGGCCGACATCCTCCAGCAAGGCCGTGCGGGCCCGGGCGAGGAGATCGTCGCGCGTGGCCTCATCAAGTTCGATCTCGCCCAGCTTGCGCTGGATATCCGCCCAGAGCGGATGATCCGGCCCGTCATCGAAAGGCGCGCCGGACTGAAGCCCGGCGACGGTTGCGAGGACACGCTCATAGACCCAGGCCGGGGCCTGGATGCCGTTGTCAAAACGGTATTCGGCTTCCTCGATCTGTTGGCCCAGGGCGTCGTCCATGGTCGACAGGCGCTGGATATAGGCTTCGGCATGTTCGGCCGTCTGGACGCGGTGCTGACCGATCAGGAAGGCGACCAGCCCGGTGTGCGGTCCGAAAAGCTGGTTGAAGATGTAGCCATAGCGGCGATAGGGCTCGGCCTCGGCCCCGCGCTCGGTCTGGTATTCGAACAGGCGCCAGGACATCTGGCCGACCGGGTCCAGCGCAGCGAAGTCAAAATTGGTGCGCATATGGGCCAGTCGCTCGCGACTCCGGGCGATGGCGGCCTGGGCGGCGGCTTCGCTGTTATCATTCCAGCGTCCGTAGTCCGCGTCGATAATGCCCAGGCTGGTCTTGCCGGTGGGGAAGAATTCGAGATCAGCGTTGAAGAGTTCCTCGAACCAGGCATTCAGCCGGTCCGTCTCGGTCTGCTCTCCTGTGGCGGTCTCTGTCTCGGCCTGGGCCTGGGCCGAGGCTGTCACCGCCATGGGGGTGAGCCCGGCCAGGGCCGTGCAGCCGGCCAGGAGCCATGTTCGCAAGGTCGCGCGTGGTGTGGTGGTCATGTTGTCCCCTTTACCCTCTGGATCGGAGGGCAAGATCGGGGCGCGGGGCCTGCCGGGGCCTGACGGGCGGCTTACGGTACAGTCATGGCCGAAAGATTGCGCGGGTGTCACCAAATGGCCGCCACACATAAAAAAAGGCCCCCGATCTTGGACCGGGGGCCTCGTTTCGTCGGATGGGGCGCGCTAGTCCTGCGCGTCCTCGATCCAGGCATTGACGCGTTCCTCGAGCACTGACATCGGCATGGCGCCCTGGGTCAGAACCACATCGTGGAAGTCGCGGATGTCATAGGCGTCACCGAGCGCGTCCTCGGCGATGCCACGCAAGCGGAGGATTTCCAGCATGCCGACCTTGTAGGCCGTCGCCTGGCCCGGATAGACGATATAGCGGTCGATCGCGGCAACGATGTCGCCCTGCGGATTGGGCGTGTTCTCGGCCAGATAGTCGACCGCATCCTGGCGTGACCACTGGTGATAGTGGAGGCCGGTATCGACCACGAGGCGGCAGGCCCGCCACAACTCCATCGCCAGTCGACCGAAGTCGGAATAGGGGTCGGAGTAGAAGCCGTACTCGACCGGCAGATACTCCGTGTAGAGACCCCAGCCCTCGGTATAGGCGGTATAGCCACCAAAGCGACGGAAGGCCGGAATGCCCTCAAGCTCCTGCATGATGGCCAGCTGCATGTGATGGCCCGGGCTGCCTTCATGATAGGCGAGGGCTTCCATCTGATAGGTCGGCATCAGCGCCATGTCGCGCAGGTTGGCGTAGTAGACGCCCGGTCGTGAGCCGTTCGGTGCCGGGCGCTGGTAGAAAGCCTTGCCGGCGCTGTCCTGACGGAAGATTTCGACCCGGCGAACCTCCAGAGCGGCACGCGGGAAGGTGTTGAACATCTGCGGCAGCGTTTCCGTCATCGTGTCGATCAGTGCCGTGGCGTCGGCGAGATAATCGGCGCGACCTTCGTCGGTGTTCGGATAGTAGAACTGCTCGTCCGTGCGCATGAATTCGAAGAAGTCCTGCAGCGAGCCCTCGAAGCCGACCTGCTCCATGATGCCACGCATCTCGTCGTGAATGCGGGCGACCTCGGCCACGCCGAGCTGGTGGATCTCCTCGGCCGACAGATCCATCGTCGTATAGCCGTTGAGCAGGAAATTGTAGAACTCGCCGCCATCCGGGTGTTTCCACACGCCATCATCATCGGTTGCGACCTCTGCCTGCTCCTCGAACAGAGCAATCACGCGCCCATAGGCCGGGGCCACGGCCTCGGTGAGGGCAGTTTCGGCCTCGGCGATCAGACGAGCGGTCTCCGCCGCGTCCAGTTCAAGTCCTTCGACCTTGCCGGTGAAGTCGGCAAGCAGCGGGCTGGCTTCGCCATCATCAAACGGAGCGCCGGTGATGATGTTGCGCGCGGTGGCGATCATCGGCTCATAGGTCCAGGCCGGGGTCAGTACGCCAAGCTCGGCCGACCGGCGCGAATTGGCGATATTCTGATCCATATAGGTCGGCAGATTGCGCAGGCGCCCGATATAGGCCTCGGCATCCTCGACCGTATCCACGCGGTGGTTGTTGATGAGGAAAGAGGCCGCATTCATGTGCGGTCCGGAGCGCGGCGTGAATGTGTAACCGTGATCGACCCAGCGCTGACCTTCTGCGGCGCGCTCGGCATTGTATTCAAACAGGCGCCAGGAAAGCTGGGCACTGTCGTCCAGCGCGTCGAAGTCGAAGGTCTCGCGCATATGGGCGAGATCGGCCTGGCCCATCTCGAAGCCCTCGAGCGCAAATTCCGGCGAGGCGTCTGACCACTGGTCGTAATTCGTTTTCATGCCGAGGAAGGTCTGGGTCATCGGCGAGCGCGCGACATTGCGTTCGAACGCGTCCTGGAACCAGGCATTGAGGCGATCGGACTCGGTCTCTTCGCCTGCGGCCTGCTCGACATCAGCCGGGCTGGCCTCGGTCATAGTCGCGGTCTCGGCCCCAGCAGTTTCGGCCACAGCAGTTTCGGCCGGAGCGGCGTCGCTGGCGAGGGTTTCGTCTTCCGTAGCGCCGCAGCCGGCCAGGAGCGCCAGGGCGGAAACGCCGACAATCAGGTTGGAAATACGCATTTTCATACCCCTTGTGTCTTTTCTATTGAGCCGTTTCAGCCCGTGTCTCTTCAACATAATCATTGATCAGCTGGGTCAGAACAGCCAGTGGCAGCGACCCGTTGGTCAGGACCACATCGTGGAATTCACCGTAATCGAAGGCGTCACCCAGCTCTGCCTGGGCGAAATCGCGCAATTGGCGAATCCGCATCTGGCCGGTCTTGTAGGAGGTCGCCTGGCCCGGCCAGACAATATAGCGCTCGACCTCGCGCGTGATCTCCTCCTCGGTGAAGGATGTGTTCTCGCGCAGATAGTCGATCGCGTCCTCGCGGCTCCATTGCAGCGAATGAATGCCGGTATCGACCACCAGACGTCCGGCGCGCCAGAGCTCGTAGGCGAGGCGTCCGAAGTCCTGATAGGGGTCGGTGAACATCCCCATATCCTTGCCCAGGCTCTCGGCATAGAGCGCCCAGCCTTCGCCGAAGGCAGAGAGATAGAGGAAGCGCTGGAACATGGGCGTGCCCTCCTGCTCCTGCGCCAGGGTGAGCTGGAAATGGTGACCCGGCACGCCTTCATGATAGGCGAGTGTCTCCATCTGGTAGACCGGCAGATTCCGCATGTTCAGCGTATTGGCGTAGTAGATGCCGGGCCGCGAGCCATCCAGGGAACCGGTATTGTAGAAGGCGGAGGGTGAGCCGGCCGCGCGATAGGGTTCGACCTCGCGGACCACCATCTCGCCGGCGGGCAGGGTGTCGAAATAGTCGGGAATGACATCGCGGACGCTGTCGAACACGTCATTGACTTCGGCCATGTAGCGGGCGCGGCCCTCATCGGTGGACGGGTAGTAGAATTGCTCGTCCGTGCGCATGAATTCGAAGAAGTCCTGCAGCGTGCCCTCGAATGCGACCTCTTCCATGATCCCGCGCATCTCGTCATGAATGCGTTCGATCTCGGCCAGGCCGGTATCATGCACTTCCTGCGGCGACAGATCGGGCAGGGTGGTGAAGGCGGCCAGCTGGCTTTGGTAATAGGCCTCGCCGCGCGGCAGCTTCCAGGCACCATCCCGGTCATCCGTCATTTGCTCATGGCGCTCGAACATGGCGATGAGGCGCTCATAGGCGGGACCGACCACATCAGTCAGCGCGCGGGTGCCGCGGGCAATCAGATCCGCCTTGGCGTCGTCATCAATCTCCAGCGCATTCACCTTGGCGGTAAAGTCGGCGAGGAGCGGCGAAACGGCGTCGCTATCATCAAAGGGCGCACCGGCGATCACGGCGCGGGTATTGCCTGTCAGGTATTGGAAGGCAAAGCGTGGCGGCATGACACCGGCCTCGGCGCGCCCTTCCGCACGGGCGATCAGGGTGTCGAAGATCGGACCGATCCCGTTGAGCCGCGAGATATAGGCTTCGGCGTGCGCGACGCTTTGGACCCGGTGCTGGCCAATCAGGGTCGAGGGCATGCCGGTATGGGGCCCGAACATCTGGGTGAAGACATAGGTCTGGTCGCGGAAGCCGTACTGGCGAATGCCGGTCTCCTGCAGGTATTCAAAAACGCGCCAGGAGACCCGGGCATCGCGATCCAGCGCATCAAAGTCGAACGTCTCGCGCATGTGGGCGAGACGGTCGATACGGCGTTGCTGGGCCG
>NZ_CAJQOO010000026.1 GCF_905480005.1 uncultured Maricaulis sp.
CGCGACCGGGCCCTGTCTGGCGGCCGAGAGGCTTTCCGTATCTGGGAAGACGAGCGGAGTCGGGAAAAGCCGTCTGATCATGCACCGGTGGTCCTGACCTTCGGCGACTGATCCCGGGCAGGTCGACTTCAGTTCTGTAGCCGGTAGCCGCCGCTTTCCGTAACCAGAAGCCTTGCGTGCGCGGGATCGGGTTCGATTTTCTGGCGCAGGCGATAGATATGGGTTTCCAGCGTGTGCGTGGTCACCGCGGGATTATAGCCCCAGACCTCGTGCAGAAGCTCGTCCCGCGGCACCGGTTTGCCGCCAGACCGATAGAGATATTTGAGAATATTCGTTTCTTTCTCGGTCAGGCGGATTTTCTTCTCATCCGACGTCAGCAAGAGCTTCATGGCCGGCCGGAATTCATAGGGTCCGACCTGGAAAACGGCATCCTCGCTCTGCTCATGACTGCGCAAATGAGCCCGCACGCGCGCGAGCAGAACCGAAAATTTGAACGGCTTGGTGACATAGTCATTGGCACCGGATTCAAGGCCAAGGATCTGATCGGCGTCCGTATCCTGACCTGTCAGCATGACGATCGGCGCGGTAATCCCGTTCTTGCGCATGAGGCGGCAGGCCTCGCGCCCGTCCATGTCCGGCAATTCGACATCCAGCAGAATGAGGTCAGCGCGCTCATTGCGGGCGACGCCCATACCGCCACCAGCCGTGTCTGCCGACAGGGTCCGGAATTCCTCATGCAGGGCGAATTGCTCGACGAGCGCTTCGCGAAGGTCTTCATCGTCATCGACGATCAGAATGGTTTTTTGCGCGTTCATGCGTTGATCATGCCCATTTCGTTTCACAAGGCAATTCCTGCCGGGCGGCAGAATGTGCCCGGCAGTTTTTGCTGGTACGGCCAAAATTGCCCAGTTTTGTGTGTGCCTGGTCTGGCCTTGAACTTGCTTGGTTAATGACAGGTCCGGTTGCCCGGACAAACCTCCGTGGTGGGGGAGGCGAAGTGGACAGCCGCACTTTCCAGTGCCGTTCGTCCCTCGCCGACCACCGCGTTACCCGCTACGATTCCCGAATGGATTGGCAAGTCAGCCGAAATGGCCACCTCACGCTGGAAAACCGCAAGGTACGCGCAGCCCTTGGTCGCGCGGGAGTCACGAAGGCGTCAGACAAGTGTGAAGGCGATGGTGCAACCCCGCTCGGTACCTATGCGGTGCGACGCGTCCTCTATCGTGCGGATCGCCTAAGTCGGCCGCAAACAGTGCTTCCATGCCGCCCCCTGCAAGCCAATGATGGCTGGTGTGATGCCCCGGAGGACCCGGCCTATAACCGGCCCGTCCGTCGGCCCTATCCGGCCTCCCACGAGGCCATGTGGCGAGAGGACGGGCTTTACGACATCATCCTGGTGCTCGGCCATAATGATGATCCGCCCATAGCGGGTTCCGGTTCGGCGATTTTCCTGCACTGCAAGCGGGACGACTACAAACCGACCGAGGGCTGTATTGCGCTCGACCCGGACGATGTCCGGGCCTTGCTCAAGGCGCTCCAGCCGGGCGACACGCTGACAATCGCCTAGCCGTCCCGGCGGCTAGCTGTCCCTGGGACCGAAAAACCCTGTTCCGACCCGCACCGAAGTCGCGCCCAGGCGTATGGCGGTCGGATAGTCCGAACTCATGCCCATCGACAATTCCGGCACGCCCAGATCGGCCGCGAGCTTGGCGAGCAGCGCAAAATGCAGACCGGGCGGCTCCTCGACCGGAGGGATGCACATCAGCCCATCGATCGTGAAACCGTATTGCGTGCGCATTCGGCCCACGAAATCGGGCAGTTCGGCGGGTGGGACCCCGGCCTTTTGCGGCTCCTCACCGGTATTTACCTGAACGAGGAGGCGCGGCGCACGCTTCTGGGCATCCATTTCCTTGCGCAGGGCCCTGGCCAGTTTTTCCCGATCGAGCGTCTCGATGACATCGAACAGGGCAACAGCGTCCGCCGCCTTGTTGGACTGCAGGGGCCCGATCAGGCGCAATTCGAGATCAGGCCAGCCGGCGCGCCGTCCGGCCCAATGCGCCTGAGCTTCCTGGACCCGATTCTCGCCGAAGACACGCTGGCCGGCTGCCAGGGCTGCCTCCAACCGCGCTTCGGGCTGGCGTTTGGAGACCGCGACCAGTTTGATGGTATTCGGTTGACGGTTCGCATCCTGTGCGGTCGCGAAAATATCGTTGAGGAGGGCCTGACGGCGTGCCTGTATATCCGGAGCATCAGTCATGACGTCGCCCTACGATGCAGCGCGACAGATGGCAAGCGCGGCCGCGCGTGTCCGCGGCGAAAATCGTGCCATGACGCCAGCCCTGCTTGCCCTCACCGACCCGCAACGCCAACCTGACCCCCTCGCCCTCGCTCGAAACCTGCCGGCGGGCAGCGCCCTGATCTTTCGGCATTTTGGCGCGCCCGATCGCGTCGCCCTGGCGCGTGAAACCGTGCGCCTGGCGCGGGCCCGTGGCGTGCGGGTCCTGGTTTCCGGCGACGCTGTGCTCGCCCGGGATTGCGATGCCGACGGGGTTCACTGGCCGGAACGCATGCTGGCCCGCGCCCATCATGAACGCGCTTGCGGGAATACCGGGCTATTTACAGGGTCGGCGCACTCACCGCTGGCGCTTTCGCGCGCGCAGGCGAGCGGGCTGGACGCGGTATTGATCTCCACCGTCTTTTCCAGTGCAAGCTCAAGCGCCGGACATCCGATGGGCCCTTTGTCGCTGGCAGCGTGGGCGAAGCGCTCGCGCATACCGGTCTATGCACTTGGCGGCGTCAATTTGCGCACTGTCAGACGCTTGGCAGGCTTTGGAATTTCAGGAGTTGCTGTGGTCGGCGCGATCAGAAGCGCAGGGCCGACTCAAACTTGATTTCCGGCTGACGCTCTTCCTCGTCGTTATTGCGAACGAAGAAGCTGTCATCGGGAGAGGCGAAGCGAACCTGGCCACCCAGACGAATGCGATCACCAAAGGTCACGAAGGCGCCGGCCGTCAGATCATCATCAAAGCGCGGGTCCGACCGTTCCAGTGTGCCCAGCGTCACGCCCCAGCGCTCGCCGAACTCAAGATCATAGGTCGTCACTTCATCCATTTCCGGGGTCGGGGCCTCGGCCATGGACAGCGTGAAAGCTTCATACCACGGGGCAACCGCATCGGTTTCCGCCGTACTGTCCTGTGCCAAAGCACCTGGCGCGCACAGGATAACCGCCGCAGCCGCACCGGCTACGGTCGATTTTTTACCAATGATTTCAAACGGATTGATCCGCCAGATCATTGCACTTCTCCCTCACGCCCGATCTTTGTAGCGCAGCGAACTTGACCAACCCAAACAGAATCTGCCGCAAGGGTAAAAGAAGTCAGAGTCCTGTGGCGGATTTGTCAGTATCGCCAACCCAGTTCGACAAAGGCCGTCACATCGTCGGTCTCGACCTGGCGGCGCCCCGCACTGGTCAGCACCGGGCTGGCCGCCTCTGCAGACTGCAGACCAAAAGCGACCAGACCATGGTCACCAACCAGACGCGACGTGGCCGCCTGCCAGATCCCGGTGTCCTGGTGGATGAAATCGTCGCTCATGGCCGCGTATTCGAGCGTGGAGAGCCAATCGCCCTGTTCCCACCCGGCCGACACCGACCAGGCCTCCAGCGCACCGGTCCCGGCCACGCCATTATTGCTGCGCCGCCAACGCCCGCCAGCACGCCAGGCCTGCCAGCGCCAGGCCAGGCCCGCATCGACACTATTGACGGGGTCGAAGCCAGCCGGACCCTGCACGCCGCCAGCCTGGCTGGTGGCGAGGCTCGCCGCCCATTCATGATCGCCGCGCCGGATCTGATATGTCAGGGCGAGCTCCGAGACTGCCTCGCTGATTGACCCGGTCTGACCTCCCGGACCGGTTCGCCGCGGGCAGGTATCAACGCCGCACTGGCTGACTTCAGGCGTGAAGGAGACAGAGGCGCGAAGCGTCCCGACGCTGCTTTCCTGGCCCAGGGCAATGGAGCGGAAAACCAGCTTGGGGTCATGGCCGGACGCATGGCTCTCCGTGCGGATCGCCCCGGGAGCCGCCGCTACCAGATGGCCACCATCCGCCCGCACAAGGCGCGCAGTCGCCGGGCCGCCGACTGGATCAAGCCTGGCTGCGCCCGGTCCATAGCCGAGACGCAACTCGCCCCACCCGGTATCAGTGAAAAGGTAAGCTTCGGAAATCATGCCGCGAACGCGACTTCCGCCTTCAGCTCCATCGCTGAAAAATTCACTGTCTCCGGCAATCGGGGTCGAGGTTGTTGAGGCCAGCGTCGCGCAATCGCCGCGACCCGCCGGGCATGCGCCGGTACGCCCACCATGGGAAGAAATGTGTTGATCACGCTCGGCATGACCGGCGAGGACCCAACCCCAGCGGCGGCCACCTTGGGTGAAGCCCTCGAATTCGACGCCCAGCTCGATATCGCCGAGCCAGGCAGGGCGCGCAGTCGGGGTATCCCCGGCCAGCAGAACCAGGCCGAGATCGGCTCGCCAGTCGAGACTGTACTCGGCGCCCAGATCAAATGGATCCGACGCTGACGAGACTGAATTGTCTGGAATAACTGGGCTTTGAGGGAATGCCGGCGGGCCCGCAAGTGTTCCGGACAGAGCGGCGAAGAAAATCGCGCTGGTTGTCCTTCTCATCGCTCGCGGTCCCGCCGATCGGCCCCGTCCCCCCGGACGTCGCGCCTTACAGGAGGTGAGCGCGCGCCTCCGGTCAAGCGCCGGGAAAGAGTTGAACGCGTGTTCACCAGAATATGTTGCAGGTTTGCCACGCCCGGCCGGGTGCCTTTCGCCGCTGGCGCGCGCGAATTCGCGTGTTATACAAGTCGTTCAAAACCTGAGGCGCATTCGCGTCCTGCAGTTTCTCGCGCGTTTTCGCCGTTTGTTTCGAAGGAGTCACGGCACATGTCGGACCGTCGGATTCTTGGATTGATCCTTTCTGCCGCCATTCTCACACTTCCGGCTTGCGCCTCGCGCAATGCCGACACGGCGGAATCGTCGTCGGAGTCATCCGGATTGCGTCTGCCATCACTGCCAAACCCGCTGGCTGGCAATCGCGTCGCCGAGCCGGAAGGCATCGGGGTGAACGGCTTTCTCTGGCGTGCCAGCCTGGACACGATCAGCTTTATGCCACTGGCTGAAGTCGATCCGTTCGGCGGCGTCATCGTGACCGATTGGTATGCCAATCCGCAGATGGCGAGCGAGCGCTTCAAGCTCACAGTCTACATTCTCGATACGCGCCTTCGTGCTGATGCACTGGCCGTCAGTGTCTTCCGTCAGGTTCGCAGCGAGAGCGGCGAGTGGATTGACGCCGAAACCGGTGGCCAGACGGCTTATGATATCGAGAACGCTATTCTGACCCGCGCGCGTCAGCTGCGAATCTCGCAACTGGAAAACTAGTCAGGCTAATCAGCCTGATCGATTACCGGGGGCGCGGCGCGGCCGCGGGCCAGACATGACACGATACAATCCTCGCGAGGCCGAGCCCAAATGGCAGGCGGCCTGGGATGCCTGTGATGCGTTCAAGGCCCTCGGCCCCCACGCTTCCGGCGGCAAGCCGAAATACTATGTGCTCGAGATGTTTCCCTACCCGTCCGGGCGGATTCATGTCGGCCATTCCAGAAACTACGCCATGGGCGATGTTGTCGCGCGCTACAAGCGGGCGCGGGGCTTCGACGTCTTGCATCCCATGGGCTGGGACGCCTTCGGTCTTCCCGCCGAGAATGCGGCGCGAGACCGCAATGTGCACCCCGGCGCCTGGACCTATGACAATATCGACGCCATGCGCGGTCAGTTGCAGCGGCTCGGCCTGGCGATCGACTGGAGCCGTGAGTTCGCGACCTGTGACCCGGCCTATTACCGCCACCAGCAGGCGATCTTTACGCGCCTGATGGACCGCGGTCTGGTCTATCGCAAGACCGCCAAGGTGAACTGGGATCCGGTCGACCAGACCGTGCTGGCGAATGAACAGGTCATCGATGGACGGGGATGGCGCTCGGGCGCCCTTGTTGTCCAGCGCGAGCTGGACCAGTGGTTCTTCAAGATCACCGAATATGCCGACGAGCTGACCGACGCGCTCGATGAGCTGGATCGCTGGCCGGACAAAGTCCGCACCATGCAATCAAACTGGATTGGTCGCTCGCGTGGTGCAGTAGTGCGTTTCCCGCTGAGCCAGGCGGATCTGGCGTCTCAGTTCGGCGACACGATCGACGTCTTCACAACGCGGCCCGACACGCTGTTTGGAGCCAGCTTCCTGGCCCTCGCGCCGGATCATCCCATCGTCAAGGCGCTGGCCGCGGACGATCCGGAGATTGATCGCTTCATGCATGAATGCGCCCGCATGGGTACGACGGCAGAAGAGATCGAAAAGGCCCCCAAACGGGGTGTAGACCTTGGCATCACTGTTAAGCATCCCTTTGATGATAGTTGGGAATTGCCGGTATGGTCGGCCAATTTCGTACTCTCGGGCTATGGGACTGGCGCCATCTTTGGCTCGCCTGCCGGTGATCAGCGCGACCTCGATTTCGCCCGTAAATACAAGCTCGCCGTCAATCCGGTCGTGCTGCCGCCGAATGCCTCTGCCGAGGAGCATGTAATCGAGGATGAGGCCTATACGGGGCCGGGCACGATCTATAATTCCCGCTTCCTCGACGGCCTTTCAACGGATGAGGCAATCGAACGAGCCATTGCCGAGCTCGAGACATTGAAGCTAGGCGAGGGCGCGACCAGCTATCGTCTGCGCGACTGGCTGGTCTCCCGTCAGCGCTATTGGGGCTGCCCGATTCCGGTCGTCCATTGCGATGATTGTGGTGTTGTTGCTGTTCCTGATGATCAATTGCCGGTCAAACTGCCGGAAGACGTCACTTTTGATCATCCCAGCAATCCTCTGGAACGTCATCCGACCTGGAAAGACACCGAATGCCCGACCTGCGGCAAGCCGGCCCGGCGGGAAACCGACACGCTGGACACATTTGTCTGCTCGTCCTGGTATTTCCTCCGCTTCACCTCGCCCTGGGATGAGGACACGCCCTTCCTGGCAAGCGATGCCGAACATTGGATGCCGGTTGACCAGTATGTCGGCGGGGTCGAACACGCGATCCTTCACCTGCTCTATGCTCGCTTCTTCACCCGGGCGCTGAACGATGCCGGCCTGATGAACATGACGTCGGGCGAGCCCTTTGCGGGCCTTTTCACCCAAGGCATGGTGACCCACGAGACCTACAAGTCAGCCGATGGCAAGTGGCTTTTGCCCGATGATGTCGACCAGGGTCCGGAGGGTCCGGTCGAGATCGCCACGGGCAAGCCGGTGACGGTTGGCGCCATCGAAAAAATGTCGAAGTCGAAGAAGAATGTTGTCGACCTCGATGCCTTTATCGAGAATTACGGAGCCGATGCGGCGCGCTGGTTCGTCCTCTCCGACTCCCCGCCCGAGCGGGACGTCGAGTATACGGATAGCGGTGTCGAGGGTGTCTGGCGCTTTATCCAACGCCTCTGGACGACCGTGAATTCGCTGCCCGATGGCGCGCCTGGGCCACTTACGGTAGCCGGTGACGCCAGCGGCGAGGCGCTCGATGTACGCCGCGCTGCCCACAAGGCGCTGCAGACAGTCACTGATGCCATTGAGGGCTTCCGGTTCAACTCGGCCGTTGCCCAGGTCCATGACCTCGTCAATGTCCTGCGCAAGTATGAGCCGGTCGATACGTCCGGTATCGCTGCCAAGGCTGAAGCGCTTGGCATACTCGTGCGCATGATCGCGCCCTTCATCCCGCACCTTGCGGAAGAATGCTGGGAAAATCTTGGCGGCGAAGGTCTCGTCATCAATGCGGCCTGGCCAGAAGCGGAGTCCGCCCTGCTCGTGGACGACAGCGTCGTCATGCCGATCCAGGTGAATGGCAAGCGTCGAACCGAGATCGAAGTACCCAAAGGGTCTACACAGGACGCTGTCCAGTCTCAGGCCATGGCGGATGAAACCGTCCAGCGGGCTCTTGAAGGGCTTACCGTTCGCAAGGTTATCGTGGTACCTGATCGTATCGTGAATATCGTCGCAGGATAAGAATATGCGTTCCAGCCGCCGCGCTCTCCTCGCCAGCCTTGCCCTGTCGGCCGGGTTGTTCGTCTCAGGCTGCGGCTTTTCGCCAATGTATGGCAGCCAGGGCGTCAGTCAGGGCCTGTCAGACATTCTTGTCGAAACCGGTCGCGAGCAAGTGGATTTCCATCTTCAGGAAGCCCTGCTCGACCGGATGGGCGCACGTCATGCCAGCGGTCCTTACACATTGCGTACCGAAAGTGATGTGACCCGCTCAGCCCTCGGCGTCGGCGCCGATGCGGCTGTTTCGCGCTATGCGATCAGCCTGGAGGTCCAGTACGGCCTGTTCCGTGATGGCGATACAGATCCGGTCATGACCGGTACCGTGCGCTCGGAAGCGTCCTATAATGTGCCGCGTTCGGTCTACGCTTCCGTCGCCGCCGAACGGGATGCAACAGAGCGTGCCGCTCAGCTGGCTGCAGAGCGCATTGCCAATCAGCTCGTCCGGGCGCTGCAGGACGCCAACTCTCAGTGAAGGCGACGGCCCGCGATGCCGACGCCCGGGTTCGCAAGCCCGACCAGTCGATCAGGGCCTATCTGATCTATGGTCCGGATCGTGGTCTCACGCATGAGCGCGCCCAAACCCTGGTCAAGGCCGTGCTCGAAGATCCCGACGACCCGTTCGCGCTCACCCAGCTGACCGAGGAGGACCTCAAATCAGACCCAGCCGGCCTTGCCGATGCGATGGCGGCCATGTCCCTGACCGGCGGCAAGCGCCTGGTTCGCGTCCGCCTCAATGGCGAGACCGGGAGTGGGCCGATCATCGAGTTGATCAAGGCGCTGGAAGACGGCTCTCTCGCGGCGGAAGCCGTGCTGTTGGTCGAGTCAGGCGATTTAACGCCGCGAGGGAAGCTCCGAAAAACCTTTGAACCCGCTAAAAACGCAATAACGATAGCATGTTACGCAGATACCACCCATTCACTCGAATCGCTATGCGAAGACATGCTCAAGGTTGAGAATTTGAATCTTGCTCGCGATGCGCGTGACGCGTGGTTGCCGAGACTGGAAGGAGACCGGGCTCTTGCTCGCGGCGAGATCGAAAAGCTGATCCTCTACAAAGGGCTCGCCGGTCAGCGGGGAGAAGGAGAGGACACCGTCACGCGCGCCGATATTGAAGCGGTCGCGGCTGATCAGGGAGAGGCCCAGCTCGACTCGGTCCTTGCCCCCGCCCTGCTCGGTCAGCTGACGAAAGCAGACAGTGCCTATCACCGCTCGATTACCGCGGGCGGATCTGCTGTCGGCATTCTTCGGGCCCTGCAGCGGCGGCTCGACCAGCTCAGTGCCGTCCACGCAGCCGGCGGGAATGACGGGGCTCTGGCGCGCAGCGGTGCGCCGCGCTTCGGGCCCCAGGCCGACATGTTCAAGCGGCAGCTATCACTTTGGCGTGGCCGGCGACTGGACCATGCGCGCCAACTCGCCTTCGATGCTGAGCGCTCTGTGAAGCGGTCAGGCGCCCCGACCGAAGCGCTGGTTGGTGATCTCTTGCTTCGACTGGCTCGGGGTGCGGCCCAGATTGGTCGCTGATTATCCGCGCGTGGCGTCAGCGCTCAGACGCCGGCAAACATCGTCCAATTGCTCGAGCGTCTTGTACTGAACCCGCAATTCGCCGCCTTTTGCGCCGTGCCGGATATCGACGGTCAAACCCAGTCGGGCCGTGATATCGGCTTCCAATGCCCGTGTGTCAGCATCCTTGTCAGCACCCGATTTCGTGGCAGACTTGGTCTCCGGTGCGCTGGGATTCTGGGCCGTTCTAGCAAGCTTCTCCGCTTCACGAACCGACAGGCCACCATCGATGATTTGCTCTGCCAGGACAGTCGGATCGGGCGCGCTGGCAATCGCTCGCGCATGACCTGCGGACAGCTTTCCTTCGGCCAGATAGGTCAGCACGGAGTCAGGGAGTGACAGGAGGCGCATCATGTTCGCGACATGGCTGCGGCTCTTCGAAACAGCCTGCGCGACGTCTTCCTGTGTATGACCAAAGCGGTCGATCAGCTGGCGATACGCCTGCGCCTCTTCAACCGGGTTCAGATCCGCACGCTGGACGTTCTCGACTATTCCGATCTCGAGCGTTTCGCGATCGGTGAGATCGCGAACCAGGGCAGGAACTTCATGCAGGCGTGCCCGCTGCGCCGCCCGCCAGCGGCGTTCGCCGGCGACGATCTGGAACTTCCCGCCACCATCGATCGGGCGAACGAGGATGGGTTGAACAATGCCCTTGTCGGCAATGGAGTCGGCCAATGCATTGAGCTCTGGCTCGGTGATCGTCTTGCGCGGCTGATCCGGATTGGGGGCGATCAGCTCGATCGGAATCATGCGAACGCCATCACGGGACGGCCGGCGGGATTCCGTGGTCTCCGCTTCCGGTGCGCTATAGCCCTCTGTATCGGTTTCGCCGAGCAGGGCCGACAATCCGCGCCCGAGACGCTTGTTCTTTTCGCTGGCGCTCATGCCACTTCACCTTGTTCTTCGCGTCGCCGCTTGCGTTCCTGCTGAACGATTTCCTTGGCCAGACTGATATAGGCTTGGGATCCGGAGCATTGCAGATCGTAGAGCAGAACCGGCTTTCCCACAGACGGCGCCTCGGAGACACGCACATTGCGCGGGATCACCGTCTTGTAGACCTTGTCCCCGAAATGCTCCCGGACATCGGCAGCCACTTCTGCGGAGAGGTTGTTGCGGCTGTCATACATTGTCAGGACGACACCCTGGATATCCAGACGGGAATTGAGATGCCCCCGAACCCGATCAATCGTCTTGAGGAGTTGGGACAGGCCTTCAAGAGCGAAAAACTCACACTGAAGGGGCACCAGAATCGCGTCGGCGGCGGTCAGGGAATTGACCGTGAGCACGTTCAGAGAAGGCGGGCAGTCGATCAGTATATAGTCGAGACCGGCCGCATCCGTGCCCAAGGCCTGCATACTCTGGTCGATTGCGCGTTTGAGCCGGTAGGATCGCCGCTGATCATCTGCCAGTTCGAGTTCGGCTCCTGACAAAAGCTCATCTGACGGGACGATGGAAAGCCCCGGCACGACCGTCGGCACCATGGCAGACTTGAGGGAATCCCCGCCCACGAGCACGTCATAGGATGTCAGGGTCCGCTTGGCAGGCGGGACGCCCAACCCCGTCGAGGCATTGCCCTGCGGGTCAAGGTCGATAATCGCGACCTTTTGCTTGATCGCCGCCAGAGCGGTTCCGAGATTGATGGCGGTCGTGGTCTTGCCCACGCCCCCCTTCTGATTGGCAACAGCAATGACTCGGGGCGCCTTGGCGCGCTGGACGTCAGTTAGCACGTTCCACCTCATGAATACGCAGGATCACACCGTCACTGGTCTGACTGGGTATGACTTCATGATCGAATGTCCAGTTTTTACGGGCCTCGGTCAATTCATCCCGATAGTTTTGCCCTTTGAAGAAAAGGCCTTGAGCCTTGTTTTTCAACAAAGGCGCGACATAGCCCAATAATTTATTCAAAGGGGCGAAGGCCCGCGCTGTCACCAGGTCGAAGTTTTCCGCCGGATCGAGTGTTTCCACGCGCACCGAACGCGCCTCCGCATTGAGCTCCAGCGCCGCGATCGTCTTGCGCAGAAAGGCCACTTTCTTGCCAACGGAATCCACCATGACTACCGAGGCTGATTGTCCGCGATCACGGAAACCGAGGGCCAGGGCTATTCCGGGAAAGCCTGCTCCGGCGCCCAGGTCCGCCACCCTGCTCACATCCGTCGATATATGCTCAAGAAGCTGGAAACTATCGAGCGCATGACGATGCCAGAACTGGTCGAGCGTCGACCGGCCGACCAGATTGGTATGGGCATTGGTCTCCATCAGGAGCGTCCGCCACTGATCAAAAGCGGCCAGTGTTTCACGTGAAACACCGGTCTGACGGCCGAAGGCCTCGCGATCCATCTAGCTCGCCTCCCGATCACGGCGTTTCACGTGGGCCAGAACCGCCGTCAAAGCGCCAGGCGTGACACCTTCAATCCGCGCAGCCTGCCCCAGCGTCTCGGGTCTGGCGGTCTCCAACTTCTCTCGGGCCTCATTGGAGAGACCACCAATGCCGCGATAGTCCAGATCCCGCGGGAGACGAACCGCCTCGTCCTTCCGAAAGGCCAGAATGTCCGCCTGCTGTCGATCGATATAACCTGCATAGAGCGCATCGATCTCGATCTGCTCGGCGACAGCCGGCGAGGCGCCTGCCAATTCCGGCCATATCTCACAAATCCTGGCCCAGTCCACATCCGGATAGGCCAGCAGGTCAGACACGCTCCGGCGCTTTCCATCCGCATTTACAGCCACACCGTGAGCGGCGGCTTCATTGGGCGTAAGCGACAATCCAGAGACGAGTGAGCGCAGTCCTTCGAGCTCTGCCAATTTGGCAGCGAAGGCCGCATTCCGTGTCGCTCCGCTGAGCCCCAATGTCTCTGCCATTCCCGTCAAGCGTTGATCGGCATTATCCGCCCGCAGCGTCAGGCGATACTCGGCGCGAGATGTGAACATGCGATAGGGCTCGCTGACCCCACGCGTCACCAGGTCATCGATCATCACGCCGATATAGGCTTCCGACCGGCTCAACACGAAGGGTGCCCGCCCCGTGGCCGCCAGAGCCGCATTGGCGCCCGCCATCAAGCCCTGTGCAGCGGCCTCTTCATAACCCGTCGTTCCATTGATCTGACCCGCCAACCAAAGCCCGGCCCGTTTGCGCAATTGCAGGGTCGCATCCAGTTCGCGCGGGTCGACATAATCATACTCGATCGCATAGCCATACCGCTTCACTTCAACCTGTTCGAGGCCGGGAATGGTTTCCAGAAAGGCCTGCTGAACATCATCCGGAAGCGATGTGGAAATCCCGTTCGGATAGACCGTGTCATCTGCAAGACCTTCCGGCTCCAGGAAGACCTGGTGCTGGGACCGGTCCGCGAACCGAACGACCTTGTCCTCGATCGAGGGACAATAGCGCGGGCCGCGCCCCGCAATCGCTCCGGAATACACGGCAGACTGACCCAGATTATCCGCGATGATCTGGTGCGTCGCTTCCGTCGTCCGGGTAATCGCACAGGTGATCTGGGGGACAGCTATCGCCTCGGTCAGAAAGGAGAACGGCACAGGTGCCTCGTCGGCAGATTGCTGTTCCAGAGACTCCCAGTCGATGGACGATTTCCGCAAACGCGCCGGCGTACCGGTCTTCAGCCGACCCATCCGCAAATCGAGGCCGTAAAGCGTGTCCGACAAGCCGATCGATGGCGCTTCGCCGGCCCGGCCCGCCGGAATACGTTCCCGACCTTTGTGGATGAGACCGCGCAGGAAGGTGCCGGTCGTCAGAACCACCGCCCTGGCGTTATAGACCACGCCCTCCGCATCAACCGCGCCAGTACAGACATCCCCATCAAAGACGAGATCCTCAACGGCGGCTGCGACAATCTCGAGATTATCCGTCGCCGACAACTCGCCCTGCATGGCTGACTTGTAGAGCGCGCGGTCAGACTGGGTCCGGGGGCCTCGGACGGCCGGCCCCTTGGACCGGTTGAGCAAACGAAACTGAATCCCGGAGACATCGGCAACCCGACCCATCACGCCGTCCAGGGCGTCAATCTCCCGCACGAGATGTCCCTTGCCCAGACCGCCAATGGCCGGATTGCAGGACATCTCTCCAATGGTCTCCAGCTTGTGGGTCATCAACAGGGTATCGGCGCCCAGTCGGGCCGACGCCGCCGCGGCATCACAGCCAGCATGGCCACCGCCAATGACAATAACATCCCAGGTTTTCATGGGAGCGCTTCCGATCCGAGACAGGGTAGATTGAGGCCGGTCTACATAGGGCTTTCGCCGAATAGAGTCGAGATCACGCAGGCGATGTTTCACGTGAAACAGGCGCCAGGATTAACTCCGCCCTATTTCCCGATACAGAATTGCGAGAACACACGATCCAGAATGTCCTCGACATCCACCCGACCGGTCAGACTCTCCAGGGCCCGCACCGCCAAGCGCGCATCCTCACCCGCAAGCTCCGGAGCAAGTGCCAGATTGTCCCGGCAGCGTACCAGCGCTTCAAGCGCCGACTCGACGGCACGCCGGTGACGCACCCGACTGAGTGCGGGCATCTCACGTGTGGAGAGACGATCCCGGACGATACCCTCAATCCGCTCCTCAAGCGCTTCAACGCCCTGACCCGACTTGGCGCTCAGCGGATAGGCTCCGTCCCGATCCGCATTCGGCGAAAGGTCGACCTTGTTCAGAACAAGAAGATCACCGTCGGTGAGGCGCCCACGCAGGTCGGATAACTCTTCCTCCTCCCGCACATCAGCGACACCAATCCGCAAATCAGCATGTTCGGCCCGATCCAGCGCCCGACGGACACCTTCAGCCTCGATCGCATCAACAGCTTCACGCAGCCCCGCCGTATCCGAAATCACAACCGGGAATCCCGCCAGGGTCAGCTGGACCTCCACAATGTCGCGCGTGGTCCCCGGGATATCGGTGACAATCGCGGCCTCACGCCGTGCGAGACAATTCAGGAGACTCGATTTTCCGGCATTGGGCGCTCCGATCAGGGCAATCGAGAACCCCGTCCGAACCCGCTCGCCGCGCCGACCATCATCGAGATGGGCAAACATGGACGAGACCAGCTCACTCAGCGGAGCATGCGCGGAGTGGGATAGCGCATCCGGCACGTCTTCCTCGTCCGGAAAATCAATCTCGCCTTCAATCGACGCCATCGCGGAGATCAAACGATCCCGCCATCCATCATAAAGTTCACGCAGCGATCCTGACATCTGGGCCAGGGCCTGCTTCCGCTGACCTTCGGTCTCCGCCTCGATCAGATCGGCCAGGCCTTCGGCCTCGGTCAGATCGATTTTCTCATTCTCGAAAGCGCGCCGCGTGAACTCGCCCGCCTCAGCCGGATGGGCGCCAGCCTCGTCAAGCGCGTGAAGAACGGCCTCAATAACCGCCGGCCCGCCATGCACGTGAAACTCGACACTGTCCTCGCCGGTAAAGCTCGCTGGGCCCGGGAACCAGATCACCAGACCCCGATCCATCACCGCGCCATCGACCGACCGCAAGGCTCTCAGCGACGCTTTCCGCGGTGACGGGCGCGGGAGACCGGCGAGCGCATCAAGAATTGGCCCGGAACTGCCTCCTGACAGCCGAATAACCGCAACACCCGAACGCCCAGGCGGCGTCGCCAACGCATAAACAGTTGTATTCAATGGACTAACTGCCCTTGCCGGACCCGGGAACACCCCCCGCCTGGCGCATCATGTCCATGAATTGATTGGTCATTTGACCCCCAACGGCGGACCATTGACGCATCAAGACCTCAGGCTCCATGGATTCCAGATTGGCTTCGGTGCGGCGCACAACCTCGTCCACCATGGCTTCATTGATCCGGGTCACATCCGGAAGGCCCAGAAAGCTCCGGGCTTCTTCCGGACTGCACTCGATGTCGATCTTGACCTTCATACCGGCCTCGCTTGAACTGGCTGCAAGAGCACTCAACAGGAGCCTCCCATGGCAGGTCAATATATCCCCATCAAGGGACGTGATGGGGATTTTTCCGCTTACCGCGCCGTGCCCGCATCAGGGACAGGGCCGGGCGTGTTGGTCTTGCAGGAGATATTCGGCGTCAACGCCAATATGCGCCTGATTTGCGACGGTCTTGCCGAAGCCGGTTTTGTCGCCTTGTGCCCGGATCTCTTCTGGCGCATCGAGCCCGGGATCGAACTCGACGATCATATCGATCCGGACCTGAAGCGCGCCTTCGCCCTGTTTACCCGGTTCGATGTCGAGACCGGCATGCGCGACATCGCCGACTCGCTGTCTGCCCTCCGCGCGGATACGGCCTGCACCGGCAAAGCCGGCGCCATGGGATACTGCCTTGGCGGCCTGCTGGCGTATCTGACCGCCTGCAGAACCGATAGTGATGCGAGCGTCGGCTATTATGGCGTCGGCATAGACGCCCGCCTCGACGAGGCCCGTGACCTTGATCGCCCCCTGCTGCTCCACATCGCGGGGAAGGATCAATTCGTGCCGCCTGACGCGCAGGCCAGAATTCACGACGCTCTGGACGCCCATCCTGCAATCAGGCTCGAAGACTACCCGGATGATGACCACGCCTTCGCACGCCCGGGCGGGCTTCATTACAACGAAACCAGTGCCGGTCAGGCCAACGGCCTCACCATTCGCTTCCTTCATGACGCCCTGAACTGAGCCGGCATTGGCGAGCGCCAGGACGGCTCGCGCAATTGTTAGCGTAAAGTCACTTGCCCATTCGAGGCCCGATACGGCACTAAGGTTGTCAACATCCAACCCGGACAAGACCCTTGGCCCTCGTCGACGATCTCCGCGAAGTCCGCATCACCGGCTTCCCGCTTCGCTCACCATTTCTGGTCATCACCACACTCTTCTGGGTGAGTACGGTGTGGTTGTTCGCCACCGCAAGCTGGTTCGATGCCATGCGCGTCCAGTCGGCTGCGCCCTACCACGCCTATCTCCTGGGATGGACGCGGGGCATGCTGCCCTGGCTTTTCCTGTTTCCGATTGTGTTCAAGATTGGTGCCCGCCACAGCAATTCAGATTTCGTCGAGACCGCCAAGTCGGCGGCGATCGCCTGCTTCCTCGGCATGGGCGGCGTCGTGGTCTATGCCGCATTCGCATTTTCAATCGGCACCGAGCTGACGCCACTGCAGACATTGAGCAGTCTGGGTGTGCGGGCCTTCCTCTGGGATATGGTCTTCTTCATCCTGGCCTTCCTTTTCGGTCGGCAGATGCGCCCGGCGATCGATCCACGCCAATTCCATGCGCCCGACCTTGGCACACTGGCCGTCAAATCAAGTGGCAGCGTCGAATATGTGCCGGTCCGCGAGATCCTCGGCGCGACAGCGCAGGGCAATTATATCGCCTTGCATCTGGTCGACCGCGACGTCCTGCACCGGACGACCATGGCCAATCTCGAAGACGCCCTGTCCACGGCCGGCTTTGTCCGAATTCACAGATCGCATCTGGTCAATCCGGCCCGGATAAGCGTCGCGCGCTCCCGCGGCGAGAGCTTCCGGATTGTCGAATTGACGAATGGAATTCAACTGCCCGTATCGGATCGATATCGCTCCGAGGTTCGAGAGCAACTGGACCAGCGGGCGCTCGCCTGACGGCATTCGTCACCGCAACCAGCTCATTCATCACATGCCGCCCGGGACGAGCTTCCGGGATCAATCCGACCCGCCTAAGCAGGACGAACGGTTTCCGTTGGGCGCCGTTCCGACCGGTGCGAAGTCCGGACGGAATTTGGGCGGTTCATGGACAGGCCCCCTTTCAACCAATCCATGAACCGCTCTTTTTTCATACGTCAGGCAAATCTTCAGTCGGTCGCACTTGCGATCGCCCAGCTCGGCCTGGCCGTGATCCGAGCGAAATAATCCTTCACCGCTTCCGGCGCGTCATCGAATTGTTTGATGATCTTCAGCAGGAAGAGCATGTAGCCGACCGAGATGTCAGCAGCGGTAAAACGGTCACCGGCGAGGTAATCCCGATCCTTCAATCCATGCTCAGCCAGCATGATCAGGGCTTTTGTCGTGTCCGCCCGCGCGGATGCCGCAATACCTGGATTCCGCACTTTTTCCGGCAGAAGCATAGTATGGGCCAGCAAGAGCGAGACCGGCATGATCATCCCGCTCTCGCCGAAATGCAGCCATTGCAGGTAGAGGTCATAATCCGTCTCATCCGGCCGGACATCCAGTTCGGTCGGCCCGTAGCGGCCCATAAGGTACTGAAGGATGGCGACGGATTCGAACATGACCCGACCGTTATCCTCGAGCGCCGGGACCTTCCTCAGCGGGTGGATTTCGCCATAGCGCTCATCCCCCGCAGGCCGCTTTGTAAAGGCGACCGTTTCGAGTGAATACGGCAGCCCCATTTCCTCGAGCAACCAGCGGACCCGCACTGAACGGGTCCGAGGCGCGTGATAGAGACGAAGTGGTGATGTATCGACCATGAAATTCTCTCCCCGATGATCGACAAGCCGATCATTCTTCTGATTGATAGCCATTGAAGCCTGACAATTGGCCGCCGACCATCAGGAATTGTCGAATGTCATCCATACAGGTTCAACTGACAGTGACCTCGCAACCCGGATCTTGAAATGCTCAGAACCCTGCCCGCCCTCCTCCTCATTCTTGGCGCCTGCAACCCGCCCGGCCCGACACCGGATACCGAGCTGTCGGCCCAGGCCACAGCCCTGACCTGTTACCGGGAGAGCGGCTTTGCCATGCTGGCGGCGCATCGGGGCGGACCCGCACCTGGCTATCCCGAAAACGCCCTGTCCAGCTTGCAGCGTCTCGCGGACAATGGCGTGCTTTATGCCGAGATCGATGTCCGCCGCACGGCGGACGACGTCTATTTCCTGCTCCATGACGACACGCTCGAGCGCACCACAACGGGTAGCGGCGATCTGGAGGGGCGGGTCTGGTCCGACCTTTCAAGCGAGCGCTTGCTCGACAGCAATGGCGAGCTGACCAACCAGACCATTCCCCGCCTGGAAGCTGTCTTCGCGCTGGCCCGGGAAACAGGCCTGGTTCTCAATCTCGACCTCAAATCCGTCACACCAGCCGAGATCGTCGCGCTGGTCGACGCGAACAATGCCCGCGATCACGTCGCCATTATCGCCTATACTGTCGAGGATGCTGCCGCGATCCATGCATTGGACCCTGGCCTTGTCCTGTCGGTCCCCGACGAGCTGGACGCTTTGAGCGCCTCCGGTGTCAATCTCGATGCCAGCTATATCTGGCTCGGTACCGGCGCCCTGAATCCCGCCCGTGACACCGAGCTGGCGAGCCGCGGGCTGGAAACATCCGTCGGCCTGTTTCGCCGTGAAGACGGAAGCGCAACGCCCTATCTCGAAGCGGCGGAAGCCGGCGTCGAGCTCTTGTCCATCGACAATGTCGACGCCGCAGTCTCGGCATTGGGTGGATCAGATGTATTACAGGCCCGGATCGAGCAATGCCGGATCTAGCCGGTCGCGACGATCCGCACCCATGATAGACACGTAATCAAGGAGACAAGGCGAAACCGATGAGCCAGGCCATCCGCATCCACCAGACTGGTGGTCCCTCCGTCATGCAGCTCGACTCCGTCCGGCCTGAAGAACCCGGCGCCGGTCAGGTTCGGATCCGCCATGAAGCGATCGGGGTGAATTACATCGACACCTATCACCGGTCCGGCCTTTATCCCGTCCCCCTGCCAAGCGGGATCGGGTTGGAAGCCGCCGGCCATGTCGATGCGATTGGCGACGGGGTAACCCAGTTCGCGATTGGCGACCGGGTCGCCTATGGGAACGGCCCGATTGGCGCGTATGCCGAATTCAACACAGTCGCGGCGGGCCGTCTGGCGCGTATTCCTGATGCCGTGTCGCTGGAGCAAGCAGCCGCCATCATGCTGAAAGGCATGACGGCTCGCTATCTCCTCAAGGAAACCTATCCGGTCAAAGCTGGAGACACGGTCCTCTATCATGCTGCTGCAGGCGGGGTGGGTTTGTTGATGTGCCAATGGGCGCGCGATCTGGGAGTCACCCTGATCGGGACCGCCAGCACGTCGGAAAAATGCGCGCTGGCCCTCTCCATGGGCGCAGCCCACATGATCAATTCATCGCAGGAAAACATCGCGATGCGAGTCCGCGAAATAACAGACGGTCAAGGCGTTCCCGTCGTCTATGACGGCGTCGGACGAGACACGTTCGAGATATCGCTCGATTGCCTGCAGCCGCGCGGATTGCTGGCCAGTTTCGGCAATGCGTCCGGCGCCGTGACCGGTGTCGATCTCGGTATTCTGACACAAAAAGGATCGGTCTATGTCACGCGGCCCTCGCTCGCTCACTATGTAGCAAGCGACCGAGCCCTGGCGGCGAATACGGCCGATGTCTTCGACGCCGTGGCACGCGGGGCGGTATCGATACAGATCAATCAGCGCTATGCGCTGAAAGACGCCGTTCAGGCCCATATCGATCTTGAGGGCAGAAAGACGACGGGAGCCAGCATTCTGGCTCCCTGATCGCAATCGTCGCTGTTACGTGTTCATCGAGTCGAAGAACTCGTCATTGGTCTTGGTCTGGCGCAATTTGTCGAGCAGGAACTCGATCGCATCCTGGGCGCCCATCGGGTTGAGGATACGGCGCAGGACGTACATTTTCTGCAACTGACCCTTGTCGACCAGGAGTTCTTCTTTTCGGGTGCCGGACTTGAGAATGTCGATCGCCGGGAAGACGCGCTTGTCAGCCACTTTCCGGTCAAGGACGACTTCCGAGTTACCCGTACCCTTGAACTCTTCGAAAATGACTTCATCCATCCGCGAACCGGTATCGATCAAAGCGGTCGCGATAATGGTCAATGAGCCGCCATGCTCGATATTCCGCGCAGCGCCAAAGAAGCGTTTCGGGCGCTGGAGTGCATTGGCATCGACACCACCGGTCAAAACCTTGCCCGAGGATGGAACCACTGTGTTGTAGGCACGGCCGAGACGGGTGATCGAATCCAGCAGAATGACGACGTCACGGCCATGCTCGACCAGACGCTTGGCCTTTTCGATCACCATTTCAGCCACCTGGACATGGCGCGTTGCCGGCTCGTCAAAGGTGGAGGAGATGACCTCACCCTTCACGGTCCGCTGCATGTCAGTGACTTCTTCCGGCCGTTCATCGATCAACAGCACCATCAAGTAACAATCCGGATGATTGCTCTCGATCGCGTGGGCGATGTTCTGCAGGAGTACGGTCTTGCCGGTCCGCGGCGGTGCCACGATCAGGCCCCGCTGGCCCTTGCCAAGCGGTGAGACAATATCGATCACCCGACCGGAGCGATCCTTCACGGTCGGATCGGCCAGCTCCATGTTGAAGCGGCTTTCGGGATAGAGCGGCGTGAGATTGTCGAAGTGAACCTTGTGGCGCGCGGATTCAGGATCCTGGAAATTGATCGCGGACACTTTCAGCAGGGCGAAATAACGCTCACCGTCCCGCGGACTGCGAATTTCGCCTTCGACCGTGTCACCCGTGCGCAGACCGAATTTCCGGATCTGGGTCGGCGACACGTAGATGTCATCCGGACCCGCGAGGTAATTGGATTCCGGCGAGCGGAGGAAACCGAAACCGTCCTGCAGGACTTCCAGGACGCCGCCGCCATGAATTTCAACATCCCGCTCGGCCAGGGCCTTGAGAATGGCGAACATCATGCCTTGCTTGCGCAGGGAAGACGCATTCTCGATCTCGAGCGCCTCGGCGAACTCCAACAGCTCGGTCGGCTTCTTTTCCTTGAGGCCCTGGAGCGTCATGCGCTCCACACCTTCAAGCAGGGCAGGCACAGGTACGATGGTTTCGTCGGTCATGGTTTTACTATCAGCTCAAACAGAAGCGCTGGGTTCGAAGCGAACCTTGCGCGATCAGGCAGACCGGGTGCCGCCAGAACGGAGGTAACCCGAGAATTGTGGAGCAGACGGGCGCGCTGTGGTTCACGCGTCTCACGTCACGAAGGAGGGATCCTGAAAAAGGAGTCGAGAAACCCTTGCCATGCAGGGTCAGGATCGTCAAGCGCGGCCTGATCCGGACTTTAGCAAACAACGCCTCAGGCCAAAGCGACAACAGCAATCAAAACAATCGCGATCGCGAACACGAACGGGATTTCATTCAGCATGCGATAGCGTGTGTGGGGCCAATCATTGGTGCCCGCCTCGAACCGCTTGAACCGAGCGGAAAACACGTGGTGAAGCCCGGTCATCGCGAAGACCAGGAGAAATTTCGCCACCCAGCCCCACTGCAGGAAAATCGACCATCCACACGCTCGTTCCATATTGGCCCAGACCAGGGCCAGGCCAAACAGCCAGGCGACAATCATGGCCGGGTTCATGATGACCTTCAAAAGACGCCGTTCCTGGAGTTTGAGCGTCTTGTCCAGTTCGCCCCCCGGTATGGCCTCGCAATGATAGACATAAAGCCGTGGCAGATAGAGCAGACCGGCCATCCAGGCGATTACCGCGAGGATATGGAAGGCGCGCAACCAGTCATAAGCGGCAATCAGCATGGCGAACGAGGTCCTGGCCCGAAGTGATCAGATCAGGCTGCAGACTTGCACGGACAAGCTGAACAGTCAGCCGGACAAATCCGCTCTCCGACCTCGGATCGCAGCCCGGCCGGGCCATTCAAGGCCTGCCCGACCATGCTGGCCAGGCCTTCAATAAAGACCGGGTCATTCCCCAGGGCGGGAACGCGAACATAGGTTTCGATCCCCAGTTCTTCCGCGATTTCCGCATATTCTTCATCCAGCTCCACCAGCGTTTCGATGTGCTCGGATACGAAGGCGATCGGCGTCAGAAGAATGGATTTACCGTCCTTGGCAGCTTTCTCGATCGCATCCTCGGTAGACGGACCAATCCACTCCAGCGGACCTACCCGGCTCTGATAACAAATCTGGTGGTCCGGAAAGTCCGGCAATTGCTTCATGACCGCAGCCACGGTCTGCTCGACCTGCCACTGATAGGGATCGCCGGCATCAATGATTTTCTTGGGCAGGCCATGGGCCGAAAAGAGCAGGCGCGCATCCTTGGGTCGACCTGATTTCTCCCAGGTTTTGCGGATCAGCGCCGCGTGCGCATCCACAAAGGCGGCCTCGGTCGGATAACAGCACAAGGCTCGGGTTTCCGGCCCACCCGCCTTGCGCCAGGCCCCCAGTGACGAGCCCGTCGTTGTGGTCGAGAAATGTGGATAGAGCGGCAGGAGCACCGTCTCATCCGGCTGCCAGGCTTTCACTTCATCAGCCACATCCTCGGTGAACGGATGCCAGTAGCGCATCGCCGGCCAGACACGCACATCAAAGTCGGGCCATTGCGGTGCCAGGCTATCGGCAAGGGCATTGGCTTGACGGATGGTTGCCGGCAATAGCGGAGAGCCGCCGCCCATCTTGGCATAATTCGCCTGGGCTTCCTTGGTCCGTACCGTCGAAATGAACAGGGCCAGCGCTTCGCGGATCAGGCCGGGAGCCTGGATAATCGCTGGATCCCGAAACAGATTACGCAAGAAGGGGCGCACCGATTCCGGTCCGTCCGGTCCGCCGAGATTGAAAAGGACAACAGCCAGTTTCTTGCGCGCTTCACTCACCCTTGGCTCCTTCAGCTCAGGCAGATCAGGCGCGGTTGCGGATCCGCGCCAGTAATTGTTCGACATGGGCAACCGGCACATCCGGTGTGATTCCATGGCCGAGATTGAAGATATGGGGCCGACCTTCCCAACTATCCAGCAAGCGATCGACCTCGCTGTTCAAAGCGGCACCGCCGGCGCGCAATGCGGCCGGATCAAGATGACCCTGGACCGGCATCCCCTGGGGAAGAACGGACTGGATCCAGGCCGGGTCAACACCTGTATCGACCGCTATCGCCGTCACTCCGGTTTCCCGGGCATAGCGGGGATAGAGCGTCCCGGCGCCGCGCGGAAAGCCGATGATTGGAACGTCTACTCCCGCGGCGCGGACAGCATCGATGATACGCCGCGTCGGTCGAATGATAACGCGCTCGAAAAGAGGTTCAGGCAGACCTTCTGCCCAGCTGTCGAAAAGTTTGAGGACTTCGGCCCCGCAACGCGCCTGCATGATCAGGTATTCCGCAGTCACGTCGGCAATCCGGTCCATCATGCCATCAAAGGCCTCGGGATGCTCCCAGGCAGCGACGCGTGTCTTGAAACGGTCCTTCGATCCGCCCCCCTCGACCATATAGGTCGCAACGGTCCAGGGGGATCCCGCAAAGCCGATCATCGTCGTCTGGTCAGGGAGCTGTGGCACAACCTGTTTGAGCGTCTCACCGATGGGTGAGAGCACGGCCTCGGTCTGATTGAGTGTGAGTTGTTCGAAATCGAGCACGTTGAAGGGTTCAAGCTTCGGGCCTTCACCGGTCACGAACCAGACTTTCCGACCCAGCGCGATCGGTACCAGCAGGATGTCGGCAAACAGGATCGCTGCGTCGAAACCGAACCGGCGGATAGGCTGCAGAGTCACTTCTGCTGCCAGATCCGGAGAGAAACAGAAATCGATGAAGTTCTTCGCCCGGGAGCGAACTTCCCGATATTCAGCGAGATACCGGCCAGCCTGGCGCATGAGCCAGACAGGTGGTGGGCTGACGGTTTCACCAGCGAGAACGCGAAGGAGTGGTTTTTCAATCATGTCATTCATCCGCCCTGCTTAGGCATCTCTTCTCACCGGATCAATCTGTCGCCTTCATCTCTCTAAAAAGAATATATTGATTGTAGAAGATTGTTGGGGCGTGGAAGACGTGGATGAATGCGGTTCTACCCGCTTTTTCGGGTATCCGGCACGTGATTTATCCATTCACAAGCTTGCAGGAAGCTGGATTGGTATAATTGAAATCAGTGATACCTTCCAACAAGATGAGAGTTGTGGCGGATGTGGAATGACAGTGGAAAAACGATCCTGACCCGTCGATCTCATCTCGGATCATCCACAGCCATTTCCACGGTCGCGGAGACTGTGGACAGGGCTGTGGGTTGTTCATGGTAAGACCGGGTACTACTCACAGCTTGTCGGTGCCGATTGCGGCGCTGGGGAAAACAGCCCAACTTATTAACAATTGGTAAACGCGAACCCGGTGACCGGCCTCATGCCCCCCCTGAACTCTCCTTTCGACACCTGTTTCCATATTCACATGGTTTCCGACTCCACAGGCGAAACGCTGATGGAGGTCATGCGGGCCTCGGTTGCCCAGTTCGAAGGAACGAGCCCGCTTGAACATCTTTACGCCTTGGTTCGTTCGTCCAGGCAGCTCGATCGGGTTCTCGACGAGGTCGCGGCTTATCCCGGGGTCGTCATGTACACGATCGTCAATGCTGATCTGCGACGTGAACTGGAAACCCGTTGTGTCGAGCTCGGTGTACCGGCGATCGCGATTCTGGACCCCATGCTGGCGACATTGAGCTCTTATCTGGGACGCCCAGTCGCCAGCCGTGCCGGTGCCCAGCGCTCCCTGGATGCTGACTATTATCGCCGGATTGATGCGCTGAATTACGCGATGGCTCATGATGATGGCCAGGGTGATGATTTTGAGGGAGCCGATATCGTGCTTCTGGGTGTCAGCCGCACGTCAAAGACGCCGACCAGCGTCTATCTCGCCCATCGCGGTTATCGCGCAGCCAACATACCTCTGGTCAAGGGAGTGCCCCTGCCGACTGAAATCTTCAATCTGCGCAATCCGCTGGTTGTTGGTCTGTCCGCCTCGCCAGAGCGGATCGTCCAGATCCGTCGCAATCGCCTGCTCAGCCTGAATGAGGACCGTGACACCAATTACATTGATGACTTCGCTGTTCGGGAAGAGATCCTCTACGCCAAGCGTCTGTATGCAAAACACAAATTGCCGACGATTGATGTCACGCGCCGATCGATCGAGGAAACGGCTGCGAAGATCATCAACCTCCTTATGGAAAAGCGGAACATGACGGCATGACCCGCTTTATTCTCGCCTCCGGCAGCCAGATCCGCGCCGATATACTCTCCCAGGCCCATATCCCCTTTTCCGTTATCAAGTCGGATGTGGATGAGAGTGTGATCAAGGCCGACCGATCCGACCTGTCACCGCGCGATATGGCGCTTTGCCTGGCGGAGGCGAAGGCCGGGCCGGTTTCGCAAGCCCACCCCGATGGTCTGGTGCTGGGCGCCGACCAGACCATGGAGCTCGATGGTGAGCTCCTGGACAAGCTTCCTGATGCAGCTCTGGCGCCGGATCGTTTGCGTCGCATGCGGGGTCGACCTCATTGTCTCCACTCGGGCCTTGCATTGCTGCGCGATGGCAAGCCTGTCTGGACGCACCAGCAGACATCAACCATCCATGTTCGTGATTTTTCAGATGAATTCCTGACGCATTATTTGGCCGAAGCAGGCGATGCCCTGACCAAGAGCGTGGGCGCCTATGCTTATGAAGGCCTCGGTGCGCAATTGTTTGAACGCGTCGAGGGTGATTATTACGCCATTCTTGGTTTGCCGCTTCTGCCACTGGCACAGGTGCTGCGTGATGAAGGGGTGTTGGCGCGATGACCACTACCGGCGCTGCCAGGCTTGCTGGTGTAACCGGTGATCCGGTCAGCCATTCCCTTTCCCCCATCCTGATGGGGCTCTGGATCGACGCTGCCGGCCTGGATGCGCAATACGTCCCCTTTCCAATCGCGCCGGAGAATTTCGACCGCGCCGTATCGGGTCTCGCAAGCGCCGGCTGTGTTGGGCTGAATGTGACCTTGCCGCACAAGGAAGCGGCTCTGGATCTGGCTGATAGTGCAGCTGCGGCAGCGCGCGCGGTCGGCGCCGCGAACCTCCTGACAATGACGGACGGAAAAATCCATGCGGACAACACGGATATCGCCGGTTTTCTTTACGCCTTGGAACCCGCAAATATCAATTATAACAAAGCCAGGGTTCTGGTTATAGGCGCTGGTGGAGCCGCCCGTGCTCTCGTCTATGCACTCCTGACAGTTGGGGTCTCCGACCTGGCCCTGTGCAATCGCAATCTACCGCGGGCCGAAGGATTGGCGCGCGACCTGGCGCCTGGCGCCAGTCTCGTCCCCTGGGAGGCGCGTGATGATGTGCTCTCTGATCGCACCTTGATCATCAACGCGACATCGCTTGGCCTCAGGGGGCGCAATGACTTGTCTCTCGACTGGGACCGGGTCAGCCCGGGTAGCGTTGTCTTTGACAGTGTCTATACGCCCTTGAACACAGGCTTTTTGACCGGCGCGGCGGCGCGCGGTCTGACCGCGATTGACGGATTGGACATGCTGATTGGCCAGGCGCGGCCGAGTTTTCAGGCCTTCTATGGCCAGCCGGTGCCGGAATTGCCGGATCTGCGCGGACAACTCGTCCGGCATCTGGAGCAGTCGTAATGCTGCGTGTCGGGCTCACCGGTTCCATTGGCATGGGCAAATCCGCCACTGCGCAATTGCTGCGAGAGGCTGGTATTCCGGTCTTTGATTCCGATGCTGCTGTTCATGCGCTGTATGCGCCCGGCGGCGCAGCTGTCGAACCGGTCGGGCGGGCCTTTCCGGGGGTTGTCATCGATGGCGCCATTGATCGCGGGCGGCTGTCCGAGGCCCTGAAAATGGATCCGGACGGGTTCGAGCTTCTCGAGGAGATCGTGCACCCGCTTGTCAGCGCGGCGCGGGAGGCCTTTATCGCCGATGAAACGGCCTCGGGGCATGACATATTGGTGTTTGACGTGCCCCTCCTGTTTGAAACCGGCGGCGAGAAGCGGGTCGATGCGGTGATTGTGGTACATGCACCTGACGAGGTGAGGCGCGCCCGCGTGATGCAGCGACCGGGCATGACCGAGGCCAAGCTGGACGCCATAATCGCGCGGCAGCTGGACGATTCGATCAAGCTGGAACGGGCGGATCATCGCGTTGAGACGTCGGGCGGAATTCCCGATGCGAAGCGACAAGTAGATGAAATCGTTAAGGCACTGAAAGCCCGAGCGGCAGAAACCAATTCTTGATGGCAGCAAACTCAGGCGGGGCGGCCGGAATGCGCGAAATTGTCTTCGATACCGAAACCACAGGGCTTGATCCCAATACGGGTGATCGCATTACCGAATTGGGCGCGGTCGAGGTTATCGACTACATCCCTACCGGGAAGACCTTCCACGCCTATGTGAACCCGCAGCGGTCCGTACCCAAGGAAGTGGTCGACATTACCGGACTGACCACGGAATTCCTGTCCGACAAGCCGTTGTTTGATGAGGTCGGGCCGGATTTTGTGGCCTTCGTCGGTGACGCAACCCTGGTTGCCCACAATGCGCCGTTTGACCGCGGATTCATCAATATGGAATTGGCGCGCCTGGGGATGGATATCTACGCCGATGACCGGTTCAAGGACACGGCCCGGATCGCCCGGGCGAAATTCCCCGGTTCCTACGTCTCGCTGGACGCGCTCTGCAAGCGTTTCGATATCTCGCTCGACACGCGTGACAAGCACGGAGCGCTGATCGACTCCCTGCTTCTGGCGGAAGTCTATCTCGAGCTCATGGGGGGGCGAACGCGGGCGCTGGATCTCAGCGGCAAGGGCTCGGCAACCAGCAATGCGGTCGAATTTCCCGCCCGGTCGCCGCGTCCGGTTGCGTTGAACCGGGGCCAGACAGAGTCAGAGCGCGCCGCCCATGACGCCTTTGTAGACGAGATGGGCGATAACGCGCTCTGGAAGAAACTCTCGTTTCAATAGGACTGTGCGGATAAATAGGACTGTGCGGATCGGCCAGTCCTAGTTTGCGGCGGCCGGATCGCCATTGCCATTGCTATTGCCTTCCGAACCCGGAACTGCGGCAGCCCGCTTGGCCAGCTGGGCGCGGTACAGGCCAGCAAAATCAACCGGATCCAGCATGAGCGGCGGGAAATTGCCGTCACGCGTGGTGTCGCCGAGCACGCGGCGCGCAAACGGGAAGATCAGGCGCGGGCATTCGATCAGCAGGAAGGGCTCGCGCTCGGCATCCTGGACATTGGCAAGCTGGAAGAGGCCGGCATAGGCGAGCTCGGCGATGAAGACCACGGTCTCCTCGCGGCTTGCCTTGGCATTCACGGTCAGAACAACCTCATAGGTGTCTTCGCCAACCGCGCGAGCCTGGACATCAATTCCCAGATCAATCGCCGGGGTTGCCTGGCCAGGACGCAGGGTGTCGGGAGCGCCCGGATTTTCGAAGGAGAGATCCTTCACGTATTGCGCAAGGACGCGCAGTTGCGGCTGTTGGGCGGCCGCGTCGTCGGCGGGCATGTTGGGTGCGTCGGTCATGGAACTCCCCGGATGGGTCTGTAAACGGCTGGCCGTGGGCGGCCGGGTCAATGAGAGCGCGCCCGTTAGCATGGCCACAGTCCAGCGGCAAGCTGGCAAGACCACAGCGAAGAGGCTGACGACCGGGCAAATAGGGCCTATATCAGGGGAAGGAACGAGGCTTTGGCGCGTGGCGCCCGGGCTTGTCAGCGCAGCAAAGGTGTAGCGGGCCGTATGGATATCTGGACACTTCTCAGCGGTGTGGTCGCGATCTTCTTCGCTTACCGCCTTTATACGGTCCTGGGGCGCCGGGAAGGTCACATGGAGGCTCCGACGCCTCCGGAGGAAGTGGCAAAGACCGGCGATGCAGGCCGCACGCCGGGACTACGTCCGGCCTTTGAAGGGCCGGCCGCCGCAGGCCTGGAAGCAATCGCAGCGGCTGACACGCGCTTTGACCCGAACGCCTTCGTTGAGGGCGCTCGCAGCGCTTATACAATGATCGTCGAGGCCTTTTCCGCGGGTGATCGCAAGACCCTCGAACCGCTCCTGGCCGCCAAGGTTCTCGACCGATACACCACTGCGATCGACCAGCGGGCGGATCGTGGCGAGACGGTACGGACCGAAATCGAGCGCATTCGTTCTGCCGAAATCACCGAGGCCGGTCTCGATAATGAGACTGCGCGCATCAAGGTGCGCTTCGTGGCCGAGATTGCCACGGAAACCCGGGATGCCGATGCGGTCGTCATTGCGGGTGATCTGGGCCATCTCTCGACCGTCACCGAAGACTGGATGTTCGAACGCCGTACCGATACCGGCAATCCCAATTGGGTACTGACCCGTGTTGCGGCGGTTTGATCGGCTCGCCCTGATCGGTGTCGTCTTGCTGGCAGCCTGCCAGCCCACGACACCGGAACCCGAGCCCGAACACGACGTACCGGTCGTTGAGCGCCCGGAAACCCTTGATTTTCAACCTGTCCTCTGGACCGATTTGAGCGGTTGGGACGATGAGGATCTGGCGCCTGCCCTGCAGGCCTTCCGACGCAGTTGTCAGCGGCTCGACCGCCGCGCCGACGCGGACGCGCTCAACCCGCGGGTGGAATGGGCCGGACGGGTCGAGGATTGGCGCGGAGCCTGTGCTGCCGCCGCCATGACTCGTGAGGGGTCGGACGCTGCCCGAGCCAGCCTGGAAGCTGTCTTTACGCCGGTGCGCCTGCTCGCCCGCGAGGCGGAGACCGGCGAAACCCGCGAGACCGGCCTTATGACCGGCTATTACGAGCCCTTTGTCGAAGTGCGCCGCGCACGCCAACCCGGCTTTACCCAGCCGCTTCGTCGTCGCCCGGATGATCTGGTGACCGTGGACCTGGGCCGGTTCGATGACAGCCTGTCCGGTCGCCGGATTGTCGGTGAAGTCCGCAATGGCCAGCTTGTTGAGTACAAGGACCGCACCACGATCGAGACAAGCAATGCCGGCGAGGTCTTCGCCTGGGGGCGGCCGATTGATGTTTTCTTTCTGCAGATCCAGGGCTCGGGCCGCCTCGTCTTCGCCGACGGACATGAAGAACGCGCGGCGTTCGCGGCCCATAACGGGCTCCCCTACCGTTCCATCGGACGCGAGCTGATCAATCGAGGCGAGCTGGAAGCCCATGCCGCGTCCAAGCAGGGCATTGAAGCCTGGCTGAACGAGAATGGTCCTGACGCCACGGCCGAATTGTTCGGCGTCAATCCGCGCTATGTTTTCTTTCAGAGCGAGAATCTGGATGACCCGACGCTGGGGCCACGCGGCTCGGCTGGTGTGCCGTTGACGCCGATGGCGTCAATCGCGGTGGATACCGGCGTCATGGCGCATGGTGTTCCAGTCTGGCTTTCGGCCGACTTGCCCGAACTGGAAGGGTGGCACGGTCTCGTCGTGTCGCAGGATTCCGGCGGTGCCATCAACGGGCCGCTGCGCGGAGACTTCTTCTGGGGCTGGGGAGAAACGGCTGAGCGTCGGGCAGGCACAACCCGGGCCCAGGCCGGCTGGGTCGTGCTCCTGCCGCATACGGTCGTCGCGCGCCTTTTCGCCGACACCGAGCCGGCCTGATCCATGTCGCGCAAACGCACTATGCGCCCGGAAGAGCGCGCCTTGTGGACGCGCGTCGCCAAGTCTGTGAAACCCCTGTCAGACGACCGCATGACAGCGCTGGAAGCGCCAGAACCCAAGCCGCCCGCAGCGCCCGAGAAAAACAAGATGGACACGGCGGCCCGTGCCTATGAAACCGGCTTGCGCCTGCCGCCCACGCCGCGCGCACCGGCGGCCTATGACCCACCCGTGCCGCATGACCGCTCGGGCGAGAAGCGGGTACGCCGCGGCCGGGTAGATATTGATGGACGGATCGACCTGCACGGCCTGACCCAGGACCAGGCTCTGCGCTCCTTGCGTCACTTCCTTCAAATGGCTTTCGCCAGCGGCTATCGCACGGTTCTGATCATCACCGGCAAGGGTTTCAAGTCGCGCGAGCGCGATGTTGCGCCGTGGGAACAGGTCGAGGAGCCCGGCGTGTTGCGTCGCAAGTTACCGGAATGGCTTGGACTTTCCGAATTTAGTCAGTATGTGTCAGGGTTCGCGAAATCCCATGCCCGTCATGGCGGGAGCGGCGCCTTTTATGTCACGCTCAGGACGCGCAACCGCGACTGACCCCGGCTCGTCAAAGTATGAATTTCGACAGGTCGGCATTCTTTGCGAGTGTGCCGACATGCTCGGCGACATAGTCGGCATCGATCGTGATGGCCTCACCGGAGCGATCAGACGCGGAAAAGGATATGTCCTCGACCAGTTTTTCCATGACGGTCTGAAGTCGCCGGGCGCCTATATTCTCCACGCTGGCATTGACCTCGGCTGCCAGGCCGGCAAGCGCGTCGATCGCGTCATCGGTGAACTCCAAAGTCACGCCTTCCGTGCCCATCAGGGCCACATATTGTTTGATCAGGCTGGCTTCCGGCTCAATCAGAATGCGCTTGAGATCGGCTTCGGTCAGCGCGGAAAGCTCAACCCGGATCGGCAGACGCCCCTGCAATTCCGGCAGCATGTCCGACGGCTTGGCGACGTGAAAGGCGCCGGACGCAATGAAGAGGATATGATCCGTCTTGATCGCGCCATGCTTGGTCGTGACCGTTGTCCCCTCGATCAGCGGCAGCAGGTCGCGCTGCACGCCTTCCCGGGACACATCGCCGCCGCGGGCATCGGCGCGCGCCGCGATCTTGTCGACCTCATCGAGAAAGACGATGCCATCATTCTCTGCCAGCTTGATGGCATCGGCAGTGATCTGGCCATCATCGAGCAGTTTGTCGGCCTCCTGATTGATGAGGGGCTCATAGGCATCCTTGACCTTCAAGCGCACGGCCTTGGTTTTCTGGCCGAAGCCCTTGCCCAGGATATCCCCCAGATTGATCACGCCGGCACCGCCCGACGGCATGCCTGGAATATCCATCATCTGCATGGGAGAGGCATTGTCGGCCAACTGGATCTCGACTTCCTTGTCGTCCAGATCGCCGGCCAGCAGGCGTTTACGGAAGCTTTCGCGGGTGGCTTCGCTGGCGCCGGGCCCGACCAGCGCATCGACAACCCGGTTTTCGGCTGCGGCATGCGCTTTCGCTTTCACGTCTTCACGCTTCTTCTCGCGCACGATGGAGATGGCGATTTCCACAAGGTCGCGGGCGATCTGGTCGACATCGCGACCGACATAACCGACTTCGGTGAATTTGGTGGCCTCAACCTTGATGAAGGGGGCGCCGGCCAGCTTGGCCAAGCGGCGTGAAATCTCGGTCTTGCCGACACCGGTCGGCCCGATCATCAGGATGTTTTTCGGCGTGACTTCCTCCGCCAGCGTCTCGTCCAGCTGTCGCCGGCGCCAGCGATTGCGCAGGGCGATGGCAACCGCCTTCTTGGCATCGCCCTGTCCGACGATGAAGCGGTCGAGTTCGGAGACTATTTCGCGAGGAGAAAAATCGGTCATTATTGTCTTTGCGTTGCTTGCGCGGTCCCCTGATGTAATCAGGGGCGATAGGCAAAACCAGTCCTGAAAGGCATAAACCGATGACCCGACCGCGATTTCACCTGGCCTTCCCCGTCAATGACCTGGCCGCGGCCCGGCATTTCTACGGGGAGCTTCTGGGCTGTCGTGAAGGTCGGTCGAGTGCGAGTTGGGTCGATTTCGATCTGCATGAACACCAGATAGTGGCTCATTTGGCCCCGGAAGACTGCAAGGCGGCGGCAGTTGGTGCAGTCGATGGCAAACAGGTCCCTGTTCGTCATTTCGGGCTTTTGCTCGATTGGGCCGACTGGGAAGTCCTCGCCGCCCGCCTCAAGGCTGCCGGTCAGGATTTCATCATTGACCCCTATGTCCGGTTCGAAGGCGAGCCTGGCGAGCAGGGCACTTTCTTTGTTCGTGACCCTTCCGGCAACGCGCTGGAATTCAAGACATTTCGGGACGAAGCCCAGGTTTTTGCGAGTTAGCTGGCGACGGGCGAGCCGCAGCTCTCCCGCGTGTGAGCTATGGCATGTGCGGTCGATCCGCTTCGGCGTAGCCGGAGCCGGCCCCGTTCAGGTCTAAGGCGATGTCATCATTATGGTTGTTGTCGGGAAAAGCCTTGCTCGTTCCACTCGGCACCAAGCGGACCAGAGCCATTTTCGCAGATCCAGGCCGGATCATGGGTTTCGGGGCGTTTCGGGATGCAATTCGGGCGATGGCGCGCTAGGCTGAACCTGTTCCGGAGACCGATTGTCGGCCTCGACAGGAGATGGGCCCGCATGACGCCGAGCGTTCAAAGCCAAACGCCCTATGTCCGATGGCTGGCGCGCATATAAATTTTGTTATTGCTCGCCCAATCGGCGTATGTGACCGGCTGGGCCTTTGTGGACATCATGGTGCGCCTCGGGGTCTGGCCTCGCAGCACCGAAGGCTGGGACGCCTACGGTTTCTTCGCGTCGCTCTCTTTCTGGCAGGAAGCCGCCTTCTTCAGCTCGACCCTATTGGCGCTGGTCAGTGTCTGGCTGCACTGGCGCCGCAGTTTCTGGGTCCTGCCCGTCTATTTCCTGTCCTACCTCTTATACCGGCTCGACAGCTTCCTGCTCACGCTCAACAGCCTGTTCAATGGCATTGCCGGTGTCGAAACATTCGCTCCCATGCTGATCCTGCAACTGGCACTCCTGCTGGCGCTTATCCTGCTTTGGGGCGAAGGCTATTTCGATCAGGACCGGTTCCGCTTCTGGCGCAAAGGCCCGCCTGCTGATCGCTGATCTCTGCGACCCTCGGATTACCCGTGGAGACGCTGGCCCGGTCGCTGACGACACCGTCATTGCGTCCAATGCTTACCGGCCCGCTGACGCCGTGAAACGGGCCATGTCCGGCACCCAATCAAGCATCACCTGACCGGTTTCCACATTCAGGAAATTGTGGTCCGCCTGCTCAACGAGAATGTACTGATAGGGCTGTCCTGCCGAAGCGAGGGTTTCAATTATCTCGATATCAAGCCTCGACGGGTTGCTGTCATCGCGCTCGCCCAGAACCCAGAGCATCGGAATTGACGCCTGTGCCAGGTCGCAAGCCGGATCATATCCGACCGCCCCGGCCTGGTTCGGTGTCATTTCAAGCGCGGCATCGATCGACAGGCCCGTATCGGTCAAGGCGTCGAACGTATCGGAGATCGAAACCGAGCTCGCACCGCCAACCAGGCTGACGGCAAAGTCAATCGAGTCCGAGCGCGCCGCTGCCGCGGCATTGATCCATCCACCCATGCTCGAACCGACAATTCCGATCCGGTCATAGCCCAATTCATCGAGATGGTCGGTGATCGCGACCAGGTCTGCGCCGAGGGCGGGAATCAGCCAAGCGCTATTGGACGTATTGGGGACAGTCGAACGCCCGGATGAGCCGCCAAAGCCTCGGCGATCATAAATGGCGACAGCGGTTGTTTCATTCAGGAAGAGACCGATCGCCGCAGAGGTGTCGGTGCGCACGCCAACCCCGGATCCGCCGGAGATGACGAGGACGGTTTCCGGGTCAGAACCTGGCAATTGGTGCACTTCGCCGGCTATCCGGCCCTCCGGTGAGGGCGCTTCAAACGGGATGACCGGATTTTCGACCGGCGGCTCGGCTCGCAGGGTCGCAGGCAAGGCGAGACTGGCAAATGTTGCAAGGAAGAGAGGGCGCAGCAGATTAGGCATCGGGGACTCCATGACCGGTTGTGTCCCGCACTCTTGCCGCAAAGCGTGCGCCGAGCGCCTCACTTTGCAAAGTGAGACGCGCGAAACTCGGTTGGAGATTGTCCCGTCACGGATTTGAAGGATCGGTTGAAGGCAGCCTTGCTATTGAATCCGCATGACAGCGCGATGGCCAGAATGGTTTCATCCTGATCGCTGACCAGGCGTCGTTTGGCATCCTCGACCCGCAAAGTATTGAGCCAGGCCTTCACATTGAGTCCGGTTTGCGCGTTGATCACATAGGACAGGTAGTGCGGCTGGAAACCGGTAAGCTCGGCAAGGCGGGACACCGTCAATTGCGGCTCCAGGTGCAGGCGCGAATCCGCCACCGCGTCCCGGATGTCGGCAAAGAGCCGCTCGGTTGTTCCCGTATCCAGCAAGGCCTCGCTGTCCCGGGAGGGCGTCGTTTGATCACGACTGTCGGGGATGAAGGCGAAGGCGCGCCAATTGGTCAGAGCAACCAGCGAGAGACTGTACAGGAAGACGGCGAGCCCGATCGTGGCAAGCAGGTCGGAGGACACGGGTAGTCGGTCGACCAGGTGCTCGGTGGCAAAACTGGCAGCAACCAGAAGGACGAAGGCGAGGAAGCCCAGGATCGACCAGAAAGCGCAGCGGCCAAGTGTGGAGCGGGGCAATTGCCAGAGCACCCAGAGCGTCGCGATCAGATAGCCCAGCAGTCCAACCGCTTTGGACAGGCCAAGCAGGCTTGTTTCGATCGGTATGGAATGGGTGGCGTTCACGAAGGCGATCTTGTCCGCTCCGGAGAGCGCATAGAAAGGCAGGAAGTAGACCAGAGCCAGCGCGGCCGGAAGGGCATGCAAGGCGGACCAGCGCAGTTCGAAGGGCTGGACAAGGGAGCGGGCAAATAACCAGATGCCCGGCCCGATCAGGTATGGCATCCAGGTCGTCGCGCGCAGGATATGGGGAAATTGCCGCCAGCCGCCGCTCTCGACAATCCATTCTTCGATGACAATCGCCATCGCAGCGATCAACGCTGTCAGAAGGGCGGCGAATCCCACCGGATTGCGATTGCGGGCCCGTAACAGCGCCGCCGCGAGGACCAGACCCTGGATCAGTCCAAGCGCTGCGAGAATGTGAAGAATCACAGCGCTCTACCTCGCATTCATGGCTCGATCCGGAGAGCCGGACAACGCATGGCCGGGTTTGCGGGGCCCGGTTTCATGACCTAGCTGATCTCTTCGATCGTCAGATTTTCGTTCGTGTAGACGCAGATCCGGGCGGCAATCGCCATCGCCTTCCGGGCGATGATTTCCGGATCGGCCTCATACTCATAGATGGCACGGGCGGCAGAGAGCGCGAAATTGCCGCCGGATCCGACCGCGACGACACCGTCTTCGGGTTCCAGCACATCCCCGGCCCCGGTCAGCAGATAGGTCGCATCCTTGTCGCCGACGATGAGCATGGCTTCGAGGCGGCGCAGATAGCGATCGGTGCGCCAGTCCTTCGCCAGTTCGACACAGGCGCGGGCGAGTTGTTTGGGATATTGCTCCAGCTTGCCTTCCAGACGCTCGAACAGGGCGAAGGCATCGGCCGTGGCCCCGGCAAAACCGGCAATCACATCGCCCCCGGCAAGACGGCGGACCTTTTTGGCATTGCCCTTCATCACTGTCGGTCCGATCGAGACCTGACCGTCACCCGCGACGACCAGGCGGCCATCCTTGCGCACGGCGATGATCGTGGTGCCGCGCCACAGGCTGGCATCGGCATAGTCGGGGGAAGAAGCGTGCGTCATGGACCGGTCTCCGGATGATGTCGTCACAAGGATGTGGCCGACACGGCGGAGCGGATCAAGGGGTCTTGCTGCCGGATGTCCGACAACACGGTCCGCCTTATTCGTTGACGGCGCGATCGGAATAGCTGTCCGAGGCAAAGGCGACAAAGTCGGTTGCCGGCATCGGGCGGGCGAACAGGAAGCCCTGGGCCAGGGTCGCGCCCTGACTGCGCAGCATCTCGTACTGCTCTGCCGTTTCCACGCCTTCGGCGACGGTTTCCAGTTTCAGGGACTTGGCCATGGCCAGAATGGTCTCGACAACGATGCGGGCATGATGATCGGTGGTCATGTCGCGCACAAAGCTCTGGTCAATCTTGAACACGTCGAACGGCATGCGCGTCAGATAGGCGAGCGAGGAGTGACCGGTTCCGAAATCATCGATGGCGAAATTGACGCCGCGGTCGCGCAATGGCTGAACCTGTTCGATCACGCGCTCGGGGTTTTCCATGGCAATGGATTCGGTCAGTTCCAGTTCGAGCAGGTGCGGCGGAAGATTGGCCGCGGCCAGCGCATCGAGCACAGAGTCCGAGAAACCGTCGCGATCAAACTGCATCGCCGAGACATTCACCGCGACCGGAATTTCAAGACCACGCTCGCGCCAGGCGGCAGCTTCGCGGCAGGCGGCGCGCAGGACCCAGTCACCGATCTCACCAATCAGGCCACATTCCTCGGCGGCTTCGATGAAGGCGCCTGGGGAGAGAAGTCCTGCGGTCGGGTGCTGCCAGCGCACAAGCGCCTCGGCCCCCGCGCAGGCCCCGTCCTTCATGAGGACCTTGGGCTGGTAAAAGACGACCAGCTGGTCCTGGGCGACGGCATCGCGCAGTTCATTTTCCAGCACCAGGCGCTCGAAAGCGGACTGGTTCATGCTCGGTTCGAAGAATTGTGCGGACGATCCACCGGCGCGCTTGGCATGAGCCATGGCGAGGTCGGCATGGCGCATCAGTGTCTCCGGATCGGCCCCGTCCTGCGGGAAGACTGCGACCCCGATCGACACACCGAGAAAGACCTGGTGGCCGGAGATCTCGAAGGGCAGACGGATGGCATCGACCAGCTTGTTGGCGACCCGGGCAGCGTCGGCGCTGTCCTGGATATTGGGCAGCAGCGCGGTGAACTCGTCTCCACCGAGGCGGGCCACCATGGACGGGTCCTCGACACTGCCGGCAGCGAGGTCACAGCCACGTGTGACTTCGGAGAGCCGACGTCCGACCATTTCCAGCAGGCGATCGCCTTCGCCGATACCCAGCGAGTCATTGACCCGCTTGAAGCGGTCGAGGTCCAGGAAGAGCACGGCACCCGAGGAGCCGACTTCCAGCGACTTGCGGGCCACGCGCTCGGTTTCCTTGCGGAAGCGTTCGCGGTTCGGCAGCTCGGTGACAAGGTCCACATAGGCGAGGCGATGGATGCGTTTCAGATTGCCGTCGAGGCGGGCGAACATGCGATTGAACGCATTCGCCAGAACTTCCAGCTCGTCGCCGGTCTTCACCTTGATGCGCATGTCGAGATTCTTCGACGAGGCGAGGCGGGCGGCATCGGTCAGGGTCTGAACAGGGCGCAGGGCACGACCGACGATCAGCGCCGCCAGCGGCAGGAAAATACCCAGCGCGAACAGGGCAATCAGGGTCTGGCGCTGGATTGCGGCATTGCGTGAAGCCGCGAGCTCGACCAGCGGCTGCTGCATGTAGACGACGCCGACCAGGCGGCGCGACTGGGTATAGACCGGAGCCGAAACCTCAAGAAGACCGTCATGGAGATCATAGCGAAGATCGCCGGCGCCGAGTGACATGACGGCGATGTCGGCCGCGCGAAGCTGACCCTGCTCGCGCTCATCACCATAGGCTTCACCGAGGACTTCACGGCGATTGTTCAGCACGTAGAGCTGGGACGCGCCGATCGAGGTGATCAGTTCTTCGATATAGAGGTCGACATGGGTCGCGTCATTTGTGGAAACAGGAATGGCGAGCCGGCTGGCCGAGGCCTGCAATGTGGCTACCGAACGCTCGATGAGGAGGTTTCGCGTCTCGCGTTGGGCGGACACGCTTTCCAGCGTCATCAGCATGAGTGTTGTCGCAAAGATCAACGCGCCGGTCAGAAGCGTGAACTTCATCACCAGCGAGCGCATGACTCGAGCAACCGCTTTGCGGATGGGTGCCATATTAACCCCTGAACGCGCCCCCGTGAGGTCGCGTAATCGCCACCAAACTCCGGATGAATATCGCTACTCACCCGTTCTCAGTGACAAGCATCTCAGCAACCACTTGAATTGTGGTTAAAGTGCCGGAGTTAAATCGTTAAGTTTTTAGGCAAATGCCCTGAATACCTTTATTCAAAGGTGACCCCGCCGGACTCCGCGAGTGATTTCAACCCCGTTTCGGGTCTTGCGCCATAGTGCGAGATGATTTCCGCGGCACAGATCGCCCCCATTCGACCCGCTTCGGTGAGGGGCCGGTCCTGGGCCAGACCGAGCAGGAAGCCAGCAGCAAAGAGATCGCCGGCGCCGGTGGTGTCGACCAGTTTGGAGACCGGTACTGCCGCGACCGTGACCATCTCTGCGCCGCGGGCAATGACGGCGCCCTTCTCCGAGCGTGTGACGGCCACCACGGCCACGTCCTCGCGGGCCTGGGCCATGGCCGTGTCGAAATCCTCGGTCTCGTAGAGCGCCTTGATCTCTGCCTCATTGGCCAGAAGGATGTCGATATGATTGGCGACCAAGTGGCGGAATGCTGCCCGGTGACGTTCCACGCAGAACAGGTCGGACAGGGTCAGAGCGGTGCGGCGCTTGTGGGCAGCGGCCATCTCGGCGGCGGCAACATAGCCGCGCTTGGCTTCCTCGCGATCGAAGAGGTAGCCTTCCAGATAGATGATTTCAGAGGCTTGAAGGGCTGCGGCACCGGCCGCGACGTCTTCCTCGGTCACCAGGGCAGCCGCGCCCAGGAAGGTCGACATGGAGCGTGCCGCATCCGCTGTGACATTGATCAGGCAGCGCGCGGTTGCCGGGCCGTTCTTCAGCGGAGGCGTGTCAAAAAATACGCCAACCGTGCGGATATCATGGGTGAAAATCTCGCCCAGCTGATCGTCCGCGACCTTGCCGATATAGGCCGCCTTGCCGCCCAGTGAGGCGATCCCGGCGACGGTATTTGCCGCCGAGCCGCCCGAGGCCTCCTTGCCGGGCTGCATGCGTTCATACAGCGTGCGGGCCCGATCCTCATCGATCAGTGTCATGGCGTCCTTGGCGATGCCCTCGGCGGCCAGGAAGGCGTCGGTGGCGGGCGAGAGAACGTCGACAATGGCATTGCCCACGGCAAGCACGTCAAAACGGGTATCGGACATCGGTAAAATCCATTTCGGCTGGCAAGAACGGCAGGGTTAAACGCAGCGCCCGTCGAGAACAAGGCTTGCCGTCACGAAGCGCTCCGGCTAGCCAGCCTCTCATGACCCGGATCGCCTTTCTCACAGCGAGCTGCATGCTTCGCGACCATCCCGATGCCCGCAAGGACTATTGGGAATATGAGCTTGAAATTGCCGCGCTTCAGCCGGCCTGTGCCCAGCGCGGCATCGATCTCGAGCCGGTGATCTGGGATGCGCCCGATTTTGATCCCGCGCACTTCGACGCGGTCATGATCGGCACGTGCTGGGACTATATGGAAAAACCGGACGCCTTCATGGCAACGCTGGAGCG
>NZ_CAJQOO010000027.1 GCF_905480005.1 uncultured Maricaulis sp.
ATCGTGAGCGGGCGTAGCTCAGGGGTAGAGCGTCACCTTGCCAAGGTGAATGTCGTGAGTTCGAATCTCATCGCCCGCTCCATTATTCCAATGACATAACGATCATCGAATTCTGGGTCGCGAAGCTTCCCGGCACCCTTCTGTCTGTCGAATGGACTTCCGGGATGTCGCTTCGGGGGGCTTGATCGATCCGTATTCTCGCAGCCTTGACGCCCGTGCCGGCGCGACGCTCGGGCAGATCACTGCCCCGCGCTGTGCGGAAGGGGCGCTCAGTCATTGGGAAGCTCGAGATTTCCCGCCTCTAATTCTGCCAATCATGGAGCGGATTCCCACGAGGATTGACGGTCTGTCGCCGGCGTCGCGGGCCGGGCCATGTGCCCATTATTTCCTCCGACAGGGTTTCCTTCCAGGCGCAAGGCCATAGTTGAAAGGTTTGTTTTTGCAACACTTATTCAATTGTCCGAGAAATTGGTAGTACCAGTTTATGGGTTTTATCCATACCAATCGTGGGTACCAAAACTACATAATGGACTAGAAGAATGGTTGACAGGCTTCCGATATTGGTCCCCAATCGGTCTATAAAAACCTAAGGGGAGTGAATATGCTTAAATCAGGAGAGGGGCGCCGTCTGTCGCGCTCCAGGCGGACGCGCGCGCTCATGTTGGGCGGCGCGGTTGCTGCCTTCTCGGCGCCTGCCTTCGCGCAAGCCCAGGACGAGCCGACAGCGACATTATTGTCGTTCAGGGTATTCGTCAGACGATTCAGACATCGATCGCGACCAAGCGGGAGTCCAACACGGTCGTTGAGGCGCTGTCATCAGACGATATCGGCGACCTGCCGGCGCTCTCCATCGGTGAGGCGCTCGAAACCCTGACCAGTGCGACCTCGCACATTGAGCAGGGCGGCGCGACCGAGATTTCCATTCGTGGCCTCGGTCCCTATCTCGGCTCGACCGTGATCAATGGGCGCGAAGCGGCCAATGGCAGTGGTGACCGCTCGGTCAATTTCAGCCAGTTCCCGTCGGAGCTGTTCAACTCCCTCGCGGTCTACAAGACCCAGGAGGCCAGCTTCATTGAAGGTGGTGTGTCCGGCCAGATTTCCCTCTCCACGCTCCGTCCGATCGATTACGGGCGCAGCCGCGTCCAGCTCGAGTTGAAGGGTAATTACAATCCTGACAATGCGGACCTGAATTTCAACGAGCAGAATATCGGCCATCGCGCGACGCTCAGCTTCGTCGACAGCTGGGAAACCGGCGCGGGCGATTTTGGTCTGTCCTTCGGCTATCAGAGCAATCGCTCCACCAATCCGGAGCAGGAAGCGCGCACATCCAGCGGTTTCCGGGATTGCCGTAACGTCATTTCCGGTGATCCGAACAACGACGATTTCGGTGTCGACAGTCTCGGTGACGCGGATCAGAACTGTGATTCCGGCGGCGGCGATCTGGCGCTCGAGGTTGATCCGCTCACCGGCGTGGCGCCGGATGCGAACACGCCCTTCGTCTTCGTTCCGAGCCAGCGCCACTTCCGCCAGAACATCACTGAAGATCAGCGCGACTCGAGCTTCCTGGCGGCGCAATGGCAGCCGAATTCGCGTTGGGACATCAATGTCGATTACCAACAGTCGGACCGGACCTTCCAGGAGCTTCGCAGCGACCTGACAATTGATGGCAACTCCGTCCTCAATGTCGGTGAATCGGGTGAGATTGTTCCGCTTTCGGTCAGCCCGACAGGCGCTTTCCTCGGTGGCACGACTTATGACGGTGCCGAGGTCAGCTCTCACTTCGCAGAGCGGATCGAGGAATACACCGGTTATGGCCTGTCTGCCGAATATCAGGTGACTGACGCACTCAGCGTCTCCGCCGACTATTCCTACTCGGAGACCATGCGCCGCGAGAATATCGTCCAGTCTCGCCTTCGCAGCGACACGGATGGCGATAGCGGTTCCGAAGATGTCTATGTCGGCATCATCGTCGAGGATGATGCCCAGCGCTTCATCTTTGGCAATTTTGACGTGACCGATCCGGCGAATTTTGATGTCGGTCCGCGAACGCGTGAAGACCTGAACCAGTTCCGCAACAACAGCATCGAAGCCTTCCGTCTCGACTTCGACTATGCGTGGGATAACGGCTTCATCACCAATGTCCGGGGTGGCATTCGCCAATCCGAACTCGAGTATGACTCCGTGCCACGGGTTCGCCGCGAGACAGATGGTGGTCCGCTTGCTGTCGGTGACGGGGCTGCCGCAAGTGCGGCCTGTATGAACAGCGTCTTCCCGGAAAATGATTTCCTTGCGGATGTCGTCGATGGACCGCTGATCACCAATGTTGACGGTTCGGGCAATGTCATCGCCGCGGGTACCGGCAATTCCTACGTGACCTTCGATCCGGTCTGCCTGGCCGAGGCCCTGCTGGGTCGTTCGATCAGCATTCCGGATGCCAGCGATGTCTTCCTGACTTCCGCTGTAATGGGGACGGGCCAGAATCCGCTTCAAATCGTGGATGTGGCGGAAGAAACGATCGCCGCCTATCTCCAGGCTGACTTCATGGGTGATTTCGGCGACATGCCGGTCCGCGGTAATTTCGGTGTTCGCGTTGTCGACACCGAAGTGACGTCCAACGGGTATCGCGGAGCGCTGACCCTTGATCGCGATGCTGCCAGTGTCATCACCGGCATTGGTGTCGACAACAGCAATCTGGTCGAGATCACAGCCAATCACAGCTATACGGAAGTTCTGCCCAGCGCGAACCTCGTTGTGGAGTTGCGTGATGATGTCCTGCTTCGTGGTGGCGTCTATCGCGCCCTCTCGCGGCCGGATCCGTCGGACCTCGGCGTTGGCCGCAGCTTCTCCAGCAGCATCGATAATGATGGCGGCTCAACCGACGTCGCCGATGTCATTGCCCAGGTTAGGGGTTTCGGAAATCCGGAGCTCGATCCGCTGATGTCCTGGAACTATGATGCGGCGCTCGAATGGTATCCGAACGAAGACACCATTCTGGCCTTCGGCGTCTATCACAAGAGCTTCAGTGGTGGTTTCCGCAATGTCGGCCAGGTCGAGACCTTCACGGTCGACGGCCAGGACCTGCAGGCTGCTGTGACGACGCAGGATGTTGACGGTGAAGAGAGCACGATCACCGGATTCGAGATCTCGGCGGCTCACTCCTTCAGCTATCTGCCGGGGGCCTGGAGCGGTCTTGGTGTCCGGGTCGGCTACAACTACGCCAACTCCGATTTCGAGTTCGAAGATGCCGTCTTCGGTGCGTCTACGATCATCGCGTCTGATGGTACAGCGATCGAGCGTGTCGGCATTGTTGCCCCGGCTGATGTTCCGGGTCTGTCCGAGCACGTGGCTTCGGCACAGGTCTACTACAGCATCGGCGATCTCGATCTGCAGGGTGTGTACAAGTATCGCAGCTCATACTTCCAGCAGTTCATCTCGACGCCTGGAAATCTGCGCTACATCGACGATCGGGGAATCTTCGAGGCGCGCGCTTCGTACCAGGTCTCCGACTCGGTTCGGGTGAGTGTTGAAGCCCTCAATATCTTCGATGAGCCCAAGGTTCAGTACAATCCGACGGCCGACAACTTTGCGGAAGTCAACGTCTACGGACCGCGGATCTACTTCGGTGTGAGGGGTCGTTTCTGATCCACGTATCTTTCCCATACCTCCATACCCTTACCCTAAAGGGAACTTCGGCGTCTCCTGGTGCCTGGCTCGTCCAGGCACCAGCGGGGCGCCGCTTTGTTCCTGGAGATGGCCTGGAAGGTTTGTAGACCAATTTCTATAATGGTATAGTTTTCGTAGGGCTATAAGATCAGCCCGATTCTCGAGAATGACCAGAACTGGCTTTACGCAAAATGACGACTGACAAGCGCCTCTATAATCAGATTGCGCGCCGGATCACGGCAATGATCGATGAGGGCAAGTTTCCGCCGGGCAGTCGCCTGCCGGGGGAGCGGGACCTTGCCGTACAGCTCGGCGTAAGCCGGGTGACCGTACGCGAGGCGCAGATCGCATTGCAGGCCCAGGGCCGGATTGAAGTGCGGACCGGGTCGGGCGCGAAAGTCCTGCCGGCAAAGCCTTCCAGTGACGCCTTGCCGACGATCGAGGCGTTCGAGCTGACTCAGGCAAGGACAATGATCGAGAGCGAGGCGGCCGCCCTGGCAGCCACGATGATTACCGATGACGAGCTCGAGAAACTCGACCAGCTTGTGTCCAAGATGTCGGATGACAGCGAGAATGACGAAGCACTGCATCAGGATGCCGATCGTGAGTTTCACCTGACGATCGCGCGCGCTTCGAAGAATGCCGCCATCATCGACATGATCGAGCGGCTTTGGCGTTTCCGCACCGAAATCGATGAAATCCGGACCGCATATGATTCAATCTGTGGAATATCGCCGGAAATGCGCCTGTCGGAGCACCGCGATATTGCGCTCGCCCTGCGTGAGCGCGACCCCGATCAGGCCCGGGCCGCGATGCGCCGGCACTTCGCCTGTATCGTCGAGGCGATGCTGAATACTGCCGAGCAAATGGCAATCGAGGAGGCGCGCCGCCGCACCAGCGAGGCGCGCGAGCGTTATCTCGGCAATGGCGAAACTGCCCCGCAGACCACATAGACCAATTTGCTAGTCCGTTTCTTGCAAATTGGACTGTGAAACATGTTGTCCGCTTCTGTCTGAGTGGTTATGCTCCTGACTGACGCTTCACTAAAAGAAGCGAGTTGGAGGATGCATGACCCGGAAACAATCCAATGGGCCGCGGATATTGCGCGGCGCTGTCGCCTTGCTGGTTGCAGTTTTTGTCTGGTTGCCCGGTATTGCGTCCGCATCAGACTTCCTTGTTACGGACCAGCAGGGCTATCAAGCAGCCCTGGAGCGGGCCGAACCTGGCGACCGCATCGTTCTCGCCAATGGCGTCTGGGAAGACTTCGAAATCGTGTTCGAGGCGACGGGTACGGCGGATGCGCCGATCTACCTGATGGCCGAAACGCCCGGCGATGTCGTGCTCACTGGTCAGTCCAATTTGCGGATCGGCGGCGAGCACCTGGTTGTATGGGGGCTCACCTTCCGTGATGGCTATTCGCCGACCAGCGAAGTGATCTCCTTTCGCCGCGACAGTCAAACCCTGGCGAACCATACGCGCCTGGTTGAGACCGTGATCGAGAATTACAACCAGCCTGACCGCGAGACCCAGGATTCCTGGGTGGTTGTCTATGGCCAGGAGAACCGGATCGACCGCAATGCCTTTGTTGGCAAGACCAATCGCGGGCCGACCATGGTGGTGCGCCTCAACTCTGAAGGCAGCCAGAACAATAACCATGTGATCGAACACAATTATTTCGGTCCGCGAGCGCCCCTCGGCGGCAATGGGGGCGAAACCTTGCGGATCGGCGTCAGTGCTTATTCGCGGATCAATTCGGGCACCATTGTCCGGCAGAATTATTTCGACCGGTGCGATGGCGAGGTCGAAATCATCTCGATCAAGTCCGAAGGCAATCTGATTACCGAGAATGTCTTCTACGAGTCGCGTGGATCTGTCGTCTTCAGGCATGGCGGACGCAATGAGGTTTCGCGCAACGTCTTTTTTGGCAATGGCGTTCCGGATACCGGCGGCATCCGCGTCATCAATGACAACCAGGTGGTTCGCGACAATTATCTGGAAGGGCTGCGCGGCCGAAAATTCCTCGGCGCACTCGTGGTCATGAATGGCGTGCCGAACTCACCGGAAAATCGCTACCATCAAGTGGATGGCGCCCTGATCAGCAATAACAGCTTCGTGGACGTCCTCGAGCTGGGTTTCGCGGTTGGCAGCGATGAGGAGCGCAGCGCCGTTCCGGTCAATAGCGAGATGACCGCCAATATCCTGTTGTCGGATGAAAACGAGCCGGTGGCCATTTTCGACGACGTCTCCGGTATCAGCTTCTCCGGAAACATCTCCAATAATCGCCGTTTCGACGTGATCGGCTCCACGGCTGTGGCCGGCTTCAGTCTCGAGCGTGCCGAGAATGGCCTGGTCTATATGCAAGGTGAAGCCGTGGATGGTGGTGCGGGCGCGCCGCGCGACCTGCAGCCCGTGGCCCGCAACGCGACGGGGCCGCGCTATTATGAAAAGCCGTCTCAGGGCGCAGTTGCTGGAGATGTGATCGAGGTCGAGGCGAACGAAGCCGAACTTCTGCAGGCAATCGCTGATGCCGAGCCTGGCGACACAATCCTCGTCAGCCCCGGTGAAATCGCAATTTCATCACCGATCGAAATCGCCGCCCCCATAGCCATCGCGGGTTCCGAGGGCGTGCGCTTGACGTCTGCGAGCGACGGTCTTTTCCGTCTCCTTGCCGGCGCGGATCTGACGCTGCGCAATGTGACCCTGCATCAGGCCAGCGCAGAGACAGCCTTGCTCCATGCCGCGGGCGAGCAATATCGCGGCGCCTATCGCCTGAACCTGGAAGATGTGGCCCTGACAACCGACCGCGACGACAGTGTCGGCCCGCTCCTCGGAGCTGATCAGGCGACCTTTGCCCAGATTGTGACGATCGCGCGCTTGCAGGTCGCTGACTGGCCCGGATCAATCATAGAGCTCAGCGGTGACGGCCTTGATGGCTGGTATCTCGCTGATGAGGTCCGCATTGAAGACAGCCATTTTTCCGGGCTCGCTGACGGGCTCGCCCGCTTCGGTCGCGAAGGTCGCGACGAGAGCACATTCGGCCCGCGCTTCAGCCTTACCGGCTCTCGCCTGGAAGCGGTGGCAGAGGGCGGTGTCGCCCTCGCCTTGAACGGCATTGATCAGCTGCATGTAACCGACAATCGGATCGTCGCGTCCGGATCGTTCGAGATCCGTCGCCGGGTCCTTGGATGGCCCTTCGAGATCGGTGCCAATGATGTTGATGAAACCGTCAGCCTGACCTTGCGCGGCGTTGACGGGGAGCCGGTGGACGCGACCCTCGCGGGGGGCGCTCAATGATCCGTGCCACCTGCCTTGCCGCGGCATTGCTGGGGGCGACCGCCTGCGCGTCGGCTCAGCCCAATCTCATTCTCACCGAGGCCGGCGTGGACGCCTTTCGGGGGGCGGACACGATGCCGGCTCTGGTCGCGCACGCCCACAATGCTGCGGTCACGCGGGTCGAGGCCAGCCTCGAGGCGGGCCTTGTCGTGCCGGTGCCGGTCGATCCGGGCGGCGGGTATTCGCATGAGCGGCACAAGGAAAACTACAAGATCATCCATGATGCCGGACTGCTCTTCCAGCTGACCGGGGACCGGCGCTATCTCGAGCATGCCGAGGCCTATTTGCTGGCCTATGCCGACATGTACGGGGATTTGCCCCTGCATCCGGAACGTCGGAACCAGGCGCCGGGACGCCTGTTCTGGCAGAGCCTCAATGAGGCGGTGTGGCTCGTCTATTCGATCCAGGGATATGACGCGATCCGTGATGCCCTCACCGAGGAGTCGCGGGACAGGATCGAGACCGATCTGTTGCGGCCGATGGCGGAATTCCTTTCCACCGACTCCCCGCAGACTTTCCAGCGCATCCACAATCACGGGACCTGGGCTGCTGCCGCGGTGGGCATGACCGGTTACGCGCTTGATGACGACGCGCTCGTTGAGCGCGCATTGCTAGGCCTCGAGCTGGACGGCAATGCCGGCTTCCTGGCCCAGCTCGATCAGCTCTTTTCACCCGACGGCTACTATACCGAAGGTCCCTATTATCAGCGCTACGCGCTGATGCCTTTCGTCCTTTTCGGGCAGGCGGTCCAGAACAATGAACCCGAGCGGGGCATTTTCGAGTATCGCGACGGTATCCTCCTCAATGCCATCATGGCTACCATCCAGCAGAGCTATGCCGGGCTGTTCTTCCCGATCAATGACGCGATCCGCGAGAAGGGTCTCGACACGGTTGAGGTCGTTTATGGTGTTGCCGCAGCCTATAGCCTGACCGGTGATCCCGGCCTCCTTTCGATCGCGGAACAGCAAGGCACGACGGTCCTTACCGGCGGCGGTTTTGCAGTTGCGACCGATCTGGCAGCCGGAATGGCCACGTCCTTTGAATTCGACACGCGCCTGCTTCGCGACGGACCTGATGGCGATCAAGGTGGTTTGGCGATCCTGCGCATGGGCGAGGGCGAACTGGCCCAGACGCTGGTCGCCAAGCATACGGGCCAGGGCATGGGCCATGGCCATTTCGACAAGCTCGCGCTCATTCTCTACGACGGCGGCCAGGAAATCCTGACCGATTATGGTGCCGCGCGTTTCCTCAATGTGCCGTCGAAGGATGGTGGTCGCTACCTGCCGGAGAATACCAGTTGGGCGCGCCAGACAATTGCCCACAATACGGTGGTCCTCAACGCGACCAGTCATCATGGCGGCGATTGGCGACGGGGTCAGGAAAGCTGGCCCAGCATTGCGCTGTTTGAACAGCAGGACGGGGTCAATGTGGTGTCAGCCAGCATTGATGATGCCTATCCGGGTGCCACGCTCGCGCGCACCACATTTCAGGTCCGCACGTCGGGAACAGCCGGCCCGCTCGTCATTGACGTGTTTGATGTCGAGGCGCCCGACGCGTCGCAGATCGACCTTCCGACCTATTTCAACGGCCAGATTACCGACTTTGATCTCACTCTCGCGCGCAATGCCGGCCAGCAGTCGGCTCTGGGGCCGGACAATGGCTATCAGCACTTGTGGGTTGAGGCCGAGGGCGTCTCGGAAACCGGCGCCGCCCGGTTCACCTGGCTGACCGAGAACCGTTTCTACACCTATCACGCACTGGTCAGCGAGCCTGTCGAGGCCCGGATTGTCCGGACCGGAGCCAATGACCCCGACTTCAATCTTCGCTCACAGCAGGGAATTCTTCTGCGGGTGCCAAGTGCGGAGCAAGCCCGCTTCATCTCCGTAATCGAGCCTCACGGTCTCTATGACCCGGCCCAGGAGGTGACTGTCGCGAGCGAGAGCGGAATCGAGACCGTCCGCACCTTCGACGGCGACACCGCAACCCTCATACAGATTGTGTTTAGTACCGGCCAGCAGCTCAGCGTTGGCCTTTCCCATGATCTCCACTCTGGAGCTCACACGATAAGCGCCGACGGCCACCTCTATGAGTGGACCGGGGCCTACAATATTTTCCGGGAGTGAAACATGCCGTCAGCACAAGCAGGGGCGGTCCATCGGACCGTCGATGACGAACCGCCCAATTTCATAAAGGCCGACCCGATGGGTGCCGAGCAGGTCGCGCCGGGTATCCGGCGTCAATTGTTGGGATATGGCGATGCCCTCATGGGCGCCCGCGTCTGGTTTTCCCGGGGAGCCGTTGGCGAGGTCCACACGCACCCGCACACACAGATGTCCTACGTCGAATCCGGTGCTTTCAAAGTCGAGATTGGCGATCAGGAACAGGTGCTGACTGCAGGGGACAGCTTCTTTGTGCCGTCCGAAAGCCCACATGGCGCGGTCTGCCTTGAAGAGGGTGTCCTGATTGATGTCTTCTCGCCTTCACGGGAAGACTTCCTGCCGCAACGGGGGAGTGTCTGATGCAAATTCCCCGTCTCCGCTGGTGGGTTGTCACCCTTGTCGCCCTCGCGACCGTGATCAACTATATCGACCGTCAGTCCCTGAATGTGCTGTGGCCGGAAATTTCCGCTGAACTCTATCCGGACAAGACTGAGGATCAGCGCAAGGAAATCTACGCCCTGATCTCGGTCATCTTTGTGTTTGCCTACGCGTTCGGTCAGGCGATTTTCGGCAAGATATTCGACTGGATCGGCACCCGTATGGGCTTTGCCCTGTCGATCGCAGTCTGGTCGCTTGCAACAGCCGCCCATGCCTTTGCTCGCGGGCTGCCCTCCTTCGCTGTCTTTCGTGCAATCCTGGGCGTGGCCGAGGCCGGCAACTGGCCCGGTGCAACGAAGGCGAATGCCGAGTGGTTCCCGACCAAGGAACGCGCGCTCGCGCAGGGGATTTTCAACTCCGGTGCGGCCATTGGCGGCGTCATCTCGATCCCGCTGATCGCATTCCTGTCGGTCTTCTTCGACTGGCACATCATTTTCATCATCATTGGTCTGACCGGACTGCTCTGGCTTGTACCCTGGATGGTTCTGGTGAAAGCGCCGCCGAAATCCCACCCCTGGGTGACCGAGGAGGAGCGTCAATACATCCTGACCGGTCAACGGCGCACGAGCGCGGAGGCCGTGGATGACGAGTCGTCCGAGGAGGAAGCCAGCTACGCCCCGGGAACCGCGGAATTGCTGTCACGTCGGCAAAGCTGGGGTGTGATCATAGCCTCGGCGGCGATTGACCCGATCTGGTGGCTCTTCGTTTTCTGGATCCCGATCTATCTGTCTGAAGTCTACGGCTTCAATGTCCGCGAGATCGGTATTTATGGCTGGGTTCCCTATGTCGGTGCCATGTTTGGTGCCTGGTTCGGCGGCCTGCTTGCCCAGAACCGCATCAAGGCCGGCTGGAGCGTTGACGCAGCGCGCAAGCTGACGATCACGCTGGGTTGCCTGATCATGCTGCCCTGCCTGCTTGCCATGTCACAGGCTGGCAATCCGGTGGTCGCGGTGCTGATCATGGCGGCCATCCTGTTCGGCTTTCAGACCGCGATCGGCAATGTGCAAACCCTGGCCAGTGATTTCCTGAGCGGGAAGTCTGTCGGCACGCTCGCCGGCTTTGCCGGCATGGCTGCAAAGCTGGGCGCGGCCGGTCTGACCTATCTCGTGCCCTGGCTCACCCTGGGTGGAAACTACACGCCGGCTTTCGTCATCGGTGCCGGCCTGGCCGTGCTCGCCCTGGCGAGCGTCTGGCTTGTGTGTGGCCGTATCGAACCTCTCAAACCGAAAAAAGAACAAGCCTGACGGCTTCGCAATTCTAGGAGAAGAAGAACATGAAACTCGCTGGAAAAACCGCGATCGTTGTAGGAGGCGGCCGGGACATCGGACGCGCCGTGTCGATTTCCCTGGCCCGCGAAGGTGCCAAGGTGGTCGTGAACTACAATAATGATGACACCGCAGCCCAGGCGACGGTCGACGATATCACCAAGGCTGGTGGTGACGCGATCCTGGTCAAGGCTGATGCCACCAAGATGTCCGAGATGGAGAAGCTGGTTTCAGCTGCCCAGAATGCCTTCGGCTCGCAGATCGATATCCTCGCAACGGTTGCGGGCGGGATGGTCGCTCGCAAGACGCTGGACGAGATGGACGAGGAGTTCTTTGACTGGGTGATGCGCCTGAACGTGCATTCGGCCTTCTTCGCGATGAAGGCGACCGTCCCGCACATGAAGGAAGGGGCTTCCGTCATCAATTTCGCCTCGCAAGCGGGTCGTGACGGGGGTGGCCCCGGCGCCACCGCCTATGCGACGGGCAAGGGCGCTGTGATGACGTTCACTCGCGGCATGGCGAAAGAGCTCGGTCCGAAGGGAATTCGCGTCAATGCGGTATGCCCGGGGATGATTGCCACCAGTTTTCATGACCGCTTTTCGAAGGATGAGGTTCGTGAGAAGGTTGCCGGCATGACCCCGCTGCGCCGCCAGGGCGCAGCCGACGAGGTTGGCGATGTGGTGAGCTATCTGGCATCTGACGAAGCATCCTTCCTCACGGGTGTTTGCCTGGATGTGAATGGCGGATTGCTGTTCTCGTAGGCGCCAGAGGGTATCCGGGAGATGAATGCAATGGGGCGTCAGTCCGACTTCGAGCCGCGGGGCAAGCGAGTCATCTGTTTTGGCGAGGTCATGGCAGAACTCGCCGACCTGCAGGCTGACACGGCCCGGGTCGGAGTCGGCGGCGACACGTTCAACACTGCCGTCTATCTCGCGCGCCTGGGAACCTCGGTCCGCTACGCAACGGCGCTCGGGATGGATCCGTTCAGCTTGCGGATTCGCAAGCGTATGGCGACCGAAGGGGTCGGCGACGATCTGGTGATGACATCACCGGACCGCAATTGCGGTCTCTATGCCATCGAGGTGGATTCGACAGGCGAGCGCAGCTTCACCTACTGGCGTTCGCAAAGTGCGGCGCGCCAGTTTCTGGACATGCCACGGTCCATTCCGGTGATCGCTGAAATGGCGAAAGCGGATGTGCTCTACCTGTCCGGAATTAGCCTGTCGCTTTTCCAGACCCCGAGCCAGCAGGACAAACTGGTCGACCTGGTGGGCGCGGTCCGGCGTAACGGCGGCCAGGTCGTTTTTGACACCAATTACCGACCCGCCGGGTGGACTTCGAAAGCGCAGGCGCGCGACACGATCAGGGCCGTGATGCCCATGGTTTCGCTCGCCCTGCCCACCTTCGAGGACGAGCAGGCCCTGTTCGGCTTCGAGCGTGTCGAGGACTGCAGTGATTTCTGGCGAGAGGCCGGCGTCGGCGAGGTGATCGTCAAGTGTGGACCGCGCGGGGCCTGGTCAAGCCGCGACGGCGACTGGGTCGCGCCGCCGGAAGTCATCAAACCGCTCGACACAACCGGCGCTGGCGACAGTTTCAATGCGGGCTATCTGCACGCACGCCTGTCCGGCGCAAGCTGCCGGCAGTCCATTGCGCGGGCCCATGCCCTGGCAGCCGCTGTGCTCGGTGTGCGCGGCGCCCTCCTGCCGACAGGCGTGCCATTACCGGGGCAATTCGAGGAGCAAGATCGTTGATATGTGCAATACCGTGAACGCAACCCGCTCGCCTCTGCCGATTGCCGATTTCTACCCGACCCTGTCAGCTGATATCGACCGCTCTCCCATTCGGATTCACGGGAGTATCGATCCCGAGGGAGGACTTCGGGCGAGTGTCTCCCCGTCCGACGGTCTGAGGCTTCACCTCGACGGGCATACGCGTTACTGCCTGTCGCCGCAGGTTGCTCCGGACACTCTGTTCGATGATGAGACGCTCGCCTCCTGGCCGTTGCCGCGCCGCGAGGGCGAAACGGCCCGCCAAGGCCTGCTGCGTCTGCTGCGCACGCGACCGCAAGCGATCGACCGGTCTGACGCAGGGCGGTATCTGTGCACGCTCTATCTGTGGGCTCAGGAGATAGCCTATGAGTTCGACCTGCGTGGTGGTCTGATCCTCCACGTCGACCCGGCCTGGCGTGCCGCGCTTGATGATGCGGATTGCCGCGATGCCATCCTGCGCTTTGCCTGTGCCGTGAAGCATCGTGTGGCGGTCGAGCTGAGACTGAACACCATGCTTTCCTGATCAGGACGAGGGGCGCTCTACCGGCGGCACCCCAGGCAAATGATCAAAGCTCGCACAACCGGCAAGTTTCGCTTTGGCCAGGCGCCGCAAGGGCAATTCCAGGCCGGGTGCGCGCCCTCCACGTCCGGTTCACCACCTGTTCCGTCCCATGGCTCAAGACAGTTTGAGCTCGCGCTGCCGCACATAGGCTTCATGGCGCGGATCACGGGCGCGCAGGGCGGGCCGCGTGCTGAATAGCAGATGCGGCAATCCGATCCGCAAGGCGGCGGGGGCCTGGATATAGGGTCGAGGGGTCCTGTTCGGACGCATGGTCATGTGAGCCTCCTTGGTATGAGAGGCCATGGTCCCGCGCGAGCAAGGCAGGCACGGGGCAGCGACAAGGCCATTTTCCGGCCATTGCGTTCATCGCGGGATCAGTTTTGGGGGAAGGCGTGTGTCGTCCGCGCCCGACCCGAAGGCCGGGCGCTGGACGTTCAGTCTGCGAGCGAGCGCAGCAGGTCGATCACACGGCGACGGACCGTCTGGTCCTTGATGCCGGAGAAAGCAGACGCCAAGGCCAGGCCGTCCGGGCTGGCGATGAAATCATACAGGGTATCGGAGTCGCCGCCCTTGAGTTCGGACGAGCCGTCTTCTTCAAGACCTTCAAAGAAATACGCGACCGGGACTTCCATGACCTTGGCCACGTGGAAGAGCCGACTGGCGCCAATCCGATTGGTGCCGCGCTCGTATTTCTGGACTTGCTGGAAAGTCACACCGAGCTTCTCGCCCAATTCCGACTGACTCATTTCCAGCAGGCTGCGGCGCAGGCGCAGCCTGGCCCCTACATGCTGATCAATACTGGTCGGGCCTCGTGCACTCATCGCGTCCTCACGTCTGTGGTTTGATGACTTCTACGTCGCAAAACTCGCTTGGATGGCAGAACTCTTCGCGGAACCAAGGATGGAGTCTACGATTGAACAGTTCGGCGATCCAGTCGGCAACGCATTTTATTCTCGATATTCCAAGACTGCCTGGTGAGTTCTTCAGCCAGAATCGGACGTCTTGATGAAAATCATAATCAAGAACGACAAGCTCATCCGGATACAAGGACGCCAGATAGGTTGGTGCCATGGCAATTCCGCCGCCATGGCGAATGGTTTCAAATAGCACTGAACTGATGTCCGCCGTGAAGGAATATCTTACAACCTCATCCGTTGCTGTGGCTTTTCGCTGCCACAGGTGGAGTGACGGATCATACTGCTCCAGCCTCAGGAATCGCAGTGTCAGCACGTCCTCAAGCGAGCGTGGGGCCCCATAGGTGGCGATGAATTCCCGTGACGCCATGGGCATGTAGTGGATGCTGCCCAGCGCCCTGGCCTCGGTATCCATCGCCTTGTCCGGGGTGAAAGTCAGGCTCAATGCGGCGGCCGTATCACTCGCTGCGGCAGACCGGTCATTGATCAGCTTGAGCACGACTTCCGGGTTAACCCGTTGAAATTCCGGTATATGGCGCGCAAGCCAATAGGTCGCCAATCCGTCAGGCACGCGCAGCGAGACCTGGCCCGCGAGGCTGCGATCCATGCCGGCAATCTCGGTCTCCAGCCGCTGGGCGGAGCGCTGCATGGTTACCGCATAATCCAGAGCGGCCGTCCCTGCCCGGGTCAAGACAACGCCATCGGCCCGCCGCTCGATAAGCTGCGAGGACAGGCGACTTTCGAGCTGACGCATGCGTTTGGAGACGGTGGATTGCTGACAACCAAGCACGGTCGCCGCCGCGCTCATCGACCCGGTTGTGGCAACGGCATGGAAGATTTGAAGGTCGTCCCAGTCGAAGACGTTCCGCCTCAGATCGTTGTCCAATTTCAGACTACCCCACATTCCAACTTTGCCGAAGAAGAAGTAGCGCGCCGGTGTTAACGAAGAATTAACTACATGGGGGAGTGCGCGTAATGGTGAGTGACGGGCTGGATTTCAGCTCCACGCAGGCAGGGTTCGAGTTCCCGCTCGAACGGCTTGACCAGGCCTTTGGTTCCTTGGATTTCAAGCCTGTGCAGCTGTCTGAAATTGATGAGTTTCACGCGCTGGCCAACGATCTTATCGATGGCGAGATTGCGAGCGCGACAGATATAGGCCGGGTCCAGGAATGGACCCGTCGTTCACTGCATATGCGCCGTTGGAATGGCCGCCCTGACGGTTTCGTTGCGTCAATCCCGCTTAGCGATTCCGGCGTAACCGCACTCCTGCAAGGCGAATTCGGTTTTTCCAATGCGCGCCGTGAGTGGGTGTGCGGGCTGGAAGAACGGGCATCAGCCCTCCTGTCCTGGGGTCTGGCCGGGAGAACACCACATGCCCAGGCCGCCGCCTTGCGAGCCCTGCTCGTGGGATGGCGCGGCTTTTATGGCGATGTCCGTGTCTATGCCAGGGCCCGGACGACTGAGGGTAAAGCGCTGATGCGGCGACTTAATTTCGAGGTTTGTGCCTATCCGGACGGCGAAAGCCCGCTCTATTGCAGCACCGGCTTCCCGAGGAAGCTCGGGGATATGCTGCTCAAGCGGACCGTTCTCGGCAAATGGGAGGGTTCCTCATGAAAAACGCGATACCGGATAGTCTGGAAGTGACAGTCGCGCGATCGCTTGACCAGGTGGTGATGGCGATGACCTTGCGCGGGGTGATCTATCTCGGCGAGCAGTTCGCCCCCTATGCCGAAGAGTATGACGGCAATGATTTTGTCGGCGCCGGCCACCTTATTGCCTGGCAGGGCAAGGAGCCGGTCGGCGTCCTGCGCCTGCGCTTCTTCGCTGATTTCGCGAAGGTCGAGCGGGCGGCCGTCCTGCGCCAGTATCGGCGTTTCGGCGTCATGCGGGTCCTGATGCAGGAGGCCCAGCGCTATTCTGCGCGCCGCGGCTACAAGAAAATGCTGGGCCATGCCCAACTCAATCGCGTCAAATACTGGCGCACGCACGGCTTCCGAATTCGATCAGACCGGCCTGAATTCGGTTTCTCTGACTACAAATATGTCGAGATCGAGCGCGACCTTGTCCCGCCTTCCAACGCCATCACCATGGATACCGACCCAATGGTCGTTATCCGACCGGACGGCGAATGGGATCGCCCCGGCCCGTTTGACCTTTCGCTTGCGCGGATGCAAGAGGATCAGGACGAGCGCAAGCCCGAGGAGGCCGCATGAGCTTCGCTGACCCCTGCCTGATCCTGCTGGACTGCCAGCGCGACCAGGTGACCGGAAGCAATGGAAAGATCGACCCGGTGAACCAGGCCGTGATTGATCGTATTCGCGAGCTGCTGCGCCATGCGCGGCAATCCGGCTGGCGGGTCTGTCATTGCCAGTTCCAGGGTGAAGGCTCTGTTGCCGGACGCGCCCCGATCGACGGGTTGCGACCGACGGCCCAGGAAGCGGTGTTCAAGCGCCGCGGCCTGTCAGCCTTCTCGGATCCGTTCTTCCACCAGGTTCTCGCGCGCAGTGCCGGATCGAGTGCGCTTCTTGTGGGCTTCTCCGCGCCCTTCTCCATTCTGGCGACCGTTTTCGATGACGCCAATCGGGACAAGGCCTTGACCGTCGTGCCTGAAGCCGTTGGCGCGTTGGCGGTCGAGCCGCGCGATGTCGCCGAGACCCGCGCCATGGCTTTTGACCTTGTGGCCCGCATGGCACCGATGATGAGTTGGGAGAATCTGACACAGGACTGGTCGGTCGACGCGCCGACCGCCTGATTGCGGTTACCGAATACCGAGCTCCGTTCACAACTGGGTGATATTGCCGCATCCCGTACGAATTCATGAGAATTTTGCCCGTCCCGGGCTTTAAATCCGGGGCGGGCTTTCTACATGTTTGTCTGTAGCGGGAAACCGGTCGGTGCGGCCTTCCCCCAGTCCGCCATTCCGGACCCGCTCGCGATGATCAGGCCTCAAAGTGCGTCCCCCCAGCCTGCCTGTGAGGTCTGCCAGGCGCCGCCGGGTTCCCCTGTCCCTACTCGGCGGCGCCGTTATCGCTACCTTTCGGACTCTTGAGAAAAAGAATGGCACGTTTGCGTTTTCAACGGCGTAGGCGGGTTGCGTGCTTCTCAAACAGGACTAGGGTCGGTCCATAAACACAACAGTCCAGGGAGCGCCACCATGGGGGCGGTCGTCGGAGTCGCGCACGCTTACAGTCGTGCAGATTTCATGGAGGCGGCGCGGGAGCGCTGGCTCGAGCTTTTCGGCGCCGAATGCGGTGAGACCGGGAACTCTTTCTTCTCACAGATCTATGATGATGCGCTTGCGGAGGATCTCGAACGGGTCGGTCCGTCAGACCTTGCCGCGCTCAGCCTCGACTTCTGGCAGTTCGGGGAGACGCGCCCGGGCGATGATATCCTCGTGCGCATGCGAACCGCGACCCACGCGGATGGCACCGACCTGCCTCGTGACGTCCTGGAGATCATCGGTCGGGACCGGCCATTCATCGTCGACTCGGTTATGGGCGAAGTCGGGGCCCAGGGCCACGATATCACGGCCATGTTCCACCCGATTGTTCAGGTTCGCAGGGACAATGCCGGAGCGCGCGTGCCGGAAGGCGGGCGGTGTCTCGCCGAGTCGATGATCCAGGTTCATCTGCCGCCTCTGGATGAATTGTCCCGCCGCACATTGATCGAGGGCGTCACCGCGACCCTGGATGATGTCCGTGTCGCGGTTGAGGACTGGACCGACATGCGGGCCCAGATGGATGATGCCATTGCGCATCTGTCGGGCGCACGGACCCACGCATCGCCGGATGAACTGGCGGAGGCGATGGAATTCCTGCGCTGGCTGCGCGACGACCATTTCGCCTTCCTCGGTTGCCGTGTCTATGATTTCGAGGTGGATGAAGACGGCTCGATGGCTCAACGCCATCCGCGCGTGCGGCCGGAATCCGGCCGCGGTGTGCTGCGTGACCCGGATCGCCATGTGCTCCGCAAGGGTTCCGAACCGGCCGTTCTGACCCCGGCCATTGAAACCTTCCTGCGTGAACCCACCCCGCTCATCGTGGCCAAGGCCAATATGAAGTCGCACGTCCATCGCCGCGTCTACATGGATTATATCGGCGTCAAACGGTATCGCGAGGACGGCGCCGTTATCGGAGAGGCACGTTTTGTCGGCCTGTTCACGGCAGAGGCCTATGACCAGAGCGCGAGTGCGGTGCCGCTGATCCGGCGCAAGGTGCGCCGTGTCCTGGAGCGCGCGGGCAAGACACCGGGTACGCACTCGGCCAAGAAATTGCGAAATACGGTCGAGAATTTTCCGCGCGATGAACTCTTCCAGATGGATGAGAATGATCTGCTGGAGATTTCGCTCGGCATTCTGCACCTGCATGACCGCCCGCGAACCAAGCTTTTCATTCGCCGCGATCAGTTCGACCGGTTTGTTTCCGCCCTCCTTTTCGTCCCGCGCGACCGCTATAATTCAAAGGTCCGCGAGCAGGCGGGTGAATTGATACGCGAAGCGTTTGGCGGCCGGTTGTCGGCTTTTTACCCGCAGTTCGGCGACAGCTCGCTGGCGCGCGTTCACTACATCATCGGGCTCAACCCGTTTGATCATCCGGAGCCGGATACCGGCGAGCTCGAGCGCAAGGTCGGCCGTCTCGCCCGCACCTGGGAAGACGATCTGGAAACCCATGTTCGTCGCAATGCGCCGGAAGCCATCCGGATGCGGATGGGGGCCTATCAGGACGCCTTCAAGGCCGGGTATCGCGAACTCTACGATCCGGAAGAGGCGCTCGCCGATGTCCTCAAGCTGGAATCGTTGGAAGGCCCCGGCAAAGTCGCTGTGCGTGTCTATCGCGAGGCCGATGACAACCAGACCGATCTGCGTCTGAAAATCTATCGCGTCGGACGCCCTGTTTCCCTGTCGCGCGTCATGCCTGTGCTGGAAAATCTCGGCCTGTATGTGGTCCAGGAAACCGGATTCCCGGTTGATCGCCGCGGTGCCGATGGCGACGCGTTTGATCGCGCCCATGTCCATGACTTCGAAATGAAGTCGGACGCGCTGAAGGGCCGTGATCTCGCCGAATTGGCGCCCAGCCTCGAAGACGCTCTGATGGCCGTTGCCGACGGTCGGGCAGAAGATGACGGCTTCAACCGTCTGATCGTCGAGATTGGCGTGACCTGGCGTGAAGCCGCCTTCCTGCGCACCTGTGCCCGCTATCGCCAGCAGACCGGTCTCGACCCGTCACAGGCAATCCAGGAAGAGGCGCTTGCTGCCTATCCCGGTATTGCGCGCGGATTGCTGGAATTGGCGCGGGTCAAATTCGACCCCGATTTCACCGATGACCAGAAAGTCCGGTCGGAAGCGGTCTGGGATGTCTCGGAGTCCCTGCGCAAGCAACTCGATGATGTTGCCAGCCTCGATCATGACCGCGCGCTGCGCCGCGTTTTCCACCTGGTCGAAGCCACTTTGCGGACGAATTTCTATCAGCGGGGCGAGGACGGCCAGCCAAAGTCGCGGATTGCGATCAAGATCGCCAGCGAGCTGCTGGAAGAATTGCCGCTGCCGAAACCCTATCGGGAAATCTTCGTCTGGTCGCCCGATGTCGAAGGTGTTCACCTTCGCTTTGGACCGGTCGCCCGCGGCGGCCTGCGCTGGTCGGACCGTCGCGATGATTTCCG
>NZ_CAJQOO010000028.1 GCF_905480005.1 uncultured Maricaulis sp.
CGAGATAGTCCGGCGAGGCCACGGCAGTCATGCAGGCCGCAGCCAGGCGTTTGGCGATCAGCGCGCTGTCGGGAAGATTTCCGATCCGCACCCCGACATCGAAGCCCTCATTGACGAGATCGACCATGCGGTCGGCGAAGGAGAGGCGAACCTCCACCCCCGGCCATTCATTCATGAACCGGGTGACGATCGGCAGAAGCCGCCGGGCGCCAAAGTCGACCGGTGCCGCGACGCGCAGCACCCCGGCCGGGGCTGATCGTGCATCGGCAACGCCCTGTTCCAGTCCGTCATACTCATCGAGCCACGGCCGGACCCGGTCGAGCAAGGCCTCGCCGGCATCGGTGAGACGCACGGACCGGGTTGTCCGTTCAAACAGGCGAGCCTGCAAACGTTGCTCGAGCGCCGTGATCTGCTTGGACGCCGCACCGGGCGTCATCGCCTCGCGTTCAGCCGCCTTGGTGAAACTCTCCAGCTCAGCGACCGAGCAGAAAAGGCGAAGGGCATCAATCCGGTCCATTTATTCCCCAATAGAAAGAGACGCGCTCGTTTCCGCTCATTTATCGCAAAATCCGCGTCATTCATATGGGGAGTCAAACCGATTTCGCCAGCCCTTCCTTGCGACCGTCTCAATCCGTGACCCGCGGGCCGAGCCGTTCCGCGACCTCGGGCCAGTCCAGCATTTCCGCGACGGCGTGAAAGTCCGGCGTGCCGTCCGGGCGGATATCGGGATCGGCACCGGCGTCCAGGAGCGCCAGGACTGCGTCACGCTGGCCCTCAAAGGCTGCCCAGTAAAGCGGTGTCGCGCCGGTGACGCCCTGCATGTCGAGATTCGCGCCGGCCTCGGCCAGGCGCCTGATGACATCCACATGGCCCGCTATCGCCGCCACATGTGTCGCTGTCAGCGCCATTCCGTTTTCCCCGGCGGCATGATCAATGTCAGCACCGGCCCCGATCAGGCGGTCGACGGCCGCGCCATGGCCTTCACGCGCAGCCTCGAACAATGCCGTGAAGCCAATCTGGTCGGTGGCTTGGATATCAACGCCGGCCTGCAACAAGGCATCCACCCCGGATTCATGCCCGACCCGCGCGGCCGCATGCAGGAGCGGCCGGCCAGCCCAATCCCTGAGCGCGACCGGGTCAGCCAGGGCGAGCAAGGCGGCGAAAGTCTCACGCTCATTGGCCAGCAGGGCCGCTTCCAGCGCCGCATGCGCGACTGGGCGTTCCGGACGTTGCGAGGTCGCATCCAGCGCGAGGGCCAGAACGTCCTGATGACCGCGCCGGATCGCGATCTCGGCCACGGTGCCGTGGCCGACCTGCTCCGCACTGGCGCCAGCCTGGAACAGTTCCGCAACAACAGCAGCGTGGCCATAATAGGCTGCCCAGTTGATGGCCGGGTCGCCCATCGCGTCGGCGATATCAACCTGCGCACCCGCCTCCAGCAATACGCGCACGAGCGCCGGATCGGGATTGGACGCCGCCAACATCAGGGCGGTCGCCTCCAGCCCCTCGTCGGCGCGCGCATCCGGATCCGCGCCAGCCTCGAGGCTGGCGGCCAGCGCAGCCGCATCACCTGCCTGCAGAGCAGCCTGCATGTCAGAGGGTATCTCCGCATCGGCGGTGGCCATGGTGACCAGTCCGGTGCAGGCAATGAATAGGCTCGCCCGGATCCGGGCAAAAAGTGTGCGCATGTTGTCCTCCCGTGCCGGCGGCAAGGTTAGACCGCGTGCCAGGGCGGCGCGCCCAACAATTTTGTGATCAGTCCGCGAGCGCGAGCTTGTAATTGCGCCGCTGAAGGCGAACCGGGAGCTGGAAATCAATCAGGTCTGCTGCGCCGATGCTGCGCAGCATTTCATCGACAGACTGCCGGGCATCACCGGCGAGACCATCGCGATAATCCGTGACCCGCTGGAGCATCCAGAGCGCATAGGGAATGATCGCCCGGTCTGTCGTCACGACCGTGTCCTCATGCCCGATAACCACCTTGTGGAAGCCTAGTATACGCGGCACTTCGGACCCGGGCGCCTGATCCTTTGCCCAGGTCGCAAGCGCCTCGCTGGTCGCCTTCAGGACCGGCCAATGCTGCGCAGCAAAACGCTGCAGCAATTCTTGCACACCATCCGGAATTTCGTCGCCTGGCAGGAAGTCTCCGGCGAGACAATGCTGCGGCGCGTGCGTGTATTCCGCCCAGTTTGCCACGCGCGGCGCCAGGCGCCGCATCAGCTCGCCGGATTTGGGATCGCGCAGCAAATGCGCATAGAGCGGACCCAGCAATCCATAGTCGGCGATGGACGGGCGGCTGCCAAACAGGAAGGGCTGGTCGGCCAGGTGCGCGTCAAAGACGGCGAGGAAATCCTCGTAGGCCGCCTCAACGGCCGCCACGCTGTCAGGGTTCACACCAAGCCCGCCAACAGAGCCGGAGAAGAATCCGACCGCTTTCTCGGCGGCCGCATACTGCTCCTCGGGAGAGAGATGGGGATGACTGGTCGCGCCGAATTCCTGTTGCGCGAAGTCGCGATTATAGGCCCAGCGATAGTGCATGGCGGGAATGACCAGCCACTCATCACCAAACAGTTCCAGGATCAGGGATGCCAGGTGCTGCCGTGGCCCGTCGGGATAGACCGAGGGGCCCGCCTCGCGGGCCTCGACATGATCAATGATCTCGGTGGTATCCTGCAGCGTCTCGCCCAGCTCGCTGCCATCCTGGTGGATGACGACGGGAATGACCGGCCAGCCAACCCGCGGCAGGATATCGGCCTTGTAGACGTCGCGCGTCGACAGACGTTCGGTGAAGGGGATATTTTTCCAGCGCAGATATCCGCGCACCTTGCCGGTATATAGCGATACCGGGGCTCCGATCAGGATATAGGTCACAACGCTCTCCTCGTTGCGGCCAAGCCTAACGGGGTTCGCAGCGGCGGAAAGCGTGAATTTGCGGCGTGACGATCAGCGCCGTGTGCTGAAAATCTCGCGTGCCTTGACGACAGTCCCGGCCTCGTGTCGCGCGACCACACGATCGACATTCTCGGCGGCCGTATCGAAAGCCGTCCAGGCAGACCATCCCAGGACGCCCGTCATCAGAACTGCCGCTGCCCAGCAGACAAGCGCGATGGACCGGGCGTGGCCCGTCCAGTCCAGCGTCTGCCAGCGATGTGCTCCGGTCGGGAACATGCGGTCACTCATCTTGCGCGGCGGGCCCATTGGCCCTCAGCGCGCATTCTGGCGATGAACGGCGTTAACGCAGCTCATATTTGATTAACATCTTGTTCAGTATTCGCGCCAGACGTGTTTTATCGGGAATCTCAACGCCTTATCCCACTGGTTGTACCAGCGGGCGAATACAATATTCGCCTTTCAGGCGAATTTCGCGAATTCTGGCTGATCCGTCTGAAGGAAAGCGCGGGCCGGGCCCGGCAACAGGGTGCCCAAACGCACCAACCGCCCGTCCCTTACCTGGCAAGAGGTGAGGAAGCGGGCGGCCGTGTTGCGTCCAGGTCGGGCTTTGACACCTCTCCCTTCCGCGTCCCCTTTCTTTCGATCGGGGCAGCACCGCTGTGAGGCAGCGCTGGCATCTTGGCGTCCTGGTCCCCTTCCTTGCGGTCGGTTCAGTCCCTCCGGTTCGGTGAGCCCTCCGCGCCGGTCCTTGCAGACCCTTGCCTTGGAACCTGACCTGAAATCCGGGCCCTTGCGGACCTGTCTTCCCTGCCTGCCCGTGTGAACCGGTTCTTGCGAACCTGCTCCTCCGAGCCACCTCTCCGGCGATCCCTGGTCCTTTCGGACCACTTTGGACGCTGTCGATGATTGAAGTAGAGCAGGCCGGAGCCGGCGCCGCAACGCACGGAAAATGCGATTTCGTGGACAAGTCGGCGGACTTGGTGGAAAACTTTCCACTTTCCGTGGAAAAGCTGGTGAAAACTTTCAACAGCCTGTTTTCACGCCCTGATTAGCCCAGGTGCGGGTCAGATAAAACCGGCGAGAACAGTGCCGCGCCGGTGTCTTGCAGTTTCGGGACAAGGGTCCGGCGCGCCACGTGGACCGCCATGGAAAGGATGGAGCGCCCTCACCCCCACCTCGTCCGTCATCCCCCGGCTTGTCCGGAGGACCTCACCCAACCGCTCGACGGCCGTGACGAGGTCCCCCGGATGTCCGCTTCGCGGTCACCGGGGGATGACGGTGGATGGTGTACGGCCGAGTCACCTGGATATCAGCTTTGACCCGGGCGCCGCGCGCAGGGTGATCGATAAATCGCTTGTCAGCCAGCAGGCCGTATCCGCTTCTTCAGCTCAAGGGTGAAACCGCGAAGCGGCGCGTACGCGCCCTTGACCTGAAGAAGCGGATACGGCGGTCTCTCGGCAAGCGGTTTATGGTGGGGTTTGCGGCGGGCGCGCGGACCTGGAGGGGAACTAGTGAAAAGCGGTAAATGTCCCCATTCGTTCTTTTCCCAACCCTACAATTTCATTCGGAATGATCGACATGCCGCCTGAAAAGCCATCCCCTGTGAGGGGATCAGCTTTACCCATGTGAGGCCTTCTCGCGTCCAAACATCGCCAATGTTTCGGTCCAACCCGCGGATCGCATCAGCGTCGAGCGCGCGCATTGAGCGAATTGCCGCTTGTACATTCGCCGAGCTCAATCTCACCACTTCGAGATCGTCGATGATCGTGTGGGCGACATTTCCTCGAGCGACACAATCGTACACGCCATCAAGAAGGCCGCGAGCGCGCTTTCCGGTATCAAGCGTGAGCCCCAATTGAACGCAGTCGCCTCGGAAAACGAACTCCTCAACCCGCGCATCATGCAGGATGCTCAGTTCGAATTGTTGATCA
>NZ_CAJQOO010000029.1 GCF_905480005.1 uncultured Maricaulis sp.
CTGGACATTCCCAAGGGCATGTTCGGTTTGCTGGGTCCCAATGGCGCCGGCAAGTCGACCCTGATGCGCACCCTGGCGACCCTGCAGGCCCCGGATAGCGGCTCGGCGGTCTTCGGTGAGATTGATATCGTCAAGGATCCCAAGGCGCTGCGCGCCACGCTGGGTTATCTGCCGCAGGATTTCGGCGTCTATCCGCGGATGTCGGCCCGGGCCATGCTCGACCATCTTGCTGTCCTCAAGGGGCTGACCAATGCGAAGGAACGCAAACAGGTCGTCGAAGCCCTGCTGGAGCAGACCAACCTGTCCCAGCACGCCAAGAAATCCGTCGCCTCCTATTCCGGTGGCATGCGCCAGCGCTTCGGCATCGCCCAGGCCCTGCTGGGTGATCCGCAGCTGATCATCGTCGACGAACCGACCGCCGGCCTCGACCCGGAAGAGCGCAACCGCTTCCACAATCTCCTCTCGGAAATCGGTGAGAATGTCGTCGTCATCCTGTCGACCCATATCGTCGAGGACGTCGCTGATCTCTGCCCGAAAATGGCGATCATGAACCAGGGCAAGATCGTCGCGTCCGGCGTGCCGGCCGATCTGGTCAAGGCGCTTGACGGCAAGGTGTGGTCGAAGACGGCAGCCAAGTCCGATCTCGCCGAACTGCGGACCCGCCACAATGTCATCTCCGAACGCCTGACCATGGGTCAGGTCATGATCCGCGTGCTGGCCGACAGCCAGCCGGGCGACGATTTCGCCGCGGCGACGCCGGATCTGGAAGATGTGTATTTCTCGACCATCCGCGGCGGCCAGGCCGACGCGGCAGCCGCTTAAGTCTCAACCCAGCAGAAAGGAGCACACCATGCTCTCCAAGATCGCCGGGTTCGAGATCCGCTATCAGATCTTCTCACCCGTCTTCATCGCGGTTTTCGCAATCTTTTTCCTCCTCGTCTTTGGCGGGGTCACCATTGACCAGATCCAGGTTGGCGGCGGTGGTGCGACCAATATCAATTCGCCCAACGCGCTGACGGTCAATGTCCTCATCTTTTCGCTTTTCGGCGGTCTGATCCCGGTTGCCTTCCTGTCGTCCGGCGTGATCCGCGACAAGAGTTTCAAGACCGAGGAGCTCTTCTTCTCGCGCCCGATCAAGGAATTCGATTTTGTGCTCGGGCGCTTTATCGGCGGCTTCCTGGCGACGGCGTTGTGCTTTGCCAGCGTCCCGCTTGCCTTCCTGATCGGCTCGGTCATGCCCTGGCTGGACCAGGAATTGATCGGCCCGACGCGCCTGGACTGGTTCCTCTATGTCTACCTCGCCTTTGGCCTGGTGAATATGTGGGTGGTCGGAACGATCCTGTTCACCGTGGCGAACTTCACGCGCTCGACGATGTTGGTCTGGGCCGGTTTTGTCGGCCTTCTGGTGCTCTATTTCGTGGGCTCGGCCATCGCCGGCCAGGAACCGGCCTTGCGCGAAACGCTCGCGCTGATCGATCCGTTCGGCTTCAACACTTTTGGTGAGGCGACCCGTTACTGGACTGCGTTCGAGCAGAACAGCCAGGTCGTGCCGTTCGAGGGCACCATGTTGGCCAATCGCCTGCTCTGGATCGGCATTGGTCTGGCGCTGCTGGTTTTGAACCTGGTGACCTTCCGCTTCCGCAGCGGCAAGCAAAAGCCAATCGGCCCGATTGGCCGCGCCTTCATGTGGTTGGGTGGCGTTGCGTATTTTATCGTCACTGGTGGGTTTATCGGAGTCCTGATTGCCCACTACTACCGCAAAAACAAAACCATCGAGCAGGGAGAAATCAGTGATGCCGAGCTTCGGCAACTGAAGCTTCCACGAGTAAAACCCGACATGACAGGTAAGGCCGCGCGTCAGCAATTTGCTGCACGGGTCGGCTTCGAGGTGAAGGGCGTCGTGCTCAACATCGCCTTCTGGATCATCCTGGCGCTTGGCCTGTTCAACACGATCCCGGGGTTTTTCTTCGCTAACGGAATTTACGGGACCGACAACTTCCCCGTCACCCGCGTCATCATGAACACGATCAACGGGGCCTATTCGATTATCCCCATCGTCATCGTGATCTATTATGCTGCCGAGCTGATGTGGCGCGAGCGCCGCTTTGGCTTCAACGAGATCACCGACTCGACCCCGACGGAAAGCTGGGTCTTCATCACCGCAAAATTTGTTTCGATGGCGGTCGTGATCACCTCGTTGGCCCTCGTAGCCATCGTGGCGGGCATGCTGTCTCAGTTGATCATGGGCTACGGGGTTCTGGAAATCGGCCAGTATGCCATCCGTGGCGTGATGGAGCTGATTATCCCGTCGGTGCTTCTGTCAGCCTTGGCGATCTTCTTCCAGGTCGTGTTCAATAATCGCTGGCTCGGCATGGCGGCGATGCTGGTCTACTTCATCACCAGCCTGGTGATGAGCCAGGTGGGTTTCGATCATAACCTGTACCAGTTCCCGGCCATTCCCGGCGCGCCCTATTCTGACATGAATGGCTATGGCCATTTCCTCGGGATCTCGCTCTGGTTCACGGCTTATTGGAGCTTCTGGGCCCTTCTGCTCATGGTGCTGGCCTACCAGCTCTGGAGCCGCGGCGCGCTGAGCCCGATCGGTCAGCGGATCGGACGGGTCGTCT
>NZ_CAJQOO010000030.1 GCF_905480005.1 uncultured Maricaulis sp.
GATGCCGCAGCTTCCTGCATTGACGGCGGCGGCTTGATGGCGCGAAATGTCCTTATGAAATATAGGGAGAAATGACATGTCTCTGACGCGCGTGACGCTGCGGCTTGGCCGCAATCCGGGGGCCGGCTTCCCCGACGGCGATGATGCCCATGGGTATGTGATTGTGGCGCCGCTGGACCGGGACGGGATGCTCGATCTTGACCTCTGGCGGGCCAACCGGGCCGCCTGCACGGTCGACCGGTTTTCGCCGGATCCGGCCGAGAAGGCGGATGGCTGGCTTTCCCATCGCGGCAGCCACTGGTTCTTTCACTATGACGAGGAAGACGAGGGACCGGATGAGCCGGTCTATCGCCTGGGTGATCACACGATGCGCGTCGGCGACTATCTCACCATCCACGAGGCCGATGGCGACGACCTGACCTACAAGGTGACCGAGGCGGTGGCGGTTTAGGCGGAGTCAGTCCGGCGGCAGCAGTGCCATCGGCGCCTGGTTGATGAACAGGCGCTGGCAGCCCTTTGCGCGCTCTTGCAGGCGACCGATGCGTGGCGGGTCTTGCCGTTCCTGTCGAAGAGGGGCCGTCCAGAATAACTGGAGAATAACTGGGACGAGAATAACTGGAGAATAACTGGGACAGACACAGTTTCTGGTAATTTAATTGTGTCTGTCCCAGTTTCCCACAGGTCATATCGTTAGGCTACATGGTCGCACGCATGGAAGTTCCATTCCGACCGGACGATCACATATCTTTGTTGTGCTCATCCATAACGCCGCGGAGCTTGCTAGCGAGCGCTGAAATTTCATCAGCAGAATAACCTATCTTCAATTTGAACTGGCTAAATGGCTCAGCGCGCGACGCATGCGAAAGTGTGGCCACGATCATCCGAACCTCATCCCAAGTCAGATCCAACGCCTTTGTCTCGGAATCGCGCATCGATAAACACCTCAGTCATAGGGTTGCTGCCTTCTCGGCAGGGAATTTCTCACATAGTCTTCATACGCACGCGAACTCGGCGGCCGAAACGCTGTGGACTCACCGGTGCTCCCGTTACGCACGACAACTGTTCCCGTTGCGTCATGGGTATAAGCGACCCGACCATCCGAGTAGTAATGCGTTGACGACGGGTTCAGAATATAAATGGGACAGACACGTTTTCAGGTAATTCAATTGTGTCTGTCCCGGTTGTTCCATACACCTTCAAGCGAGGCTAATTTTCGCCCCTCGTCGCTAAGGTTTCAGGCCCTCAAATGCGTTTATCTCCTCGCCTAGCAAGATCGATCGAAACACCGACTTACTGGGGTCAGCTAATGCCACCCCACTAAGCTGATGCTCGATCAAGGTATTTCCGAACGTTACGGTCGCAAATATCTCGCTGTCTACATCCGGAACTTTAAACAGCGGCGGCATATCGGTAGGATCAAAGTCGTTGAAAATGTAACGCTCGCCACCTGCTGATAGATTAGATCTGGAAGCGTCTAAAGCATCTATTTTTGACGCCACATTTAGCAACCAAAATTTTCCCCCCTTTACTCTCGGAAGTTCGAGAAACTCGGCCTCAATTCGGTCCATACTCTCGATAATGGATTTTGCTTTATCGGAAACCGCGGGCGCGCCGAGACAGAATCCCATAAAGTCGGGAGTGGGGGCGGCGTCATTGAACACCCGCAACTTGGGGCGCCTCCATTTCTTCGACATCGGAGCCCCGTTGAACATGTCTATGTAGTCAGCCAGCGGATCAGGCTGAACGTAGAGGTATCGGTCGAGATCGAGCTGCAATTGCCAAATCATGTTGCTCTCCAGCGAGTGGACTATCGGAGGTAGTAGCGCTTCTGAAAAACCGGGGACACGTACTGTTTCTCACGTGTGCCTCTCATCCCCGCGCACCGCGCAAACTCCCCCATAAACCGCTTGCCGAGACGTCGCCGTATCCGCTTCTTCAGGTCAAGGGCCCGCCGGGCCGCTTTGCGGTTTCACCCTTGAGCTGAAGAAGCGGATACGGCCTGCTGGCTGACAAGCGGCTTATGGATGGTCCTGCGCGCGGCGCCGGGGCACGGGTTGGTCTGATGGGTGTAGTGACGTTGCCAAGGTTGGCGAATTCATTATCCCTGACCCGATTATTGAGCGGGGGTGTTTCGAGGCGCTTTCCCTCTCCCTTGGGAGAGGGGCAGGGTGAGGGGGAAGTCCCGGTGAACGCAGGCGGAATCCCCCTCATCCGGCCTCCGGCCACCTTCTCCCAGGGGAGAAGGAAAGTCGCGCTCGACGGCAAAAAAAAGGGAGCCGCGCGGCTTATTCCTCGGCCACGATCGCAAGGGTCGAGAGGTCCGGGCTGAGCGCCAGGCGGGTGACGCCGGTCAGCCAGTCAATCGCCGCCACCGGCTCCCAGCGGCCACGAGTGCGCCAGAAGAGCTGGCCACCATCGACAGCCAGGAAGGTCACGCGATCGTCCGGCATGACGGCGACGGCAAAGTCCTGGCTCGTGCCAGGCAGGGCGAACATCTCCCGCAGCTCGCCCGTGCGCGTATTCAGCGCGTGCAAGGTGTGGACGCCGTCCTCACCGGCCAGCGTCACGTAAATGGCGGGCCCGCGCCCCGCGCGGAAAAAGCTGCGACCGGGATTGTCGGCGATGTGGGTGACAGTCTCGGGCGTGGTGGTGCGATCGATCAGCTGCAGCGTCATTGGCTCGCCGAGATTGAAGACCGCAACCGCGTTCATGTCGCCGGAGAAACCGTAATAGCCGACCGGGGCCAGCGCTTCGGCCGGCTCGCGCCCGGTATTGTCGGGATTCGCCAGATAGGCATTGCCGGCATAACCACCCGGCGGCTGGTAGATATAGCTGAGGCGTCCGTCCGGTGCGATGCGGGGCGAGTACTCGCTCTCGCCGGGTGTCCGGGTCACGGGCGTCGTCTCGCCGCTGGCCAGATCGAGCCGCCAGACATCGGTTTCCCCGGTCTCATCGCCGGCTGTGTAGAGAAGGCCGCCATCATTGGTGAAGAATGGCTGGTTGTCGTAGCCGGCGCGGGTGACACCGCCAAGGCTGGCGCCAAGGACAGGGCCGTCGCCGGACCAGTCCAGGGCGAATAAATGGATGTCGGTGCCCGGCAGGCCTGCGGTGTCTTCTTCAGCGGTTTCTGCTTCGCCGGAGTCCTGTTCGCCGGAGTCCTGTTCGCCAGGGATTTCAACCTCTGACGTGGCTTCGGGCATAACGGCCGTCTCGTCCGGCGCGGTCTCGTCGACCGGGGCCGGATTGCAGGCGGCGAGCGCGGCGACGGTTATCAGGGAGAGCCAGGCTTTCATGCGCGTTTCCTCACGGCAGCAGCACCGACACCATAGCCGGCTCCGAAGGCGCACATCACGCCTGTTTCCCCGACGGCCATATCGTCGGAATGCATGTCGAAATTCATCACCACCGAGGACGAGGATGTATTGCCATACTCGTGCAGGATGGACGGTGCGTTCTCATTGGTGCGGTCGCGCTCGAGAATGCGCTTCGCGATCATGTCGACCATGCGGATATTGGCCTGGTGGAGCCAGGTCCGACGCACATCGTTCGGCGTCAGGTCGATCTGCTGCATCATCCGGCGGGCAACTTTCGGCGCGAAGCCGACGACGTCCTTGAAGACCTTGTGTCCGTCCTGGTCGAGATGCGGGGCGAAGGCCGGATCGACCGATTGCTCGGCGATATTGATAAAGCCGTAATCCGAGCGCAGGGCCGAGGACCATTTGTTCTCGGTATGGGTTCCCAGCACATCCCAGCCGCCCGGCCGCCCGTCATCAGCCTCGACGATCATCGCGGCCGAGGCATCGCCGAAGATGAAATGGACCTCGCGGCGGGAATGGACATTGATACAGGTCATCAGTTCCGGCGAGCAGATCAGGATGCGCTTCGCCTGGCCGGACCGGATCAGGCCATTGGCCAGGTTCAGCCCGTAAAGCGCGGCCGCGCAGGCCATCGTCATGTCAAAGGCAAAGCCGCTGGCGCCAATGGCCTCCTGAATCTCGCAGGAGACGGCCGGAAAATTGCGCTGCTGGGCGGAGGAGGCGACGATCACACCGTCTATGTCGCTGCCATCATACCCGGCCTTGTCGAGGGCGATCTGCACGGATTTGAGCGCAAACTCGGCCTGCACCGAAACCGCCTCGACCGGGCGCGGCGGGATTCGCGGCACCATGGAATCGATGTCGAGAATGCCTGTTTTCTCGTAGACATGCCGGCGTTCAATGCCCGAGGCATTGCGGATGAATTCGCTGGAGGACAAGGGCACGGCCTCGGCCTCGCCGGCGGCGATGGCGTCCGCATGCCGGGAATTGAAGCGAGTCGCATAGGCATTATAGCTGGCGACGAGTTCGTCATTGGTGATGACGTTGGGCGGGACCCAGTATCCCGTTGATCGGATGAGGCTGTTTTGCACTGTCCCGGACTCTGTGATTGTCCCTGATCGACCCACCGTAAACGATGAGCGCTGCCGATCAATCCACGCTGTCATTGCACGGATGATGCGCGCCCGCCTCGAAAACGGGCAGGCGTGCACAATTTCGAGGCGCGCTGTGGTCAATCCGGAAAAATCGCCGCCGCAACATCGACTCCTGCCGATTCCGCGGCCTAGCTCGTCGGCGATCGCAAGAAAACCAAGGCCCGTTCACGGAGAGCCCCATGGATAGTGGTAATAACGCCTGGATCCTGACGTCGACCGCCCTCGTCCTGCTGATGACGCTGCCGGGGTTGGCGCTCTTCTATAGCGGCATGGTCCGGCGCAAGAATGTGCTCTCGACCCTCATGCAGAGCCTGGGCGCTGCGGCGGTCGTGACGGTTCTCTGGGCCTTGATTGCCTATTCCCTGGCTTTCTCCGATGGCGGCCCGGTCAACGCCTTTGTTGGCGGGCTTGGCCGATTGGGCCTGTCCGGCATCATGCCGGACACGATGTCCGGTGACCTGCCGGAAAATCTTTTCCTGATGTTCCAGCTCACCTTTGCCATCATCACCGTGGCGATCATCGCCGGTGCGGCGGTCGAGCGGATCCGCTTCTCGGCCTTCATGGTGTTCGGCGCAGCCTGGCTCATCCTGGTTTACGCGCCCATCTGTCACTGGGTGTGGGGTGGTGGCTTTCTCGGCGAGGCGGGCGTGCTCGATTTCGCGGGCGGCGCCGTCGTCCACATCAATGCCGGTGTTGCCGGCCTGGTGCTCGCCAAGTTTCTCGGGCCTCGCAAAGGCTATCCTGGCTCCAACATGGCGCCGGACAATCTTGTCCTCACCGTCACCGGTGCCGGCTTCCTCTGGGTCGGCTGGTTCGGCTTCAATGGCGGCTCCGCCCTGGCCGCTGACGGCGCGGCCGCCCATGCCTTCGTGACCACCCAGCTGGCCGCTGCCAGCGCGGTTCTGGTCTGGATCGGCCTGGAGTGGATCCTGCGCGGCAAGGCCAGCGTCCTGGGCGCGGCTTCCGGCGCCATTGCCGGCCTGGTCGCCATTACTCCCGCGGCCGGCTTCGTGCCAGCCTGGTCGGCCTTCATCATCGGCGCCGGCGGGGCTTTTGGCGCCTATTGGGGCGTCACCGCGCTGAAGAAGGTTCTCAAGATTGACGACACGCTCGATGCGTTCGGCCTGCATGGCGTGGGCGGGCTTGTCGGGGCCATCCTGACCGGCGTCTTCGCCAGCGAAGCCATTGGCGGGGCCAGTGGCGCGATCGAAGGCAATCTCCTGCAGGTCTGGACCCAGACCTGGGGTGCATTGGCTGCAGCGCTTTACTGTGGCGTGATGACAATTGTCATATTATTCGGGCAATCAAAGCTCATGAGCTTGCGCGTGGACGAGGAAGGCGAGATTTCCGGCCTCGACACCACCCTGCACGGCGAATCCGTCGGCTAGGCGCCGACACATCATTTCGTCCTGGCCTGTCCTCCCCGGCCTGTGGCGTATACTTGGCCCGGCCCGTCGCCCCTGTTCGCAGGGGTTGGCGGGCCGGGCTTCTTTTTGGCTGAAGTTTCAAATTTGTATGGCTCGTATTTGCCTGTGTATAAAGGCTATAAGCCCGCCATGATGACGACGAAACCGATCCAGATGACCGCATCCAGCACATTGGATGCAAATTCGAATAAATCCGTATGATGCATGGTATCCCTCCTTGTGTTCCAGGGGAGGGTGGCGCTCGGCGATGACAAAAACTGTCATCGCGCCAGATATCACCCTGCCGGGTCTGCCAGACCCGTTTGGCGACGCTCGGATGCTGACAGCTTGGCCATCATCCTCGGCGCCTGACAGGTCCGGCTTGTGCCAGCGCCGCGCTCTGGCGATACTCTGCCTAGTCGGGACGGGGGACATCGAATGTGGCGCTATCTTGTGGTTCAGGGCCTGGCGGTCCTGGGTCTGATCTTTTTGACCGCACCCGCCCTCCCGCAGGCCGAGCCGAACCCTTCGGATGTCGAGGCCTTCCTCGATGACGCCATGCCGGCCGCTTCGGCGCCGGGCCTGGCCTGGGCGATTATCGAGGCGGGAGAGGTCCGCTCCGGCGTTCGGGGTGAGTTGGTCGCGGGTAGTGGCCGGCGCGTCACCGAAGACACGCCTTTCCCGCTCGGATCCATCTCGAAGAGCTTCACGGCGCTCGCCATCATGCAGCAGGTCGAGGCGGGGCAGGTCGAGCTGGATCGCCCGATATCTGCCTATCTGGACGCGTTCGAGGGGCAGCCGGGCGCGGCGATCACGATCCGCCAATTGCTGAGCCATACCAGCGGATACTCCACCCTGCAGGGAAACCAGTCCCACGCCGATCAGCCCGGACAAGTCGGAAGCCTGGCCGACGGTGCCCGGCAGCTGGCCATGATAACGCCGGCCGGGGAGGCGGGTGTCTACTGGCAGTATTCCAACGCCAATTACCTCATTCTCGGGGCGCTGATCGAGACGGTCAGCGGTCTCGGGTTTGGTGATTATATCGAGACCCGGATCCTGGACCCGCTGGGTATGGATGACAGCTTTGTCGGGGGCAGTGATCGCGGGGTCGGCGAAGCCGTCGCGATCGGCCATACGCCGTGGTTTGGCGGGCGCCGGCCGGTTGCGGCGTCCGATGACCCGATGGCCCGCGCCATGGCGCCTGCCGGGGGTATTGTGGGCAGTGCCGTCGATGTGACCCGGTATCTGGCGATGATGATGAATGGCGAGGACGACCTGATCTCCGCCGACCACAAGGCCATGATGTTACAGCCCGCCAGTGCGGCGTCACCCTTTTACGGGTTCGGCTGGTTTCTCGATGCCGGGGCCGATACGGCCTACCATACCGGACTGGTGCCGGGGGTCGCGACCGTCGCTGTCCTGTCGCGCTCGGAGCAGCGGGGCGGGGTCGCCCTGGTGAATGCCAATAGCGGTATGGGATTCGGTGTGACCGGAGACATCCTTGCGGGCCTCAGCGCGTATGCGCTCGGCAATACCCCGGCAAGCGGCGGCAGCCATCTGGGCGCGCAGAGTTTCTATCTCATGCTGGCGGGAACGCCCATTCTGTTCCTGGCCGGGATCGTCATGGTCTGGATACGCCGCGACGGGCTGCGGGCAAAATCAGGGCCGGTCGGCCTGTTCAGCCTCTGGTTCCCGCTTGTCTCGACCCTCGCCATGGCATGGGCGTTTCTGGATCTGACGCCCCGACTCTTCGGCACCCCGCTCATGACGCTCAGCCTCTACCAGCCGGACATGGTGGTCCTGTTGATCGCCAGTTCGGTGATCGGCGTCAGCTTTGCGGTCTTCAGACTGGGCGTGGCCTATACGGGCCGGTCATAGGCCTGCCGCCGGCCGGCCTACAGTTTCTCGACGAATACCGTTCCGGCCGAATAACCCGCGCCGAAAGAGCAGATCAGGCCCTTCTCGCCGGCCTCGAACCCGTCATGGTGACGATGGAAGGCGACCAGGGAGCCGGCGCCGGCGGTATTGGCAAACTCGTCGAGAATGACCGGGGCCTCGTCCACCGTGAACTCACGGCCATAGACCTTCTTCGCCACCATCATGTTCATGTTGATATTGGCCTGGTGCAGCCAGAGGCGCTTCATGTCAGCGGGCGCGAGTCCGAAATTCTCCATGTCGGAGAGGATCATGTCGGCGACCATCGGGCAGACCTCCTTGAAGACCTTGCGGCCCTCCTGGACGAAATACCGGTCCTCGAATTCCGGCTCCGGCTCTTCCGACGCATTCAGGAAGCCGAAATTGGAGCGGATATTGTTGGAGAATTTGGTCATCAGATTGCGCCCGATGATCTTCCAGCCTTCGCCGCCGGCGACGTCCTCATGCTCGATCAGCATGGCCACGGCCACATCACCGAAGATGAAATGACTGTCGCGATCCCGGAAATTGAGCTGCGGCGTGGTGATTTCGGGCGTCACCACCAGAACCGACTTGGCCATGCCGGTCTCGATCATGTTGACCGCATTGATGATGCCGAACGTGCCTGAAGAACAGGCGACCGTCATGTCATAGCCGAAGCCTTCAATGCCCAGCGCATCCTGGATCTCGATCGCCATCGAGGGGTAGGTGCGCTGCATGGAGGTGGCCGAGCAGATCACGGCGTCGACATCGGCAGCCTCGCGTCCGGCCGCCTCAAGCGCGTCCTTTGCCGCGGCGACGCCGGCTTCCGCCATTAGTGACAGCGCCTCATTGGGTCGCGGCTCGGCGCGCGGGCGCATGCGGGTGATGTCCAGCACGCCGGCCTTGTCGATCGAATAGCGCGACTTGATGCCCGAGGCTTTCTCGATGAAGCCGGAGGAGGAGGGGTTCTTCGCCTCGACGGCGCCGCGCTCGATGGCGTCGGCATGCTCGGCATTGAAGTGCTCAACATAGGCGTTGTAGCAGGCGACGAGTTCGTCGTTGGAAATTGACTCGTCTGGGGTCCAAAGACCGGTCGACCGGATCACCGCGCTCATAAACTTCACTCCGAAACGGGTATGTCAGGGCGCGCAACTTAATGGCTGGTCAAAGTCCCGTCACCTGCATAGCTGCGTATGCCCGTCACACGAGGCTTTGACGCCGGGGCGGAGCAATGCGAGACCTTGTTTTCAAGACATTGGTTCGGGGAGATTGATCCATGAAGACACGCGCCGCCGTCGCCTTTGAAGCGGGCAAGCCGCTGGAGATTGTCGAGGTTGACCTGGAAGGCCCCAAGGCCGGTGAAGTCCTGGTCGAGATCAAGGCGACCGGCATTTGTCACACCGATGAATTCACCCGATCGGGCGCCGACCCGGAAGGCGCTTTCCCCGCCATTCTCGGCCATGAGGGCGCCGGCATTGTCCGCGAGGTCGGGCCGGGCGTGACCGATCTCAAGGTCGGCGACCATGTCATCCCGCTCTACACGGCGGAGTGCCGGACCTGCGAATACTGCCTCAATCCCAAGACCAATCTGTGCCAGCGCGTGCGGGCGACCCAGGGCCAGGGCGTGATGCCGGACGGCACCTCGCGCTTTTCCTACAAGGGCGAGAAAATCCTGCACTATATGGGCTGTTCGACCTTTTCGAACTTCACCGTCCTGCCGGAGGTCTCCCTCGCCAAGGTCCGCCAGGACGCCCCTTTCGACAAGATCTGCTATATCGGCTGCGGCGTCACGACCGGCATTGGCGCGGTCATGTTCACCGCCAAGGTCGAGCCCAATTCCACCGCCGTGGTTTTCGGCCTGGGCGGGATCGGCCTCAATGTCATCCAGGGCCTCAAGCTGATCGGCGCACGCCAGATTGTCGGCGTCGACATGAACCCGGCCAAGCAGGACATCGCCCGCCAGTTCGGGATGACCGATTTCGTCAATCCGAGGGACCATAAGGACCTGGTCGGCCATCTCGTCGAGCTGACTGGCGGCGGGGCGGATTATTCCTTCGAATGCATCGGCAATGTCGAGGTCATGCGGGCCGCCCTGGAATGCTGCCACAAGGGCTGGGGCGAGAGCATTATCATCGGTGTCGCGCCCGCCGGCGCGGAAATCCAGACCCGCCCCTTCCAGCTGGTCACCGGCCGCGTCTGGCGCGGCTCCGCCTTCGGCGGCGCCAGGGGCCGCACCGACGTCCCCAAGATCGTCGACATGTACATGGAAGGCCGCATCGATATCGACAGCCTGATCACCCACAAGCTCAAGCTGGACGACATCAATAAGGGGTTTGATTTGATGCATGCCGGGGAAAGTATCCGGGCTGTGGTGGAGTATTAGGGGGGTCCCATGAGCTACGATCTGATGGTGTTTGATCCGGCATGTGCGCCGAAGGACAAGAGCGCGTTTGAAGCGTGGGTCGATGCGGAAATGTCAGGCCCTGACGCGGCGCTGGACGCGTCAAAATGCACAGAAGCCCTGACGGCGTGGTTTGAGGCGTTTTGCGAATTCTTCCCGCCGCTGAACGGGCCAAATGCCGTATCTGATGATCGTATCGACGATCCGGAAGTCACTGACTTCACCTTGATGCCGGGTGCAATTTACGCGTCTTTTCGGTATTCTGTTGCTGAGGCCGCCGTGACAAAACTGGCAATTCTCGCTGAACGGCACGGGCTCGGCATTTACGACCCGCAAGGCGGCGACTGTATCTTTCCTGATTGATCTCAATAGATGCAGGTGTCGCTCCGGGCGCCCCCGGACCACACCCCACCCTAAACCGCTTGCCGGGAGTTCGCCGTCTCCGCTTGTTCAGGTCAAGGGCGCCACAGGCGCCGCTTCGCGGTTTCACCCTTGACCTGAACAAGCGGAGACGGCCCGCTGGCTGACAAGCGATTTATGGACAGCTCTGCGCGCCGGGTGGCGCAAAGGTACAGAAAGCCAAGCGTGGGGCAGCACCCACACCCTTGTCATCCCCGCTGAATGTCCGGCGAAGGCCGGACGCAAGGCGGGGACCTAATTCTTTGCAATCACATGGGTCCCTGACTTTCACCCGGCCTTCGCCGGGCGTCCATCAGGGATGACAACGGTTTGGAATACCCGCAGACAGCCCGCTGGCTGACAAGCGATTTATGGTTTTCTGCGCGCCCGTGGCGCGACAGGCTGAGCGCGGTCACCGCGGGATGTTGGAGTGTTGGGAGCGATGAGGTTGCAAACTCCACCCATTCCCTGCCTCGCCACCCCATGATATCATCATGCTATCAGGAGGCGCCGATGGGCCAGGTGATCATTCGCAATCTCGACGACGCGGTTGTTACGAGTCTGAAGCGGTTGGCAGCCAAGGATGGCAAATCGCTGGAACAATTCCTGCGTGACGTGCTCGCGGACGCGTCCCGCCGCGACCGGGAAGGTTTCTTCGAGTTCGCCAAGGGCATGCGCGAAAGGGGGACACCGTCTGATCTCGATCCGACCGACCTCATTCGCAAGGACAGGGATGAGGGGCATTGAGGCCCGTCATTGTCGACGCCTCGGTCGCCGTTAAACTCTTCCTGCCGGTTCCCGGGTATGAAAAGGCGATCGCCGCAGCCCACATGTTTGAGCTGCAGGCGCCGCGCCTCATTTTCGCTGAAACGGGCAATGCGCTCTGGCAATATGTCCGCCACAAGCAGACCACGGTCGAAGATGCCTCGACGGCCTTGCTCAAGCTCGCCGGTCTTGTGGCGCAGCTCGACGAAACGGGCCTGGCGGCGTTGGCCGTGGAAATGGCCTGCGAACTGGACCACCCGGTCTATGACTGTACCTATCTCGCCCTCGCCAATCGGAATCATCGCCCGATACTGTCTGCCGACAAACGCATGCTGTCTCTCGCCCGCGACCGTCTTGGCCTTGAAACCATTCCGCTCGACAGCATAAACCCGGAGCCATCCTCGTGACCCTGACCTCCATCTCAAGCTGGGCCTCTTTCGGCGGCACCTTGTCCGTCCATGATCATGACAGCGCCGCCTGCCACGGGTCGATGCGCTTTGCGGTCTATATCCCGCCCCAGGCCAGGACCGGTCCTGTTCCGGTGGTCTGGTTTCTCTCCGGTCTGACCTGCAACTGGTCGAATGTGATGGAGAAGTCCGGCCTGCAGCGTGTGGCCAGCGAGTTGGGCCTGATGGTGGTGGCGCCGGACACCTCACCGCGCGGTGACGCTGTCGCTGATGATGCGGGCTATGATCTGGGGCAGGGCGCGGGCTTTTATCTCGACGCGACCGAAGCGCCCTGGGTGCCGCATTTTTCAATGGAAACCTATGTCACCCAGGAGCTTCCAGCCCTGGTCGCTGCCCATTTCCCCGCCGACATGACGCGTCAGGGCATTATGGGTCATTCCATGGGCGGACATGGTGCGCTGACGCTCAATTTCCGCCATCCGGGCCGCTATGCCTCGGTCTCGGCCTTCGCGCCGATCGTCGCGCCATCGCAAGTGCCATGGGGACAGAAGGCGCTGCACGCCTATCTCGGTGATCAAGGCCCGGCCTGGGGCGAGCATGATGCCTGCCATCTGGTCAGGCGCTAGCCGACCGAGCAGATGATCCTGATCGACCAGGGCGAGGCCGATCAATTCCTCGAGGAACAGCTCCGCCCGGAGCTGTTCGAGGCGGCCTGCCGGGAGGCTGGGCAGCCGGTCACCGTCCGCCGCCATCCCGGCTATGACCATTCCTACTGGTTCATCGCCAGCTTCATCGAGGATCATCTGCGCCATCACGCCAGGGCGCTGGCGGCCGGCGACTGAGGCGTCAGAACGGATCGCGACGGTAATCATCCGGGTTTTCGACGCGGTGGCGCGGGCGCATTTCCTCGTCGCCATCGCCGTCATCGCAAATCCATTCACCGGGCGCGGCAGGGTCGTGCGGACCGGCCGGACGGCACTCGCCGGCTCCCATCTCCGCAGCGGACGGCAAATTGGGATCTCGCCCCTTCTCCAACCAGGCACAGCCGGACAGCAATGAGGCAGACAGGACAAACAGAACAAGGCGCATGACAACGCTCCAATGCGGGCTCCCCAGCCGGCGCATGGGTTGAGTTTAGCGGGTGGGAGGGCATGGGCAAGTCTGTCGCGGGAGCGGCGAAGGAAAACCTGTTCCCTCCCATTCCCGTCGAAACTTCCCCTGCGAGCCGATCCGGCGCATCATCCCGAATGTTGCAAGGCTGGGGGATTGATGATGATGCGGACATTCCTGACGGCGGGACTGATGGCTCTGATATCAGCCTCTGCCCAGGCGCAGCTGCAGCCCCATTATTGCCCGGACCCGGGCGATGTCTGGGTTGTGGAAACCGAATTCCCGGACGCGCCGGGCTGGCGTCATGCGGCGCGGGTACGCGGCAATAATCTGGATGGCTCCGACAGGATGCGGCGTCCGATCCCGTCCGGACGGATCACCGCGCGTCCCGCCACCAGCCCGCGCGGCCAATCCTCGACGCCGACCGCAAACCGGCCGCTTGTTGCGCCCATGCTGACGCATGACCGTGCGGTCAGCATTCGCGAGAGCACCGATCCGAACAGCCGGGACCTGCCGCCGGTCATAGCCGTGCTCGACTGGGTCCGCGTGGAAACGCGCTCGTCCAGCCTGGTCTGCCGCTATAGCCTGGATGATGGTGCGAGTTATGGCCGTCATGCCACGGTGAGTATCCCGATCAATCGCCGTGACTGCCTGCCGCTGCACAACAACACCGCCTGGAGCTATGACAGCAATGCCGGCGGTGAAGTCTGCAATGAGGCGCGGACAAGCTGCCAGTTCTACTGCTCGGCCGAGCGCGTGCTCGAGAGCTGGTAGGGGCGGAGGCTCCTTTTTTAGGCGTCATCCCACGGTGACCGCAAAGCGGTCGTCCGGGGGATGACGGGAAAAGCAGACAGACAGGCGCCAACGCGCGCGCTGCGGTCCTTAAACCCCATGACAGCCAGCGGGCCGTATCCGGTTCTTGAGGTCAAGGGCGGCGCAGCCGCCGCTTCGCGGGTTTCCCCTTGAGCTCAAGAACCGGATACGGCTAACTCCCGGCAAGGAATTTAGGGTGGTGTGTGCGCCCTTGGCGCGTGATCCGGTAAGAGTGGGATGTGATTTCAGGCACGCCTCACCACCGTCATCCCCCGGTGGCCGCGCGGCGGACATCCGGGGGACCTCGGCAATGATGTCGACCGGGTGGGCGAGGTCCCCCGGATCACGGCCTTGCCGTGACCGTGGGATGACG
>NZ_CAJQOO010000031.1 GCF_905480005.1 uncultured Maricaulis sp.
AAAGCCCATCAGGCGCCAGTTGAGACGGATGGTGGCGTCCGAGGCACACGACCCCCAGCGACGCTTCTGGTCGCGCACGATGACCTTGCGCACCGGTCGTCCGAGCCGGGCGGCATAGGCCTCGACCTTGGGCGCCATCAACGCCTCGCCCTCACGCTTGTAAAAGCGCTGCAGGGCCTTGGTGAGGGTCCGGGTGCGCAGCTCACCGTCAAGATGGGGATCATGCTTGAGGATGAGCCGGTCGCCCTCACGCCGGACGGTCGTCCGCACGCCCTCGCCGCGCAGATCGAGGGTCAGCTCACTGCCGAGCCAGGGCAAGCTGGCCCCGCTTTCCAGGACCAGTTCCGGTGCGACCGGGCGGGCCGCCCAGTCGTCGAGCTTGGACAGGATCCAGCCGGATTTGGTGACCAGGGCGCGCCGGATCTCCCGCTCGCTGGCCCGGCGCGGCGCGGCAACGGCCAGACCGTCACGCGAGATGGTGAAACCGATCGTCCGGCGCGCCGAGCGTCGCAAGGTGAAGGCAACAGACCGCCCGTCCAGCTCGATCGAATACTCACTCATGCCGCAGAATCCGGGATCAGGCCCTCCACGCCGAAGCGGCGGATCAGGCAAAGCTGTTCAATGACAGCCTCATCCGTCATCCGGGAGCGGTCGTCCAGCCACCAGTCGAGCAAATGAAAGACCGCCCCCACTTCACAGCGGGCCGCGGCGTGCGGATCGAGATCCTTGCGGGCCCAGCCATCGCGTTGCCCCTCGACCAGCTCGGCGACCCTCAGCGCGGCGATGGCATCGACGACTTCGCGCTGAAGCGGATCCGCGCCGGCCCCGCGGCTCAATAACAGGCGGAAGAGATCTCCATAGATGCCGGCAAAGGCGACCACGCCCTCCATCGCTGCCCGGTCCTTGGTTTGTCGCGAACCCGGCGTCTGCTGGGCCATGGCCAGGCCGGCGAGCACCGCCTCCTTGCCGGCGCGCATGACCTCGACAAAGAGCGCCTCCTTGTCCGGGAAGTGGGTGTAGAGCGTGCCCATGGCGACACCGGCCTCACGGGCAATATCGCCAATTCGGGTGCCCTCGACTCCCTTGGCGGCGAACACGGAGGCGCCGGCCGTGACCAGCCTCGCCCGCGTCTCGTCCTTCTGCTCACTCCGCCGCTTGGCCAATCCCGACTCCACACGCGCAAATCAGTTCGGTGAAAATATATTCATTGAACATTCATTCAGCAAATGTATTCTGTCCCGACTGTCGGACGGGAGGACGCGATGCGGATTCTGGTACTCATGGCAAGCTTGCTGATGCTCCCGGCGCTGACCGGCGCTGCCGAGGCCAATTGCCACTGGCAGGTCTCCACCCGGCTTCTCGGGCACCAGCCTGGCGTCGGCTCGATTTCCAGCCAGACCTGGCCGCTCGCCAATATCAATGTCCGTGTCCAGGCCCGCACGCCGGGCGGGTTCTGGAATACGCCCAACTGGCCGGCGGTGACGAGCGATGGCGACGGTTTCGCCACCCTTGTTTCCGCGATTGCCTTTGCCGATCCGGATTGCCAGACCGCCCGCGACGTCAGGGTCCAGGTGAGAAACTTCAACACCGGGATGAGTTGGCGCACCGTCCATCAACAATCCCTGCCGGGGCATGGCGATCATGTCGGCCTGTTCGCTCCGGCGCCGACTCATGCCGTCACGGTTGGAAATCTCGTCCTGGACGGCCCCTATCGCGGCGATGGTGTCATCGTCATCGAGAATATTGGCGACCCGCCGGCCGGCTGGGAGACGTCTGGCGATGAGCCGCAAGATGTGCCGGCTGTCGAGCCCGTTGATCCGCAAGCAGCCGACGCCCCGTCACAGCCCGACCGCACCGGGGCAATCCTGGATGCCGACCCCTGCCATGTGTACCGCCTGCCGATCGTCGCGGGTGTCGAATTCCGCTTCGGCCAGATGCCGGCACAACCCGGACCGCTCTCGGCCGACAACGCCCTGCGCATCTCGACCCGTCCCAATGGGGGTGGCGCGATGACGTTGAACCGGCTGACCTATCATGTGCACGTCGAGAATGCCGGGCAGCGTGACTTCCACGCCCTCCACCATTGCCCGGTCGAGCTCCATGTCCGCCTCAATGAGGGTCCGGGACAGCGCAGCGGCGATGGCTGGTCGCTGCCCTTTACCACGCGCATTCCCGACCTGGCGGTCAATGCGGTGGTGGCGCTTGATGACACCGCCAACCTGCTTGGAGCCGGCGATGACTTCGTCGGCGCCTGGAGCCAGGACTACGCGTATGTGCTGATCGAGGTGACGCTCGATGCGACCAACCGGGTCCGCGAAACCGCCGAGGGCGATAACCGGATCGTCCATTGCTATCACGCCCCGTCCAACAGCTTTGCCGATATGGCCGCCTGCCAAGGAGACTGATCATGATCCGCGCCCTTGCCGCCCTGCTTACCCTTGCGCTCATCCTCGCCGGCACCGCCACTGCCGTCCTCGCCCAGGAAGCGGTCGACGGCCACCCGCTGATCTCGCCCTATGAAGGATCCGAAGGCGGTGGCGAATATTGGCGGTTTGACGAATACGCCTTGATCACCGGTTTCGATTTCGACGCCCGTGCCGCGGTCACGATTCCGGTACAGGGGCAGGTCACGAAGCTGGATTACGACAATCCCGACGACCGGTCAGAGCTGGAGATCTTCACCAATTATCGCGACGCGCTCGACGCGGCAGGGTATCAGCCGATCTGGTCCTGCGCCCGGGACGGGTCCTGTACGACCGGATCCAGCCGCAACGCCTTCTACCAGGCCAATGGCATGCGGGCGATCAATGGACCAAACTCGCACTATACCGCCGGCACGCTGAGCCATGAGGGGCGACTGGCCTATATCGCCATTGGTGTCGGCCGCCGATCAACCTCGATCGTGATTGTCGAGACCGACGAGATGGACCGGGACATGGTCACCGTCTCGGCCGAAGCCCTCGCCGCGGGCCTCGATGCCGAGGGGCATGTGCGGGTCGACGGCCTCCTCTTCGCCCATGACAGCGCGACCTTGCTGCCGGAATCGCAAACGGCCCTTGAAGCCCTGCGGGACTTGCTGGAGGCCCGCCCGGACCTGTCGCTCTACGTTGTCGGACACACCGACATGTCCGGCACGCTCAGCTATAATATGAACCTGTCAGACCGCCGCGCGGCCGCCGTGGTCGATGCCCTGACGACAGATTACGGGATTGAGGCCGAACGCCTCATCGCAGCCGGTGTCGGGCCGCTGGCGCCAGAGGCCAGCAATGCCGACGAAACGGGGCGCCGACACAATCGACGGGTCGAGATCGTGGCGCGCTAGGCGCTCTTTTCCAGACATCCCGCACGCCGCCTTGATGGCGGGCCCCAAACGGGCGGGACAGGGGGCAGTGTCAGCCCGAACCCAAGACCGGCACTGCCCCCGCATTTCTCAATGCAGTGATCACGCACTCGTCAGCAGCGCGCCGCAGATCGCTTCCAGGCCGGCCTGGTCATCCGTGTCGAAGGCACCGAATTCGGTGGAGTCGACATCCAGGACGGCGACCAGCGCGCCGTCGGCATCGCGCACCGGCACGACGATTTCCGAGTTGGACCGGCTGTCACAGGCAATATGGCCAGGAAAGGCGTGAACATCCGCGACCAATTGGGTCTCGCCAGTGGCCGCGGCAGCCCCACACACACCCTTGCCGAAGGGAATGCGCAGACAGCCCATTGTACCCTGATAGGGCCCGACCACGAGCTCGGTCGGCTTGGCAGGATCGACCTCGTAGAAACCGGTCCAGAAGAAACGCTCACCGAACATCTCGCGCAGCAGGCAGCTGGCCGTGGCAAAGCGCGCCGTGCGGCTGGTCTCGCCCGCGATCACCGCAGCGATCTGCTTGCGCACGTCTTCATAAAGCTCGGCCTTGCTGGTCATGACATCATCCCTTGCTGGTCGCCGGGAAGATCGGTGTGCGGCGGGGCCGGTTCAAGGGGGCTTGGCAGCGCGGCCCTGTCAGAGACGCACATTACCCCGCAGGGATTGACGGATCGCCCGCTCGATCGCCTGCTCGGCATTGTCGGTCCCGCCCTCCTCGCCGGCATCCTCGCTGTCGAGGCGACGGGCTTCGTATTCGAGCCGCGTGTGGATCATGCGGATGCGGGCATCGACCAGGCCATAGATCAGATCGGGAATCTTGGTCGAGACATTCATGCCGAAATCCTTGGCATCCCCGGGCGTGATGGCCTGGCTGTGCGACAGCGTGCCGGCTGAGAGCGTGTCGGCGATATGGTGGTCCGGCTTGCCCTCGGCCTTGTGGATGTCATTGACGATGTCGCGCGCGACCTGGCCGGCATAACGATCATATTTCTCGGCCTCATGAGCCAGCATGACCAGGACATCCTGGGTCGCCAGCGGTCCCTTCTGGGCGAGGAGTTCCTTGTAGGCCTCGGTCGGAAAGCCGCCATAGATCGTGTCGATCGGGCCCAGTGAGGCGGTCGGATCCATGACGATCTTGTCCGCCGCGAGGGCGATCATCGTGCCACCGGACATGGCGACATAGGGCACATAGGCCACGACACGCGGTTCGCGCCTGGGATTGTAATGCCCCTTGCCCTTGGACAAGTGCTGCTTGATGGCCAGGGCGATCATGTGGGCCGGCCGGGCATAGCCACCCAGCGTATGCAGCACGATCACGATCCTTGCCCGCGGATTGGCCTGGCGGATCGAGGCAACCGCCTCAAAGGCCTCGTCAAAGGCAATTTGCTGCTGGGCGCTGTCCCGGCCGACAAAATCATCGCCGAGATCATGTATGAGATCGACCAGAACCGTATTCCCGCTCTCGATCTTCTTGCGGTATTTCTCGTAGTCCTTCTTGGCGTCCTCATAACGCGCCGCCCGCTTGCGGCGCAGCTTGTAGACCTGGCGCTCATCGGACACGGCGCGCTGGCGATTGAGATGCATGGAGATGGCACTGATCGCGAGGATCAGGACAAACAGACCGGCCCCGGCCACGCCGTAGAGCACCGTATTGTCCACACCTTCAATCACGCCCAACCCCCGACACACACAACACCCGATCCGGATATTAACCAAACGCTAACGCGCGCAACAAGCAAAAGCGTGAAGGGGGGGCCGGATCACTCCATTATCTCCACTTGCGTGGCAGACCGGCACCAATTGCGGTTGGCATGACCGGGGAATCGCGCGCGAAGTTTTGATCAGATGAGGGGATGTCCGATGAAGAAATCAGTCCTGTTGGCCGCAAGCTTGCCGGCCCTGGCCCTGGCCGGATGCGGCTTTGGCAGCAATGGCGAGCCTGTCGACACAAGCGCGCCAGTCTGGGCGCGCACAGCCTCGGTTGAGGCGATCGGTCGGGCCTATATCGAGGTCCTGCCCAATCGCGCCCAGTTCTCGGTGACCTATGAGGCCCGCAACGCGGTCAGCGAGGACGCGGTGGCCGAAGCCGTCGCCCGTGCCAATTCGGTCACCCAGGCCATGCGCGAGATCGATGGCGACAATATCCGCGTGACCTCCGACCTGCGGGTCTCGCCCTATTATGAGCAGGTCAGCCAACAGGATGGGCTGTTCCGCGAGCGCCTCGAGGAGAACCGCCATCCCGATGCCCTGCTTGGCTACACGGCTGCGGTAACGATCACCGTGATCACCTTTGACCTTCAGCATCTCGCCGATGTCCGCGGCGCGGCGATGGCAGCCGGACCGGCGCGCTCGCAGGATATCCGCTTTTCCATGCAGCCCAGCGCGGAGCTCTATCGCGAGGCCTTCGCGGCGGCGGTGGATGACGCGACAGAGCGGGCGCGCATTGTCGCCGAGTCCGCCGGCGGACGGCTGGGCCCGGTCCAGATCCTTCTCGAGGGCCAGCAGCCCTGCCTGCGCCCGCCCGCCACGCCAGCCGGGCTGGATAATGGCGATTACGGCCAGATCGGCCGCAATAATGCCGGCGATCGCGTTGTCGTAACCGGCAGTCGGATACAGCGGGATGCATTCAACGGACCGGCGCCGCTGCAAGTGGTCGACGCCGAGCAACTGGCCGAAGCTGGCGTGATCGATCCAGGAGCCCTTGTGGCTGCATCTGGCGATTTCGCGCTTGCTGCCGACTTTGAACCGATGCGGTTCGAGACCCGGGTCTGCGCCGTCTTCGCTGTCGAATAGGCCTAGTTCAGCGCGCCGGAACCGGTGCTGGCACTGCTGCGTCCGGACACCTGACGCTCCTCGACGAGCTGGTTGAGGAGGCCGGCCAGGCGCACACCGCCCTGTTTCAGGCGCTGCAGCGAGACCGGGAGGTTGCGCTCATAATAGGCGTCACCCGGCTCGATCGGCTCTTCGGCACGCGCCCAGTAATAGGCG
>NZ_CAJQOO010000032.1 GCF_905480005.1 uncultured Maricaulis sp.
TTCCGCCTGGCGATTTTCGTGCTGGCGGTCTTCGTGGGCTATTACGTCGTCTGGTCGGTGACCCCGGCCCTGCACACGCCGCTGATGGCCGTTACCAATGCCATTTCCTCGGTCATCATCGTCGGCGCCCTTCTGGCGGCCACAGCGACCGCGACCGGCTCTGGTGAAGCTGCGGCCACGGCGGCACAGACCGAAGGGGCCGGCTTCTCGCGCGGGCTTGGCTTCATCGCCATCATCCTGGCCAGTGTGAACATATTCGGCGGCTTCCTCGTCACCCGGCGCATGCTCGCCATGTACAAGAAGAAGGAGCGCTAGACATGTCAGCCAATCTTGCTGCCCTGCTCTATCTGGGCTCCGGCATTCTCTTCATCTTCGCCTTGCGCGGCCTGTCCAATCCGGAAACCGCGCGACGCGGCAATCTGTTTGGCATGGCCGGCATGGCGATCGCCATTGTCACAACCCTGCTTGCAGTCAATCTGGACGGGCCCTCGATCGCCCTGATCATTGGCGGTGTGATGATCGGTGGTGGCATCGGTGCCATCATCGCCCGACGCGTGCCGATGACCGCCATGCCGCAACTGGTCGCCGCCTTCCACTCACTGGTCGGCCTCGCTGCCGTACTGGTTGCGGCGGCAGCGCTCTATGCCCCGGGCGCCTTCCACATTGCCGACGCGATGGGTGACCTCAAACACCTCTCCCTGTTCGAGCTGTCGCTGGGTACGGCGATCGGCGCCATCACCTTCTCCGGTTCGGTGATCGCCTTTGCCAAGCTGAACGGCAACATGTCCGGCGCGCCGATCATGCTCCCGGCCCGTCACCTTTTGAACATCGCCATTGGTGGCTTCATCGTCATCATGATCGCCTTCCTGATGGCCTCGGGCGGTGACGCCAAGACGGCCTTCTGGCTGATCACCCTGGCCGCCTTCGTGCTGGGCGTGACCCTGATCATCCCGATCGGCGGCGCTGACATGCCGGTCGTGGTGTCGATGCTGAACTCCTATTCCGGCTGGGCCGCGGCCGCGCTCGGCTTCACGCTGGAGAACACCGCGCTCCTGGTCACCGGCGCGCTGGTCGGCTCCTCCGGGGCAATCCTGTCCTACATCATGTGCAAGGGTATGAACCGCTCCTTCATCTCGGTCATCCTGGGCGGGTTTGGCGAGAGCGGCGACGCGGCTGCGGCTGCCGGTCCGCAGGGCAATGCCAAACAGGGCTCGGCCGATGACGCCGCCTTTGTGATGAAGAATGCGGGCAAGGTCATTATCGTGCCGGGCTATGGCATGGCCGTCGCCCAGGCCCAGCACGCGCTGCGCGAAATGGGCGATGCACTGAAGGCCGAGGGCGTCGATGTGGCCTATGCCATCCACCCGGTCGCCGGACGGATGCCGGGGCATATGAATGTCCTGCTCGCCGAAGCCAATGTCCCCTATGACGAGGTCTTCGAGCTGGAAGACATCAACTCCGATTTCTCGAATGCCGACGTGGCCTTCGTGATCGGCGCCAATGACGTCACCAATCCGGCCGCCGAGGATGATCCCGCTTCGCCGATCTACGGCATGCCGGTCCTGCAGGTCTGGAAGGCGCGCACCGTCTTCTTCATCAAGCGTTCGCTGGGCTCCGGCTATGCCGGCGTCGAAAACCCGCTCTTCTTCCGCGACAACACGATGATGCTGCTGGGTGATGCGAAGAAGATGACGGAAAGCATTCTGAAGGCGCTGGACTAGGTCCTTTCAGCTGCGGTTCAGCCTCGCTCAGGCAGGCTGGACCGCATGCTGGCCGAACTCGCCCTCACCGCCGCCGCCCTGAGCGGCCCGATCGCCGAAGACTGCACCTTCAACGGCATCCCGCTGCACGGGCGTGTCGAGATCGTGGACAGCTTTCCGGACATCCGGGTGCAACTCGTCACCAGCTTCCCCGACCTCAAGGTCAGGACCGTCACATCCTTCCCGGATGATTGCGGGACATGGGAATTCGTCGACAGCTTCCCGGACTTCACCATCCAGTTCGTGACCAGCTTCCCGGACATCAAGATCGAGTATGTGACGAGCTTTCCCGGGATGCCCTAGCCAGGATATCGGCGGCTAAGGCGAGACCCGGCTGAATTCGAACACCTCGGTCGTCAGGCTGCCATCGCTTTGCCGCATGTCCAGCCGGGCCGTGAACGCGTCTGGCCCACCAAATTCGAGAACGAGACCGCGAAACTCGATGCGCGTTTCCGATATCTGCTCGAAGTGGAAGGTGATCTGTTCAGTCTGGGTTTCCCAGCCCGTGAAGTCGCGGTTGAAATGCTTCACCTGATAGCCGAATTCGCCCTCGGCATTGGTGCCGATCATCAGCATTTCGGTGAATCGGAGCGCGCCTTGAGCAGAATACTGGAAGGCGCCGACCAGCTCGCCGCTCTGCGCGCGCATCCAGCATTCCGACATCTCACCGTCAAACCCGTCCGCGCGCCAGCAACCTTCCATCCAGGACAATTGCTCGAGAACGTCCACATCTGAGGGCCCGGCCTCCACCGACTGAACCATCAGCCCCAAGGCCAGTAATGCATATGTCATCGTCGACGCCTCCTTGCTGCGATCGGGCTCACCCTAATCGAAGTCCGGGGACTCGGCGTGCCCGATCTTGCGATGTTTCTGGTCACGACAACGCTCGACCCCGGGCTCGCAGCGCATCCTTCATCGCACCCCCGCCAGCCCGCGATAGATATAGCCAGCGAATTTCGGCGTCCGCGGCTCATAATCGGCTTCCAGCCGGTCGATCCGGAAACCGCCCTGCTCGATCAGGCGGTCCATCGGACGGGTCAGGTGACAGCCGCCACCGGTGACCTTCCAGATCGGCTCCAGGCGACGCTGCCAGCGCACCACGCCTTCATCGGGAGCCAGTCCATGCTCCATGAAGACCAGACGGCCACCCGGCTTGAGCACACGTCGCATCTCGGCCAGCGCCTGGTCGTAATCGGGGATGGTGCAGAGCGTGAAGGCCAGCAGGACCGTGTCGACAGACTTGTCTTCCAGCGGCAAGGCCTCGCCGGGCGCGTCCAGCAGCTCGACCGGGATGGCCTGGCGATCAATTGCCCGCTGCGCCTTGCGCCGCATGCCAGACGATGGTTCCACGCCGATGATCTGCGAAACCCGGGAGGCGTCGTAGAAGGGCAGATTGGGCCCCGACCCCATGCCCACTTCGAGAACCCGGCCCGAAGCCTCCGGCACCATGATCTTGCGGTGATTGGCGACCGGCTTGCTGCCGCAGGCGCAGGCAATGAGATTGGGTAGTATGCGTTCCTCGTAAAATCCCATGTCGTCCTCTTTGATTTGACCACAGGCTGGCCCGCGGACGCTCACCTGTCCATGCACACAATCGTTAGCGGGCCTGAACGCCCGGGCTGTATTGACAGGACGGGCATGACGCGCGAGATCGCCGCCATGAGCGATGCGCCCCTTCCCTGCAGCCAGGTTCGCCAGATCATGTCCCGTCACGGGCTGATGCGGCGTCTCGCAGCCTTCACCCCGCGCTGGGTCGGGTCCATCCCGCTCAATATTCACGGGCCGGGCGCGGATATCGACCTGGCCTGCTCGGCGACGACCGGGCTGGACGCCTTCAAGCACGCCCTGGCCGTGCTGTGGCCACAGGCTGCCGTAAAGGACAATATCCATGCCGGGGAAGCCTCGGTGATTGCCAGGTTCGAGCTAGAGGGCATTCCAGTCGAGATATTTGGCCGGCTGCGACCGGTGGAGACACATGAAAGCTATGTCCACTGGCTGGCCGAGCATCGCCTGCTCCAGCTCGCCGAGGACCGGCTGAGGCTGGATATCCGGGCAGCCAAGGCTGCCGGCCTCAAGACGGAGCCGGCCTTCGCGCACTGTCTGAAACTGGGTGGCGACGCCTATGTGGAATTGCTGAAACTGGCATCGCCGGGCGATGAGGCGCTGCGGGCCCTGATCGGCCAGGCCGGATACGCGACGCGCTAGTCGCCTGCTTGCGGTCCCGGATCCCGGCCGGTCCGCAGCCAGCCGGTAATCGACACGCGATGGGCGCTGACTGTCTTGGCGACCGGGGTCACTTCATGCGGCTGCGGAACCTTGAACAGGGAAAGCGTATTGCCGCGCGGCACGAAACTGTCGATCACGCGGCCATCAATGGCCTGGAAGGCCAGCGCCCCGCCCCAATCCTTCTGCCACCCCGCGGTCAGTGTGAGGACAAAGGCCGCGACGCGATTCTTGCCAGCCACGCCATCATCATGCGTGGTCAGGAAATGGCCCGCGCGATAGCGGGTCAACTGGGCATCGGCAAAGCTGATATCCGGCGCATCCAGCACCTCGCGCATGGGGTCGAGAAACGCGGCGCTATTGAGCACACCGAACAATTCGGCAAAGACCGGAGCCTCATCGCCCAGCACGCCGCCATGCCATTTGTCGTATAGCGGATAGGTCTCGTAGAGATATTGAAAGCCCTGGGCTGCCCCGGCCCGGACACGGACATCAAATTCCTCGCGCTGCGCCTTGGGCATTTGCGCCATCGCCTGGGCATCGAGATCAAGATGCCGTCCGGCAAGACGGGTCACCAGCGTCCAGCGCGGGATTGCGTCGACCGCCTTGAGCAGGCGTGTATGGGCCGGGCCGAGCAGCGCATTATCAATCTGGCCGCGCGTCAATGCGCGCAGATAATTGGCGGCGTCCTTGCAGCGGTCCGGTGTCAGGTCGAACATGATCTCATCCCTTCGCCACCAGTCTTCCAGACAGCGCGGCCGGACAGAAGTGATAGATCAGCAATTTTCCGGTTCGATTGCAGTGGTCGACACCCGGCGGTCAGGCGCAGGCGGCACAGCGCGGGGCGGCGGGATCGATCTCGAGACGAGGCGGTTCAATGGCTTCGCCGCATTCGGCACACCAGCCAAACTCATCCTCCTCGATCCGCGCCAGCGCGGCGTCGATACGGCGCAATTCCTGGACACGGCGCGCATTGGCGGCCTTGGCCATGGCCTGGACCTGCATGGAATCCTGACGCGAGAGGCGCCCGACCGATTGCTGGTCGAGTTCGACCGGCTTTCGGTCTTCACTGGAGGCGTCGGAATGATCGAGTAATTCCTGACGCAGGGCATTGAGCCGTGCGCGGGCATCTTCAGGGGTCATGTATCCTCACCCTTGCGTGCCAAGACGGCGCAGGCACTATCGGCCTCCTATTGCCGCGCGGCCAGCGCCGCGCACAGCCTGGAGCCCGCCATGCGCGATCACTTCCTGCAACTCGCCGATTACAATGCCTGGGCCAATCGCCGCATCTACGACGCGGCACGCGAAATCGGAGCGGCGGCACGGACGCGCGATATCGGCGCCTATTTCGGCTCGCTGCAAGGCACGTTGACCCACATCCTGGTCGCCGACCAGTTATGGATGGCACGCCTGCTGGCCCAGCCTGCCCCTTATGCAAGGCTGGACGAGACGCCGACCGATGTGTTCGAGACATTGTGGGCCGCCCGGCGCGACCAGGACGCGGCAACCTATGCCTTCATTTCCGGACTGGATGACGCCGCGATCGCCGCCGAGCTGGCCTACCGCGACATGTCAGAAATGCCGCGACGCCTGCCGCGCCGGATCATCCTCACACACATGTTCAACCATGCGACCCACCACCGCGGTCAGGCCCATCACCAGCTCACCCAGCTTGGCCTGGCCGAACCGCCACCGCTGGACCTGCCCTATTTCGTGCTCGACCTTGTGTAGGGACGCCGCACGGGGGGACGCTTGGCTGCGCAATACCGGTGGTGACAAGCGGCCTGGCTGACTAGGCTCCGCAGCGATCAGAATAGGGGGCATTATGTCCGAGACCATTCTCGAACTGTCGAACGTTTCCAAGACGTTCAACGGCAAACCGGCTGTGCGCGATGTCAGTTTCGGCGTCCAGCGCGGCCGCATCACCGGTTTTCTCGGCCCGAACGGCGCCGGCAAGACCACAAGCCTGCGCATGTCACTGGGCATTCTTTCACCCGATCGCGGCTCGGTGAGCCTGTTCGGCGGCAAGCCGCGCCCCGAGGCGCTGGACCGCGTCGGCTTCCTGCCGGAAGAGCGCGGGATCTACCGCAAGATGAAGGTGATCGATGTCATCACCTTCTTCGCCCGCCTGAAGGGCGTTGGCGCTGCGGAGGCTCGCAAGCGCGGCCTCGCCATGCTGGAGGAATTCGACCTTCCCGGCGTCGCCGACAGCAAGGTGAAGACCCTCTCCAAGGGCATGGCCCAGAAGGTCCAGATCATCTCGACCCTCGTGCACGAACCGGAATTCATCATTCTCGACGAGCCCTTCTCGGGCCTCGACCCGGTCAACCAGAATGCGCTGGAACAAATCGTCCGCCGCCAGGCCGAGGCCGGGCGGACCGTCCTGTTCTCGACCCATGTCATGGAACATGCCGAGCGCCTGTGCGACCAGATCGTGCTGGTCGCCAAGGGCCGCAAGGTCTTCGATGGCAGCGTCAAGGAAGCGCTCGGCGAGGTTCCGCGCCGGGTGACCGTGGAGGTCGCCTCCGACCACGACCTCAGTCAACTCCTCGTCGGGAAAGGCCAGGTCGCGCGCGAGGCACCGGTCGACGGCAATGCCGTCTGGACCATTGACCTCGCCTCCGGCGCCGATGCCCAGGACGTGCTGAAGGCTTGCGTCGATGGCGGCGTGAAGCTCGCCCGCTTCGAGCCCGTCCGTGCGCACCTCCATGACGCCTTTGTCCATCTTGTCGGCTCGAGCGCCGCAGCCGAAACGGAGACCGTGTGATGCGTGCCATCTATCTTATCGCTCGCCGCGAATTCCTGTCCTATGTCGCCACATGGGGTTTCTGGCTGTCGCTCGCCTCTGTTCCCATGTTCATGGCGCTGGGTATCGGCATGCCGATCCTGATCGAGAACTCCCAACCGACCCGCTATTACGTCCTCGTTGACCAAACCGGTGGTGAGCTGGAGGCCGCGCTGGAGGTCCAGGCCGAGGCCAGCCGCGCTGAAGCTCTGGAACGCACGCGTGAGGCGATGCGCGAGATGTTCGGCGATCTGCCGCAGATCGACGCGGCCCTGGCTTCGCAGACGCAATTGTCGGATGAGCGCTATTTGCGCGTCGATGTCGGCGAGACCGAGCTGGATGCCTTGCGGCCCTATCTGACCAACGGAGCGACCTTCACGTCCTCCGCCGGCGAGCATGGCCTGTTTGCGGTCATCTTCCTGCGCCAGGGCGCGGACGGAGCGATTGAGGTCGATTACTGGAGCACCAATCTCTCGGATAGTAATTTGCGCTCCCAGATCCGGAATTCGCTGCGCAATCACATGCAGACCCAGTATCTCATCGATGCCGGCGTGAACCCGCAATTGATCGAGACTGCCGAGGAGCTGTCGCCCACGGTACGCGCCCTCAATCCCGAACGGACAGGTGACACAGCGGAAGTTACCGAAGCCGACCGCGTCCCGCTGATTGTGAGCTTGTTCGCCGCCCTCGGCCTGTGGGTGATCATCTTCTCGGTGGTCAACATGCTGCTGAGCGCCATGATCGAGGAGAAGGGCAACAAGATCCTGGAAATGATGCTGGCCTCGACCCGGCATCATGAAATCCTGACCGGCAAGCTGCTTGGCGTCGCCGCCGTTTCCGCCACGCTTCTGGTGGTCTGGGGCGGCATGGGTCTGCTGGGAACATTGGGCGTGCAACAGGTCGCCGCCTCGGCCGACATGCCGATCGCGGAAATCCTCGCCGCCCTGCTCGATCCGGGCCTGCTGCTGCCGGCTCTCGGCTATTTCATCATCGGTTATCTGATGTATGGCGCGCTTTTCCTGGCCATCGGCTCGCTGTGCGAGACCCTGCAGGACGCCCAGACCCTGATGACCCCGATGATGCTGATCATGATGGTCCCGATCTTCCTGGTCATGATGGCCTTCGAGTCCCCGGACTCGCCAGTCGTCGCGATTGCCAGCTGGGTCCCGCTGTGGACGCCCTTCATCATGCTGGCGCGCCTGCCGCACGAAGTCGGCATGGTCGAGGTTCTTGGCACCACAGCCGCGATGGTCGCCTTTGCTGCCTTCGTGATCTGGGGCTCGGGTGTGTTGTTCCGCATGGGCGCGCTCAACCAGGCCAATCAGGACACGGTGAAAGCCTGGTTCAGCTTCGGCGGCAAGAAGACGCCGGCGGAGGGGTGAGTTAGCCGGCTCCGGGCCCGGGTCGGACGGTCACCGCCCGGGCCTCGACCGGCTCACCGCACTCGGAGCAGCTCAGGACGCTGTGAAACTCATGACCACAGCTGATGTGGGTGTGGACGACCGGCGGGCCATCAGCACCGGCATAGTGCCGGTCACCCCAATGCACCAGAGACAGGAGGGCGGGATAGAGATCCCGCCCTTTTGCCGTCAGCCGGTATTCGTGGCGCAGCGGCCGTGTCTGATAGGCCTGCTTCTCCAGAACACCATGTTCGACCAGATGCGAGAGACGCTCGGTCAGGACTCGCCGGGCGATACCCAGGCGGCTCTGGAAATCGTCGAAACGGCGCACTTTCAGAAAGGCCTCTCGCAGGACCATCAAGGTCCAGCGATCGCCGATCACCGCCAGGGTGCGGGCCAGTGAACATGTCTCGTCTGACAACTCGTTCCAACGCATTCCGATCCTATGCCATTGACTCAGTCTTGTTTCAAGACTTAGCTGACATCGAACAGCGATGGGGGGAAGGATGGCCACACGGAATGCGAGCTGCGCGATCATCGGGGCCGGCGACTATATCGGGGCCGCGATTGCCCGGAAATTTGCCGCCGAGGGCTATGTGGTCCATGCCGGCCGCCGCAATGCCGACAAGCTGGAGCCGCTATGCGCCGAGATCGCGGCGGCGGGCGGGCGATGCGTGCCTCACCAGCTCGACGCCCGCCAGGAAGACAGCGTCAGGGCCTTCCTCGAGGCCGCAAACGCCGATGCCCCTCTGGACGTGGTGATTTCCAATCCCGGTGCCAATGTCAATTTTCCGCTTCTGGAGACCACGGACCGGGTTTTCACCAAAGTCTGGGAACTGGCCTGCAAGGCCGGTTTCCTGAGCGGGCGAGAAGCCGCGCGGATCATGCTGGAGAACGGCCGCGGCGGATCCATCTTCTTCACCGGCGCGACCGCGAGCCTGCGCGGCGGTTCCGGTTATGCCGCCTTTGCCAGCGCCAAGGCCGGGTTGAGGATGATGGCCCAGGCGATGGCCCGTGAGCTGGGTCCCAAAAACATCCACGTGGCCCATTTGGTCATTGATGCCGGTGTCGACACGGCTTTTGTTCGCGAACGTATCCGCGCCGCCCATGGCGCCGATGCCGAAGCCAACCTGCCCGAAGGCGCCCTTACCCAACCGGCCTCCATCGCAAATGCCTATTGGGCGCTGCACCAACAGACGCCGGATGCCTGGACGTTCGAGATGGACCTGCGCCCCCATGGAGAGACCTGGTAATGACCGAGATTGAATACCTGATCGATTTTGCCAGCCCGAATGCCTGGCTGACCCACAAGGCCCTGCCGGGGCTGCTGGAACGCACCGGGGCAAGTGTCCGCTACACGCCGGTCCTGCTGGGCGGGCTGTTCAAGCTGACCGGCAATCAGGCACCGATGATCGCGTATGCCGACATCCCCAACAAGCTGGCCTATGAGGGCCGTGAGTTCGAGCGCTTCATCGAGCGCCACGGCATCACCGGCTTCCAGTTTAATCCGCACTTCCCGGTCAACACGCTCCTGCTGATGCGCATGGCAATCGCCGCTGACGCCGCCGGCGTCCTGCCCGCCTTCATCGAGGCCGGATTCCATCACATGTGGGAAGATCCGAAGAACATGTCCGACGCCGCGATCATTGCCGGCGCCCTGGCGGACAGCGGACTGGATGTCGAGGGTCTGCTGGCGGCGGCCGCGACACCGGACGTCAAGGCCAGGCTGATCGCCAACACGGATGACGCCGTGGCCCGGGGAGCCTTCGGAATCCCGTCCTTCTTCGTCAGGGGCGAGCTTTATTTCGGCAAGAACACGCTGGACGATATCGAACGCGCTGTCTCTGCGTCCTGATAGCCGGGCAATCTGAATCCCGGGCAAAAGGAAACCGCCGTGCCCGATCGGACACGGCGGTTTCACTTTACTCGCAATGAGGTCTGGCGACCCTAGCGGCGCGCGCTGCCACCGCCACGCTTGGCGATCAGGCCTTCGCGCTGTGCCCGCTTGCGGGCCAACTTACGCGCCCGGCGAATGGCTTCAGCCTTCTGGCGAGCCTTCTTCTCCGAGGGCTTCTCGTAATGATTACGACGCTTCATTTCGCGGAAAGTACCTTCCCGCTGCATCTTCTTTTTCAGCGCGCGGAGCGCTTGCTCCACGTTATTGTCGCGCACAACGATCTGTACGATGGCTCTCTCTCCATTAGGTTGGACGCGAGGGCCATTCCTCACGCCGCTAGTTCGCCAGAGGCGGGGCTACTAGCAGGCCTGCGACCACGTGTCCACACTATCAGCACACACGGGCGAGGTGACGAAGTCACTGCACTGGTCTAGACAGATCGACATGATGGAAGCCGATACCCTGCCCCGCTCCGTGAAGGATAGCACACGCGACGCGCTTTTAGAGTCGATTCTACCGTTGGCCGCCTTTGATGGCTGGACCGATGACAGTTTCGACCAGGCCTGCGCCGATGCCGGCATAGACAAGGGCCAGGCCCGGCTGGCCTGCCCGCGGGGTTCGCTCGATCTGATCGTGCGCTGGTCAAGACGGCTCGACCAGGCGGTCGTGGCTGCAGTGCGCGACGCCGACATCAAGTCAATGAAGATCCGCGAACGGGTCCGATTCGGGGTCATGGCCAGACTGGAAGCCATCGGCACGCATGAAGAGGCCGCCCGCAGGGCACGTTCACGCCTGATGCTGCCCGATGCCGCCAGCGAGGCGCCGCAGCTCCTCTGGGCCACGGCAGACACGATCTGGCGGGCCATTGGCGACACATCCACCGATGTGAACTTCTATTCCAAGCGCACAATCCTCGCCGGTGTCTATGGCTCGACCCTGTCGAGCTGGCTCAATGAGGCCGACACCGAGAAGCAGGAAGCCCAGGCTTTCCTCGACCGTCGGATCCAGAATGTGATGGATTTCGAGAAGACCAAGGCCAATATCGCCAAGCTGACAGCGGAGCTGCCAGATCTCGCCGGCCTGCTGGGAAAGCTGCGCCACGGCCCGGGTCCCCGGGTCTAGCCCACCCGGCCCCGGCATTTCCCCGGTTTAAATCCACCTCGACAATACCCACATTCTGTTTGCGAGTTTTATCGACGCGCGGCGCCGTGCCACCTATCGCCCGCCCTGCGCCGGGCGCATTGTTCTGGCATGCACCGTCCCAACCGGGAGACCGACATGCCGACGACGGACCACATCATTCTCGACCAACACCGCAAGCCGGAAGGCCTTGGCGACCACATCGCCTTCGGCTTCGTGAAATTCCTGCGCTTCATCGCCGACACCTTCTTTGCCAAGCGCTATGGCCACCGTGCGGTGGTGCTGGAAACCGTCGCCGCTGTACCCGGCATGGTCGGCGGCTTGTTGCAGCACCTCAAGGCGATACGCCGGATTCGCGATGATGAAGGCTGGATCCGCACCCTGCTGGACGAGGCAGAGAATGAGCGCATGCACTTGATGACCTTCATCGAGATCGCCAAGCCAACCCTGTTCGAGCGCATCGTAATCATGATCGTGCAGGCGATCTTCTATAATTGCTATTTCTTCCTCTACCTTTTCGCCCCGCGCACGGCGCACCGGGTGGTCGGCTATTTCGAGGAGGAGGCGGTGATCAGCTACACGCAATATCTCGAAGGCATCGATGCCGGAAAGCACGAGAATGTGCCGGCCCCGCAGATCGCCATCGATTACTGGAAACTGCCCGCCAATGCCCGACTGCGCGATGTCGTGGTCGCGGTCCGGGCCGACGAGGCCGGCCATCGCGACGTCAATCACGACTATGCCGACCAGCTGAGCCGGAAGCCGCGCGAACAGACAGCCTAGCTTTCGGCCGCCGACCAGCGCGGTGAATGGAACCAGGTATTGTGCGCCTCGACCTGGACCAGATCGCGCTCCGGCCAGCGCAAGGCTGTCAGGTGGCCGCCAAAGACACAGCCGGTATCAATGCAGAGCACATTATTGCGCTCGCGCACGTGCGGCTCGGCGACATGGCCGTGCACGACGGTCGGCTCGCCCGCATAATTACGCGCCCAGTCACGCCGGACCGGCAGGCCGTGATGGTCACGCTCGCCGGTGACCTCTCCATACATGGCAAATGTACGCACGCGACGTGTGTCCTCGCCATGCATGTCGGCGGTGACGCCGGCATGAGCGACGATCAGCGCACCCTCATCCAGGATCAGGTGATGCGGCAGGGAGTCGATAAAGTCGGCCATGTCGCGGTGAAACGCGTCCGGCTCGGCGGCCATCTGTTCGATGGTCTCCTCGATCCCGTGCGTGATCTTCACATCACGGCCCGCCAACCAGCGCCGGAACTTGTCGTCATGATTGCCGACCACGCAATAACCTCGCCCCGCCGTCACGGTTGCATGCACGGTACGGAGCACGCCGGGACTGTCCGGACCGCGATCGACAAGATCGCCGAGAAAAACCGGCCGGCGCCCTTCCGGGTTATGCCAGTCATGCACGTCACGCCGGTCATAGCCTAGGGTTTCGAGCAGAACCGCAAGCTCGTCGAAGCAACCGTGAATATCGCCAATCAGGTCGAACGGTCCGCGGTCATCAATATAGGCGCGCGGGTCGGGGGACGTTCGCATCATGCCCTTAACATAAGGGGTCCGACGGGCATTGAAAGGAGGCTCAGAGCGCCGACAACCGATTCACATGACCCATTTTGCGGCCGGCCCGCGTCTCGCGCTTGCCGTAGAGGTGCAGGCGCGCAGCTGAATCACCGGCCAGCTCGGACCAGGCATCGGCATCATGACCGATCAGATTGGTCATCACACAGGCCGAATGGGCCGACGGGTCGCCCAGCGACCAGCCCGCCACCGCGCGCATGTGCTGTTCGAACTGGTCACAGCCGCAAGCATCCATCGTCCAGTGACCGGTATTGTGTACGCGCGGCGCAATCTCGTTGACGATGAGTTCGCCCTCACCCAGATCAAACAGCTCGACCGCGAACACGCCGACATGCTCGAGACCATCTCCCAGGGCCCGGGCAATCGCCAGGGCGCTATCCTGGGTGGCGCCATCAACCCCGGGCGCCGGAGCGGTGGTCGTCTTCAATATGCCGTCGCCATGAATATTCTCGGACAGGGGGAAGGCCAGGACTTCACCCGTGATCGAACGGGCCGCGACAACGGAAAGCTCGCGCCTGAACGCTGCGGCGCCTTCCAGAATCGCCGGCTGGCCACCGATCGCCTTCCAGGCGACGGGGGCATCCTCGACCTTCCGGATCCAAGCCTGGCCCTTGCCGTCATAACCAAAGCGCCGGGTCTTCAGCACGGCCGGCAGGCCAATATTCTCGATCGCCGCTTCCAGACTGTCGACATCATCGACCTGGGCAAAGGGAACGGTCTTCACGCCCTGTCGATTGATAAAGTGCTTCTCGATGAAACGGTCTTGGGTCAGTTCCAGCGACCTGACGCCGGGTCGCAGCGGCGCTGTCGCGGCGGCGATGGCGACGGTCTCGACCGGGACATTTTCGAACTCATAGGTGACGGCATCGCAGCGACTGGCAAAGTTCGCGACCGCGCCGGCATCATCCCAGGGCGCGCAATAACTACGCGCGGCCACGCGGCTGGCCGGACAATCGGGTTCGGGATCATAGATATGGACGTCAAAGCCCAGCGCGGCGCCGGCCGACGCCAGCATGCGGCCCAGCTGACCGCCACCGAGAATCCCGATCACACTGCCCGGAGCCAGCGGCGCATCGCTCATCGCATCAGTCCTCGACTGTCACCGGAACACTATCGGTCTGCGCCTGACGCCAGGCATGCAGCCGCTCGGCCAGGCCGCTATCCATCAAGGAGAGGATGGATGCCGCCAGAAGGCCGGCATTCTTCGCGCCCGCATCGCCAATGGCCAGCGTCCCGACCGGCACGCCGCCGGGCATCTGGACGATGGAGAGGAGACTGTCCTGCCCGTTCAACGCCTTGGATTTCACAGGAACGCCCAGAACCGGAAGCGAAGTCATCGAGGCGACCATGCCGGGCAGGTGTGCGGCGCCACCGGCACCCGCGATCACGACCTTGACGCCGCGCTCCCGCGCCGTCCTGGAAAAACTGACCAGCCGATCCGGCGTCCGATGGGCGGACACGACCTGGGCGTCGAAGCTGATTCCCAACTCTTCGAGAATGGCAGCGGCCTTCCCCATGGTCGGCCAATCAGAGCGCGAGCCCATGATGATGGCGACATCGACGGCTGATGTGGAGAGGTCGGTGGAGGACGGCGAAACAACGCTCATGACGCTTCCTGCGCGTGAAAAGGAAGCGCGCGACCATAGCTCTGCGCGCGTGAAGGTCAAGAAGATCCAGCAAGGCAAGGGCAAGACGGGCCCGCGCTTGACCGTTTCTTAACCACAACTCGCGAGCCTAGGTGCGAACAGATTCGAATAGGATCGAGCCATGCGCATCGGACCGACCAGCCCGACCGGGAATGTCTCCCGCCCCGGAAAAACCGAAACTGCCCGCAAGTCCGGCACGGCGAGCGCGAGTCCGCCCACCTCGGATGCCGCCTCGATCATGGGTGTTCCGGAAGCGGAACTGACACCCAATGTCCAGCGCGCCCTGCTGTCATTGATGGGCGAAGTTGATCAGCTCCGCAAGGAAACCGAGCGCTTGCGCGGCCGCGTCCGCGAACTGGAATCCCTCGCCGATCACGACGTCATGCTGCCCGTTCTGAACCGCCGCGCCTTCCTGCGCGAAGTCAGCCGCGCCCTCGCCCTGGCCGAACGCCATAATGCACCGTCTGCCCTGATCTATTTTGACCTCAACGGCTTCAAGGCCATCAATGACGATTATGGCCATGCTGCCGGCGACGCCGCGCTGCATCATGTCGCAAACCTGCTGACCGCCCATGTGCGCGAGACCGATGCGGTGGGCCGCCTTGGCGGCGACGAGTTTGCGGTCGTGTTGACCCTGACCGGCGCCGATGGCGCCGAAAGCAAGGCACGTGAGCTCGCCGAGCGCGTCTCGACGACACCGTTCGACTACGCCGGACGCAAGCTGACGGTTGGAACGGCCTGGGGCTGCCAGCCCCTGATGGCCGGACACAAGGCCGAGGACATCATGGCGAGCGCGGATGCGGCCATGTATGCCTGCAAGCAGTCGCAGAAGTCCGAACAGGACGAAAAGCGCAAGCAGGCCTGATCGCCCGCCCGGATGGCAGGCTGCAAATTCAGGCGATGATGTCGGGTGTGATCTGGTCTTCGAGCTGCGAGATCTGATCCTTGATCCGTAGCTTCTCTTTCTTCAGACGGGCGAATTTGAGCTGATCGATCACCCCGTTCTCGGCCAGGACATCGACTTCGTGATTGAGGGTTTCATGCTGCTCCCGCAGGCGCTCGATCCGGTCGGTCAGGGCCTGTTGGTCCAGGAATTCTCCATCCATTCCTCAGCCGTCTCTTTCTGATCTGGTTCTGATCTTGTTTTGATCAACGTCGTCCGGCCATCGGACCGGCCACCACGAATGGCGGCCCACTCTGCCGCGAATGGCGAAGCGCATAAGGTACCGCCATTCGCCGGTCAAATAAATCGCCTATCGCGCTGCAGGTGCGAACATCACCCTAGCGACGACCGCCTTCGAGATCCTCGCCCCAGCGCCGGGTCCCGTCCCAGTCCAGCCCGAACAGGTCCAGAGCCCGCCCGACCGATTGATCAACCAGATCGTCAATACAGGTTGGCTTGGCGTAAAAGGCCGGCAGAGGCGGGCAAATCACGGCTCCCATCTCGGTCAACGCTTCCATTGTGCGCAGATGACCAAGGTGGAAGGGCGTCTCGCGCACCATGAGCACCAGGCGTCGCCGCTCCTTGAGCACCACGTCTGCGGCGCGTGTCAGGAGGCTTGATGTCACACCTGTCGCGATTTCGGACATGGTCTTCACAGAGCATGGCGCGATCAACATGCCGCGCGTCGCAAAGGAGCCCGAAGCGATCGGCGCGCCCACATCCGGCATTTTGTAGACATGGTCGGCCTTGGCCCGGAAGTCCTTGATGGAAAACTCGGTTTCATACCCAAGCGTCATCTCGGCAGCCTTCGAGGCGACCAGGTGTGTCTCGACACCCAGCGCCTTCAGCGCTTCCATTGCCCGTATCCCGTAAATGATGCCGGAGGCGCCCGACACCCCGACAATCATCCGATCCGGCTTCACCATCTTCTAACCTCGAAACGTTTCGTGAATAGACATAAGGCGGGAACATGCTTCAATCGAGGTTCCACTTCACAAAAGGGAGACGTCTCCATGCCCATCGAAGCCCGCATCCGTGAGCTCGACGCTAAGCACACGCGTCTGGATACACAAATCGACGAGGTCACGAAGCACCCGTCGGCGGATTCCCTGGAACTGGCGCGACTCAAGAAACAAAAGCTCAGGCTCAAGGAGCAGATAGAAAGTTTGCGACTAGCGGCGCACGAGACGCTGACGGGTTAGCGGATTACATCAGAGCAATTATCTGTGGGGCGGCTTTCGGGCCGCCCTTTTTGCGCGCTACACTGACCATCAGGATATCACGGAGTTGTTGATGCGTTTTCCCGCTGCCCTGGCTGCCCTCGCCCTCATGCTGCCCGCCGCCCTGGCGCCGGCGCATGCCCAGACCGGGGTCGAGACGCCCGCCTGTTCCGCCGGGAGCGCTGCGCTCGGTCTCGGCGATCATGATGAAGCCGTCCGCCTGCTGCGCGAATGCCTCGACGCGGCCGAGCTGGAAATGAACCAGGAAATCGCCGTCTATGCCGCTCTCGGGGCCGCATTGCTCGCTCAGCAGGATTTCCAGGCCGCGCTGGAGGCCTATAATTTTGCCTTCGCCATTGTCGAGACACGGGGCGGCCGCATGGTCGAGCCGACCCTTTACCGCAATCGCGGCATCGCCCGTTCCGAGCTTGGCCAGTATGACGGCGCTCTGGATGACCTCGCGCAAGCCGCCCGGGCGGCGCCGGATGACACGCTGACCCAGGTCTCCCTGGGCGTTGTCTATCAGGCCCTCGACCGGGACGCCGAAGCCGTGGTCGCCTTCGACAATGTCGTCCGTCTTGAACCGGACTGGATCGGCGCCTGGATCAATCGTTCCGGTGCCCTGCTTGACGCGGGCATGACCCGCTCCGCCGTCGACGATGCGCGCCGTGCGGTCGAGCTCGATCCGGCCAATGGCAACGCGCTCAACATGCTGTGCTGGACCCTTATCCAGGATAGCCGGGCCGAGACCGCGTTGCCGCTTTGCGAGCAAGCCGTTGCCGCCGAGCCGGACGTGGGCGCCATCGTTCATTCGCACGCTGCGGCCCTGGAGGCACTCGGCCGCCTGGACGAAGCCCTGCCGCTCTATCGGCGCGCCTGGCAGCTCTCGCCGGAAGACCCGGAAATCACCGAAGACTATGAGCGCACCCACAATCCCTGAGCCCGGGTCGGGTTCGGGGACTTCTGCGATGGATTGCCAGCCGCCCCCGCCTGTGCAAGGTCAGCATCTGGTGGTCACGCGCAAGCGCGGCGGCAATGAGGATTGAGCATGGGTGATCGCGTCGCAATCGTAACCGGAGGCGCCAATGGTATCGGCAAAGCCTGTGCCCGTCGTCTCTCTGAAGATGGCTGCCATGTCGTCATCGCCGATATCGACACGCATGCCGGCCAGGCCCTGGCCGACGAGCTCGGGGCCGACAAGGGCAAGGCACTCTTCGTGTCCTGCAATGTCGCCGACCGGCTTGCCGTGAATAATCTCCTGTCGGAGACCCGCTCCACTTTCGACCGTCTCGATGTGCTGGTGAACAATGCCGGCATCGTGGCAGGCGGCAATATTCTCGACCTCTCCGAAGCCGATTTCGACAAGGTGATGGGCGTCAATCTGCGCGGCGCCTTCCTGGTCGCGCGCGAGGCCGCCCGCCAGATGGTCGACCAGATCGAGGAAGATGGCGAGCGCGCCGAAGA
>NZ_CAJQOO010000033.1 GCF_905480005.1 uncultured Maricaulis sp.
TCCGCATCGACCAGGTTGCCGATACCCTTTTCCAGGGCGTCAGACAGCTTGCCGACAAAACCCTTGTGGATCTCGAGCGAGCTGGACGCGGTGCCGAGCTTGGCCAGCGATGCGTTCAGGTTGTCGAGAGAGGTTTCGATCGTGGCGACGAGCGTGGAAGCGTCGCCAGCAGATGCGAAGGAAGCCGCAGCCGCAACGGTCACATTGCCGCCGCCCAGAGAGAAGTTCTGGTCGGAGATCGTGATCGTGTTGGAGCCGTCAGCATTGGCCAGGGCCGAAATGGACGTAACCGAGTTGTTGATCAGGTTCGTGCCATTGAATTCGGCATTGTCGACGATTGTGGAAATCTGGTCGCGAAGAGCCTTGAAATCTTCGTTCAGGGCCGTGCGGGACGCCGTATCGAGCGACGAGTCGGAAGCAGCCAGGGCCTTTTCCTTCATCTCGATGAGGATGTCGCCGATCGCTTCACCAGCGGCCAGGGCCACGTCGGTGGTCGAAGCAGCCAAATCCAGAGAATTGCCGACAGCGGCATAGCCGTTGACGTCGGAGCGCATCTTCTGGGCAATCGCGTAAACGCCGCCATTATCCTTGGCGGACGCCACAGCCAGACCGGTGTTGATGCGGCTCTGGACTTGCTCCATGTCGCGGTTGGTCTGATTGAGGTTCTGCAGCGCAACCATGGCGCCGGCATTCGTGTTGATTGTAGCCATTTCTTGGCCCTTTCCATTCTGGTGTGTTCCGGACGTTCTGCCCGTCGGGTCTTCTGACCCACACAAAGGAAGAGCAAAGCTGGTGCCAGTTGGCGATTGACCTCGAAGGTTAATTCCGAGTCGCGTGATTCGGCGGGATGTTTTTGCCGAGTCAAACTTTCCCCGGTAACCATTTGCCCGGCAAAAATTGCCTATCAAAGACCGCAAATGGCTAGGAAAAATCTGCCGGTCGGCAAGATTTTATGATTAATATCAGGTTAATGGTCGATTTTAGACATGGGTATTCGCCAGCGCTGGCGAACCTGAAAAAAATGACCGGGATCGCCACGAAGGCGATCCCGGCCGGACGAACTTAGCCGAAGAACGACAGGATGGTCTGCGGCGCCTGGTTGGCAATTGAGAGCGCCTGGACACCCAGCTGCTGCTTGACTTGCAGCGACTGGAGTCGGGCGCTTTCCTTGGCCAGGTCGGCGTCGACCAGATTGCCGATCCCCTGCTCCAGCGTATCGGACAGCTTCGTCGTGAAGTTCTTGTGAATTTCCAAGGACTTCGAAGCGGTACCGAGCTTTGCCAGAGCCGTGCTCAGGTTGTCGAGAGACGTTTCGATCGTGGCCACAAGCGTGGACGCGTCTCCTGCCGATGCGAAGGAACTCGTCGCAGCCACCGTCACGATACCACCGGCCAGAGTAAAGTTCTGGTCGGAAATGGTGATCGTGTTGGAGCCGTCAGAGTTGGCCAGAGCCGAGACAGAGGTCACAGTCCCGTTGATCAGGTTTGTGCCGTTGAACTCAGCATTGGAAGTGATCGTAGCGATCTGATCCCGCAGGGCCTTGAAGTCTTCGTTCAGGGCTGTACGCGAGGACGCATCAAGCGATGCATCAGATGCCGCGAGCGCCTTCTCCTTCATCTCGATCAGGATATCCGAAATTGCCTCACCGGCTGCCAGAGCTACGTCGGTGACAGACGTCGCGAGATCCAGGCTTTGCCCGACCACACCATAACCATTGACCTGGGAGCGCATGCGTTGGGCGATGGCGTACACGCCGCCATTATCCTTCGCACTGGCAATTTCCAGGCCTGTGTTGATGCGATTCTGAACCTCGTTCATGTCCATGTTCGTCTTGTTCAGATTCTGCAGGGCAATCATCGCCCCAGCGTTGGTGTTGACAGAAAGTGCCATTGTTGTGCTCTCCATTCTGGATGCGTTTAAGGCCGAATTTTTCAGCCGCGAGCCTTTTGCTCGCAGCAGGCATCGCAAACGGCATGCCGCGGAACGGACGCGAAAAAATCAATTAAATCTGAGCATTAGGATATTAAAAAAGGCACCCTCCGAAGAAGGTGCCTGTTCCTGCCTGCCCGTTATTGCCGCATCGGCAATTGTTACCCGGCGGCTTGGCTCGCGCTGGCATTGGCCTGGGGCATCAGCCCCTGCATGACGGTCCGGTTGATATCGACCAGATCATCGATCGCCTCGGGATTGCGCATGGCGTGACTGCCGTGCTTGGAGACGAAGATGGACAGCGAGATGATAGCGGCACGCAAGGCCTCTGGCAGCTTGTTGTCCTGACTGGCGCAATCAAGCGCCAGATTGCTCCAGACGCGGCGATTCCAGTCAATCGCCTCGGCCCGGTCACGGACCGCCTCCATGGGCAGTGTCTTGGCATTCATCAAGGAACGCGTCACCTGGGCAAAGAGCCGGTATTCGGTGGCTCGCGGGTCTTCGGCCCGCGCCGCGGTATTTTGATAGGCTTGAAACGACATCAGCTCAGCCTCTCGGCTTCATAGGTCATGAGTTTGCGGCAGCCCAGCAGCGCCTTGTAGTGCTCACCCGCCATGACATCGCGGCTGACATTCACACAAAGCCCGAGGATCTGCGGGTCGGAGACAACGCCCATGAACTCATTCATCCGGAGGACGAATTCGTCATAGAGCTTGTCGTCATTCTTGTCGGACAGATACATCATCATGATCGGAAAATAGATCCGCTTGACCGGTGTATCGACGTCTTCGGCCTGCAGGATGTCCTTCTCGCGGAGCACCGAAGCCTTGTTCTGCAGCACAAGATTGGCCCGCCGGTCACCGTTTTCGATAACGGCTCCGTTCAGAACAAACCTCTCGCCGGGTTTGAGCGAGATTTTGAGCGGCATGAGGTCCCTCCGGTCCACAACGAGTGCGATCAGTGATGTTCGCGGCCTGCAGGTTGGCAATATGGGGTGAAGAAAAGGTTTCCACTGCGGCCGCGCACCGTCATTCGTTATTAGCGAGTTCTTAAAGCGAATCTCCTGCCTTGGCCGACAGAATCGAGGCAGGATTGATGACCATGCAGGAAGCCAGCGCGCTCGACCTTGATGCGGAAATATCCGCCCAGGCCGAAATCGAGAAGAATGAAACCCGCGATGCGGTACCGCTCGGTGCCCAGGCGGTCCGCGTGGACTCGCATCTGGAAGGCATGCCTGCCGAACGTCGGCGGACCTTCCAGAAAGTCGTCGCCCTTGCCAAACGGGCCATGAAGACGTCAGCCGAAGGCGATAATGTCGCCGCGGCCCGCCTCGCCCACAAGGCCTGGCTGCTCGCCCCCGACATCGCACTGACCAATCATGTGCTCGGGCTCATGCTGTACAATCTGGGCCGGTTGTCGCGGGCGCTCGACTTTTTCGAAGCCGCCTGGAAGATCGATCCGAAAGACGCCGAGATCTACCAGAAGCTCGGTCTTGTCGCCTGGAAGCTCGACATGCTGGAGGCGGCAGAGAAATTCTACCGCCTGCAATACAAGCTGGCCCCGACCGCCGTCGATGCCGCGATCAATCTCGGTGGCGTTTTGCGCGATGCGGGCAAGTTCGAGGAAGCGATCGAGATCCTGCGCACGGCGATCTATGCGCATCAGGACAATTTCGAACTGTGGAATTCAATGGGCACTGTCATCAATGACAGTGGTGACCCCGTTCAGGCGCGCACCTTCTATGAAGAAGCGCTTCGCCTGCGGCCGAATTACGGGCGCGCTCACAACAACATGGCCAATATCCACGAATTGCTGGGCGAACCCGAGCTTGCCATTCCGCATTTCGATGCCGCCCTCCTGGACCCTGCCGATCCCATGGAGGAGGCCACCATGCAGCATGGCCGCTCCATGGTTCTGCTGGCCGCCGGCCGGATCGAGGAAGGGTGGGCCGCCAATGAGAGCCGGCTCAATCCGAACCGGGCCCAGGCCACGCTCTTCACCCTCAAAACCCCGATGTGGGATGGCACCCATGCCGAGCAAATGCGCGGCAAGACACTCCTCCTCGTTGGCGAGCAGGGACTGGGCGACGAAATCCTGTTCATGAACACCGTCAAGGATCTGCTCGACGCCGTCGGGCCGGACGGGGAGCTGCGGATCGCCTGTGAATACCGCCTCATGCCCCTGGTTCAGAGGTCCTTTCCCGAAGCGGTTGTCGGTCACCACATGTCGGCCAGTGTCGAGGGCCGCGATGTGCGCGTTGTGCCGCCCATGCTGGAGAAGGGTGCGGATTTCTGGACGCCGATGGCCACGCCGCTTCGCTCTTTCCGAAATCGCGTTGAGGATTTCCCGGCCGAGACGGGCTTCCTGGCGCCGGACGCCGAGGTACAGGCCACCTTCCGCAAGCAGATCGACAGGTTCGGCAAGGGGCTGAAGGTCGGCGTTTTGTGGAAATCCCTGAACATGAATGCCCGCCGCTCCCGCTTCTTCTCGGCTTTTGACGCTTGGGAGACTGTGCTGAAGACGCCGGGCGTGGACTTCATCAACCTGCAATATGGCAAGGTCGAGGACGAACTCGCCCTCGCCAAGGAGCGCTTCGGCGTCACCCTGCACCAGCCCACCGATATCGATTTGAAAATGGATCTCGACAAGGTGGCCGCCTATGCCTCGGCCTGTGACCTTGTGATCGGGCCCATGAATGCGACCTCCAATCTGGCTGCCGCCTGTGGTGGAACGGTCTGGTTCATCCACGCCCGCTCCTCGACCTGGACGCTGCTCGGATCGGATCGCCAGCACTGGTATCCGCAAACGCGCTCTTTCTTCGGCTCCGGCTTCCAGGACTGGGACAATACGATGACACGCGTGGCCGCGGATCTGGCCAAGCTGGCCAGCAAACAGGGCTGACCCGCATGTCGGTGCGGCTCGCCCTTCGCGCCGATGGCTCGGACACGATCGGACTGGGCCATGTCATGCGGTGCGGGGCCCTGGCCAATGCCTTGGTCGCGGCAGGCGCGACGCCGGTCTGGCTGACGACGACCCCGCACCACCTGCCGGCCGATCTCGCCCCGACCATCAAGATCGTCACGCTGGACAGCGATGACGATCTTGTCGACCAGCTGGAGTCGGAGCAGGTCCACCACCTCGTGGCGGACTGGAAACGCACCGACGCAGAGCGGGTTGCCCTGCTTCGCAGGCAAGGGTTTCACGTCACCCTGATCGGCAATTTCCTGCATGGCGCGATCCCGGATCTCCATATCCGGCAGGGCTTCCTGCCCGGCCTGTCCCCGTCCGGGTCGCCCGCCCTCAGCGGACCCAAATACCTATTGCTATCAGATAGATACGACAATCTTCCGGCCCGCAAGGTGCGGGCAAAGGCCGGGCATGTCCTGCTGTCACTTGGCGGGACACACACACCGCTCCTCGCCCGAATTCGCGCCATTCTGGCGCGGGCATTTCCCGCGATCGATTGTGAGTGGCGCGGCCCGGCGACCGACGGCCCGGTACCGCCCCTGGGTCAGGCCCTGCAATCGGCCGATATCGGCATTCTCGCCGGCGGCACCAGCCTGCACGAAGCGGCCGCGACCGGTCTGCCAACCCTGTGCGTGCCCATCGTTGCCAATCAGCTGGACCGGGCGGAGCAGTTCGAGAGCGTTGGACTGGGCCTGTCACTCAATCCGGAGGATCCGGGTTTTGACCGTCATTTCGAGGCCGAATTGTCGGGCCTGATCGCGGATGCCGGGCGCCGCGAGGCAATGGCCCGGACCGGCCAGGCACTGGTCGATGGCGGCGGTGCAGGACGGGTCGCCCGCCACCTGCTCGGACTGGCCGCGACGCGTTCCGTGGAATCGCAGTAAATCCTTAAGTCTCAACAGGTCCATTGGACGGGAAGCGCCACGGTGATTCGCCCCGGGCGGATCGAGAAACACAGGGCAGGCCCATGACAGGTGACAGCCAGAGCAAGACCGGGCCGACCTCCGGCGACCACCAGGTCTGGCCGAATTTCCTGGTCATCGGCGCGCCGAAATCGGGCACCACCTCGCTCTATCACTATCTCAGCCAGCACGATGACGTCTTCCTGTCGAAGGTCCGCAAGGAAGGCCGCTTCTTTTCCGGCGTCGGCGACGGCTCGGTCTACTGGCCGGAATTCTACCATTTCGACACGGCGCCGGATGTCAGCGACTATCAGGCCCTGTTTGGGGATTATGACGGGCAAGCGCGCATTGGCGACGTCTCGCCGGACTATTACGCCTACGCCCCGATCGCGGCGCCGCGCGTGATGACCTATTGCGGGCCGGAGACACGGATCATCGCCATCCTTCGCAATCCGGTGGACCGTACCTATTCCCACTATCTCCAGAATGTCCGACGCGATGCGGAATTCTATTCATTCGAGAAAGCCCTCGCCGACGAGCCGCGCCGGATTGCCGCCAATTGGGGCTTTCAGTGGCTCTACGCCGATACCGGCCGATATGCCGAACGCCTGCGGGAATATCGCGACCGTTTCGGCAAGATGCTCATCCTGCTGCAGGACGAACTCGATCAGGACGGGCCGGGAACGGTGAAGCGGATTTTCGACTTTCTGGAGATCGACAGCGATGTGCCGGTCACGGTGGAGACACGCTATAATACGGGCGGAATACCGCGCTCGAAGATGAGCATTCTCGAAGGCGCCCATGATGATCGTGACGGGGACAGTTTCGAGACATTGCACACCGAACTGATCGCTCCGGTCAGTGGTGTCGCCGGCGCGACCAGCGCCGACGGCGTTTATCCGCCGATCCAGGACACCGCGGTTTCGATCCCGCCAATGGCTGAAGAAACGCGCGCCCGCCTGCAGGCGCAGTTCGAACCCGAGATTGCGGCCCTGGAACACCTGCTTGGTCGCTCGCTCGACCAATGGCGGTCGACATGAGCCTGTCGGACCTGACCAAAGGTGTCCTCGTCACCGGCGTTGGCGCACCGCCCGGCCTTGGGACATTGCGTTCCCTGCGCCTCGCCGACCCGTCCCTGCGCCTGGTCGCCGCTGACACCAATGCGCTGGCCGGCGGACTCTTCGAGCCCGGCACCGAACACACCATCCTGCCCTCGGCCGCGGACCCGGCTGCCTATCGGGCAGCGGTGAAAGCCTTCTGCGAACGCGAGGATCTCGACATCATCATCGCCGGATCGGAAGCGGAGATCGCTGCCCTCGCCCCGGTTGCCCGCGAGTGGAGCGCAGCCGGCCTGCGGGTCCCGGTCTCCGAGCCGGAGGTGATCGCCTTCGGGATCGACAAGGGCTTGTTGCTCGAGCGGGTTCGCCGGGTCGGCCTGCCCCATCCACAGACGCTGCAACCCGCCAGCGACGCGGACCTCGAGGGCTGGGACGGTGGCTTCCCCTGCGTGCTCAAACCGCGCAGCTCGCGCGGCGCACGCGGGGTCAACTACCCCTCCGACCCTGCAGAGCTGCGCGCCGTGTGGGCCGAGACGTCGGCTGAACACGGCCCTTGTGTGGTCCAGCAACTCATCCCCGGCGGGGCGGAAACCGTCTATACGATCGGCTCGCTCTGGAACCAGGGCGACCTGGTCGTCTCGACCCTGCACAGAAAGCTGCAGACCAACCCGCCTTCCGGCGGTGTCGCCATTGCCGGCGAGACGGTGGATGATCCCGGTCTGATGGCCGCCGGTCTCGCCGTGCTCCAGGCGTCCGGCCCCTGGCATGGCCTCGCGGCGGTCGAGCTGAAACGCCCGACCAGGGACGCCCCGCCCTATTTGCTGGAGATCAATCCACGCATGTGGGGCTTTGGCTATCTGATGACGCTGGCCGGCCTCAATATCCCCGCCCTGCTGATCCGCATGCTGGCCGGACGCGAGCATCTGATCGGCCATATCCCGTCAACCTTTCCGCCCTATGCTCCAACGCGTATGGTTCGAACATGGCAGGACATCGAAATCCCGCCGACCGAGGAGACATGATCGTGACCCGGACAGTCGCCGTCATTCAGGCCCGCACCGGCTCCAACCGGCTGCCGGGCAAGATCCTGGAAACCCTGCACGACGATGTGTCGCTGCTGGCCTATCAGTGCCGCCATCTGCGGGACATTGAGGGTGTGGACGAGCTGGTTATCGCGACCACAACCAATCCCGATGATGATGCGGTCGTGGCTCTGGCCGAGAGCGAGGGCATCCGTGTCTTCCGCGGCTCGGAAGAGGATGTGCTGTCGCGTTTCCTGCTGGTGGCCGAACACACGCTGGCAAAGACGCTGATCCGCATCACCTCGGACAGCCCGTTCCGCGACCCGGCCGTAATCGCCCGCTGTGTCGCCGAGCATCGCGCCCAGGGCGCCGAATATACCCGCCCCAGCGCCGGTCACCTGCCCAAGGGCCTGCGCGCCGAGGTCGTGGAGACCGCGGTCCTGCGCCAGCTCGACAGCGCCGCAGAGACGACCCCGCGCGATCGCGAGCATGTCACCGTCTTCATTCGCGACCATCTCGACCGTTTCCGCTGTCACACGGTCGATTTTCCGGAAGCCCTGCACCGGCCGGAGTTTGATGTGTCGGTCGACACACAGGACGATCTCGCCCTGGTGCGGGTGCTCTATGCCAGCCTGGCCGAACGCGACTGGCCGGTCGACACGGTGCATTTGTGCCGCCTGCTCGACGAGACGCATGTGCTCAAATCCATCCTCACAGACCTGGCCTCCTGACCCATGACCCACATTGATGTGATCGCCGAGATCGGCTCCAACCATGGCGGCGATATCGACGTCGCCAAGCGCTATATCGAGGCCTGCGCCAAGGCCGGGGCCGATGTCGTCAAATTCCAGACATTGAGCCGCGAGGGCCTCATCGCCCGCTTTGTGAAGGATGCGGACGGACAGGTCGTGGAGAATCCGAAATTCGCCGCATTCAGCAATGCCGGCCTGCCCGATGACTGGCATGCGCCCCTGAAGGCCTGCGCCGAGGAGAATGGGGTGGAATTCATGTCCACGCCCTTCTCGCTGGATGCTGTTGCGCTGATGGAAGAGATCGGGGTCAAACGCTACAAGATTGCCTCCGGCGACCTCACCTTCACACCTCTGCTGGAAGCCCTGGGCGCCACCGGCAAGCCGCTCATTCTCTCCAGCGGCGCCAGTTATATGGATGAGGTGACACAGGCCGTCGGTACGCTGAGCCGGACCGGTTGCCCGAAGCTGACCGTCCTGCACTGTGCCGCCAGCTATCCGCCCGCCTGGGAGGATCTCAACCTGGCCGCGATCACGACGATGCGAAAGACGCTTGGCCTGCCGGTCGGCCTCTCCGATCACTCGCCCGGTGCGATGGCCCCGATCGCGGCGGCCGCCCTCGGTGCGGTCGTGATCGAAAAACACGTCACCTTTGATCGCAACACGCCCGGACCGGACCATCCCTTCGCCATGGAGATGGACGAGCTGGCCGCCATGATCGCCGATCTGCGCAATCTGGAAATTGCCCTGGGCGATGGCGAGAAAAAGCCCGCCGCGAGCGAGATCAATCGCCGCCGCAATCTGCGCCGCGGCCGCTATGACGCCGCCACCGGAAAGCCGGACGAAAACGGCACGGACTGGCTGCGCCCGCAACACGCTCCGGATGACCGCGCCGAAGCCTGAGCCGGCTCGACAAGTACACGAACAAAAACGCCCGCCGGCTATCCGGCGGGCGTTTTCGTGAGACCGACGGACGGTCTATTTGGTGCGGATCGAGTCGATCTTTGATGCAGAGACGCCGTCGACGATGGTGCGATTGATCATCGGGTGGTTCTCATCCTGGGGACCGAAATCACTGTCCGGATGATAGGCAATCACGCGCATCTCGCTGTCGAAGGTGCGGAATTTGTGGTGCCCCTCATAGGGAATGCGGAACATCACGCCCGGCTCGAGCGGGATGATGCCTTCCGGCGTCTCGCATTCGCCGCGCCCCGAATAGACGACACCGATCCGGTCGGACGGGTGGGTGTGAGAGGTCTGGTCAATGCCCGGCGGGAAATAAAGCAGATTGAGGCAGGGATCGCCCATCTTGACCGGCGCGATCAGCAGGCTGTCAGTGCAGCCATCGATATATTTGAGGCGCCCCTGCGGTTCGACCGGTCCGCCGATCGTGAAAAACGCCTGGTGGAGCTCGCGGGCCATGACGATCCCGCGGCCGCCGGAGACGGTGAGCGCGTTATTGGCCGAGAAATACATTCCCGCCTGGAGCGTGAATTGTCCCGAGGCGGTGACAAGCGTTGCCTCGCCCTCCTGGACAAAGCCGAAATAGGCGGTGTCCACATTGCCCAGTTCAAGCCTTTCGCCATCCCAGGCATGCAGAGTGGTCGGGAAATTGGGATCACAATCCGCAACCTTCCCGGTCAGCCATTCGAAGGCGTAAAAATTCTGGGTCCGCATCATCCCGTCAGCCATGGATCCTGCACCTTTTTCATCATGCAACCACACTCGACGGGATTCGTCTTTACAGTCCCTTAATCGACGCGTGTTGGTGGCGAATACAAAATTAACGGGTTCAGCCCTCTGGAGACATGCGACCAATCGCGCTAGATCGCTGAGATGCGCTTTGAAGGAACAGATCAGTACGTTGCTGATGGTGAACTGAGCGCCGCGGTCAACGCCGCGGTTGCTCTCGAGCGCCCGCTACTCGTCAAGGGCGAGCCGGGCACGGGCAAGACGGAATTGGCCAAGCAGGTCGCCCAGGCGATGGGCATGCCGCTGATAGAATGGCACATCAAGTCGACCACAAAGGCCCGCCAGGGCCTGTATGAGTATGATGCCGTGGCGCGTCTGCGCGACAGTCAGCTCGGCGATGACCGGGTGCACGACATCAACAATTACATCCGCAAGGGCAAGCTGTGGGAGGCCTTCGCCGCCCCCGAGCGCTCTGTTCTGCTGATCGACGAGATCGACAAGGCCGATATCGAATTCCCCAACGACCTCCTGCAGGAGCTCGACCGGATGGAATTCCATGTCTACGAGACCGGCGAGACGATCACCGCCAAGAACCGCCCGGTCATCATCATCACCTCGAACAATGAGAAGGAATTGCCGGACGCCTTCCTGCGCCGCTGCTTCTTCCACTTCATCGCCTTCCCCGACGAATCGACCATGCGCAGGATCGTCGAGGTCCACTATCCGGGCCTGAAGGGTCGCCTCCTGTCGGAAGCGTTGACGCTTTTCTACCAGATCCGCGATGTGCCCGGCGTCAAGAAGAAGCCCTCGACCTCGGAACTCCTGGACTGGCTGAAACTCCTCCTCGTCGAGGATATCGACGCCTCGGTCCTGGCGGAACGCGATCCGCGCAAGCTGATCCCGCCCCTGCACGGTGCCCTGCTGAAAAACGAACAGGACGTCATGCTGTTCGAAAAGCTCGCCTTCATGGCGCGCCGCCCGGGTGGCCCCGGAGAAGGGCCGCGCGGGCCGGGGGCGGCTTA
>NZ_CAJQOO010000034.1 GCF_905480005.1 uncultured Maricaulis sp.
CGTGATCCCGAGGCTCTCAAGGCCGCGCTGGATGCCTTGACCGAGGCAGCCCGCACCGGCAACGGCAATCTGCTGGCCCTTTCGGTCGATGCGGCACGGGCCAAGGCCACGGTGGGCGAAATCTCTGACGCGATGGAAACCGCCTTCAACCGCCATGTGGCCAAGATCAAGACCGTCAAAGGGGTCTATGGTGAGGTCGCTGGTGATGATGATCGGGTGAAGAAAGCCCGCTCTCTGGCCGAAGCCTTTGAAGCGCGGTTCGGCGAAAAGCCGAAAATCCTGATCGCCAAGCTGGGTCAGGACGGCCATGACCGTGGCCAGAAAGTCGTCGCCTCCGCCTATGCAGACCTTGGCTGGGAGGTTGTCGTCGGCCCGCTCTTCCAGACACCGGAAGAAGCCGCCGCGCTCGCGGTCTCGGAGAAGGTGCACGCCGCTGCGGCCTCCTCGCTGGCCGCTGGCCACCTGACCCTGGTGCCGGAATTGCGCAATGCGCTGTCCGATCAGGGCCGCGAGGACATTCTGGTCATTGTCGGCGGCGTGATCCCGCCGGACGACGAACCCGTCCTGCGCCAGATGGGTGCCGCCGCGGTCTTCCCGCCCGGCACCGTTATCGCCGACAGCGCCCTGGTACTCCTGGAGCGTATGGGGATGGAGCCGGAAGCGGCGGAATGAGCATTCATCGACGCGTCAGGCGGGCTGTGGCAGGGTTCTTCCCGAACCCTGTCCAAGGAGCCCGCCATGCGTCACCTCGTCATTCCGCTCGTCCTTGCGGCCAGCCTGGCCGCCTGCGTCTCCGCACCGACCATTTACGGCCCCGCCAATGGCAGTGATCGCGGCTGGTCGCAGACCCGTATTGAGCAGGACCGGTTCCGGATCCGGTTCGAGGCCGGTTCGGACATGGCGTTTGACGAAGTAGAGCTGATGGCCCTTCGCCGAGCGGCGGAAGTCACGCTCGAACAGGGCGGCGAATGGTTCCTGGTCAGCAGCCGCAATGTCGAGGGCAATGATCGCAATCCGGTCGGCGTGTCGACCGGGGTCGGGATTTCCACGGGCTCTCGCGGATACTCGTCCCGCCGCATCGGGGTCGGACTGAATTTCGACGCCTCGGCCGGAGAGAAATCCGTCTCGCTGGAAATCCTCGTCCGCTCCGGGCCGCGGCCGCAGGATGTTCGCGTCTATGATGCCCGCGAGATTCTCGCCAATGCGGTCGGTGGCTAGCCCGGATCAGGTCTCTGGCAACAGACCGAGTTCACGCTGTTTTTTCTTCGACAATCCCGATGCGATGATGGCGTGCGAGCGCTCGAGATAGGCCTGTAGATCATCATCCGTCAGAACGCCCGGCTCGAAGGACTGGATCCAGGTCATGCCCCGTGATGCGAGATAGGGCGCCGGACGAAGCCCGTCCTGTTCCTTGAGAATCTCAAAGGAAAGTGGCGTCACCTTGAAGGAAATGCCCGCATGGTCACTATCAGACCATCCAGCGACGGCGAAGACCTTGCCGCCGACTTTCCAGACATCCGCCCCGCCCCATTGCACGACATGTGACGTCGCGACCAACTCGCTGCAGAACTGGTTGAAGCGGTCCCGGTCCAAGACGGATCAGCCGGCCAGTGCCTTCGCCTGCCCGACCCAGTCATCACGACGGATACGCCCACGACCATTGATGGCGTCATCCCAGCGGTCGATGTCTGCGTCCGTCCACGCCGCGATCTGGCTGACCGATGTCACATCACCCGCTTTCAGTGCGGCAGCCGCCTTCGGTCCCAAGCCCTTGATGGCGCCCAAATCATCGGATGCCGACACCGTCGCGGCCGGCTTGGATGCTGGCTTGGACGCTGACTTGGATGCTGACTTGGACTCTGGCTTGGCGGCCGGCTTGGCTTTTGACTTCGCAGTCGCCTTTGCCGCTGCGACCGGCTTGTCAGCCGGCATTTCCGGCGTTGGCACCGGGTCCGGCATTGCGATTTCAGGGTGCTCGGCCCGAGCCGGCGTGAGGTCGGACGCGATCGCGACGCTGGTGGCTGCGCTCTCGGCATCGCCCAGGCGACGGGCCAGATTCTCGTTTTCCTGACGCAGGCGGGCATTCTCGGCGATGGCCGCATCGGCCTCGGCGCTGCGCGCGTCACCGGACCAGAGCTGGTATCCGACGAAAACGCCGAATCCGACTGCCAGTAACAGCAAAATGCCCATTTCCCAGATAAGGTAAAACATGCCTCAGCCCTCAAGCGTCGCGATTGCAAATGATATGGCGCTGTTCTGGCTGTCCACCAGCACAACTGAAATACGTGTATCCTCGGTGACGCGACCGTCGACCAGACTGGCCACTTCAGCGATCCGGTCACTATCAAGCTCGGCGTCATCGGACTCACGGCGAATGGACACCGTCATGGCGGCTCCATCCGGACAGGCGGCAAACATGCGCCCGACCCGGCGCAACGCCACCGAAGTAAAGGGGCTGGGCGCAGACCCGGCCCGCTCGAAGCGCAGGGTTTCAGTCCCCTGAGCCGCCAGGATGACCGCCGAACAGGCCGCCACATCCTCGACACGGACAACGGCAGGCGCGCCGGATGGTGTCACAACGCTGGCAGCCCGGAACGGCTCCGGCATGGTGCCAAGTGCCTGGCTGACCGATTGCGCGACCTGCGGATTGGGTGCGTCACCGACAAGGGCACCCTGCTCACCACGCAGCACCGCGGCACCGCGATCGAGCCTCGCCAACTGGCCGAGCAGACGCTTTGCCGCCTCCTCCCAGTCCGGTGATGCGGAACCACCCGGTACCAGCGTCAAATCCGTATCCGCGCCTTGTGGAAAATTGGCCGCCGCATAGCTGGCAATCGCGTCGCGCGCGCCGGCATCGGTCGCATCACCTCGAACCAGGACCCGGCCATTCATCGCGACATCAGCCCGAAAGATGAAGCCTGACTGCAGGCGAGCCTCGAGTGTCTCATCGACGACCCGGGTCACGCCGCCAGCGACCACACCGCCACTCCAGGTGGAAGCCAGGACTGTGGCGAGCGCATCGGCCCGCGCCTCGTCGTCCGGCGCTGCGCCGGTAAGAATCGCCCGCTGACCATCCATCCGGACGCTGGCCCAGTCATGCCCGCGCAGCGTCAGCGCTTCGCGCGCGCCTGCAGCGAGGCGCGATTCGATGGCGCCAACGGAGAACGGCCCGAAGGAAAACAGGATCACGGCCGTGAACAGGACGATTCCGGCCGCCATCAGCAGCGTCTTTTGAATGCGGGGTGTCATCGCGAGGTCGACCATGATTCATCCATAGAGAATGGCCAGTCATCACCGGAAAACGGCAGATTGAAGGCCAACGTCCACTCGGGAAATAACATTAAAGGTCAGGCACCTCCATAGGGCAAGCAGCGCCTGACGATACAAAAAGGGCCGGAGCTTGCGCTCCGGCCCCTCAAGCATCTGGTTGCGATGTGCCTAGTTGCGCACGCGCAGGGTCAAACCATAGGTGCGCGGGGCACCGAGGAAGGCGTTGAACGAGCCCGGCTGGAACGGTCCGTCAAACCCGACCTGGACATACTCTTCGTCCAGCAGGTTGCGGCCCCTCAGCTCGAGCGACCAAGCGTCGTCATCGGCGCTGAGACCCACGCGACCATTGAAGACCGCATAGGCGTCCTGTTGCTTCTCCGGATCGAGATCGGAACCGGTGTTCTGCTCGGACAACCAACGCGCGTCGAGGTGAGCGAGCCAGTTCATGCCGCTGTCCAGCTGACCCGTATAGGAGACCGAGCCAGAGGCATACCATTCCGGAGCCAGCGAGAAGTTCTGGCCGGACAGACGATCAACATCAGCCGTACCGGTCGGCGCGAAATTGTCGTAGCGCGCGTCGGCATAGGTCACACCGCCCTGAAGGGTGAGGCCCGGCATGCTTTCCGGCAGCCACAGGATTTCAGCTTCCGCACCCTGGGTCGACGCACCGTCGATCGAGGTCACGAAGAAGCCGATGCCGTTGAAGGTGTTCAGCTGGTAGGTCTCGAAGTCAGAGCTGAACAGGTAGAGGTTGGCCAGTACGGTGTCATTGAGCCACTCGGTCTTGAAACCGATCTCGACGCTGTCGACGATTTCCGGATCGAAACGGGCCGGATAGCTCGTCGGGTCAGCCAGGACAGACTGGAAATCAACCGCCGAGGAACCGGCCTGCGTGAAGCGGTCCAGGTTGAAGCCGCCAGCCTTGTAGCCGCGCGAGAACGTACCATAGACGAGCAGGTCGTCATTGATGCGGTGCGAGACAGAGAGCAGGCCGGAAATCTCGTTTTCCTCAAGCGACTGCGTGTTGTCGATCTGCGAGTAGACATCACGCGCGAACGGCAGACAGGTGAAGGTACCGAAGGTCACCAGGTCGGCCACAGCGACGCCGGAACCGGTCGAGAAGCCGCCCAGGATTGCCTGGCTGAGCGGGGTCGAGAAGTCCAGGGCATCGCCGAACACGGCTTCCCAGACGTCACAGGCCGGCACCGAGCTGTCCGCAAAGTCGAACGTCGCCGTCTTGTCAGTGCTGGTGTGACGCAGACCGAAGGTGATGTCGGTGTTTTCCAGCACATGCCAGGTGTTGTGCGTGAAGAAGCTGAGGCTCTCGCCCTGCTGGGTGAAGGTATCGCCCAGCGGGTTGCCGCCACCAAGCGGCGTGCCGGAACCCGGTGCGATCCCGCCGAAGCCCGGGATGAAGGTGAAACCGAGACCATTGGCCAGATCGGTGACCAGGGTCGGGCTGCCACCAAGCAGGCCGAGATAGGGTTCAAAGACGGAACCCATCTGGATCGCATCGCCGCGCTCGAGATCTTCGTCCGAATAGTACATGCCGACCATCCAGTCGACGCTTTCACCTTCACCGGAGAAGCGCAGCTCGAAGGTCGTATTGTCGAAATCGAACGTGTTGTTGGACGCGTCACGGAAGACGATATCGGCACCCGTGAAGTCAGTGTCCTGACCGGAACGCAGGGAATAGCTGCGATCCGACACGATTGCGGTCATGTCGAAATTGTCGAATTCCCAGTTCAGCTCACCGCTGAAACCGTGATCGATGATGTTCTGGCCGGTGTCCCGGTTGGACTGGATGACGCGGCTGAACGGATCATCCGCTCCCGGAAGCGGACGCGCACCCGGCACCAGGCCATTGATCGCGAACGCGGTCGGGCCGGAGACCAGGCTCGGCGCACCACAGCAGAACTCTTCGCGCTTGGTGTAATCAGCCGAAAGCAGCAGATTCACGTTATCGGCAAAGTCGACGAGGAATTGCGTGCGCAGGGTATAATAGTCCTGATCGCCATCGCGCGTTTCCGTCCGCGGGCCGCCAAAGGTTTCAACCTGCTGGAAGCCATCGCGCTCGCGATAGGCGCCAAAGACGCGCATCGCCAGGTTATCGTCGATGCCACCGGTGAAGCCACCTGCGATGCCGTAACCTTCTTCTGCGCCGGCAACATAATCCAGCTCGGCGTGGGAGCTGAACTCATACTCAGGACGCTTGGTCACGACGTTGATGATGCCGGCCGAGGTGTTGGCCCCGAACAGCGTACCTTGCGGGCCGCGCAGGACTTCGATGCGCTCCAGCTCACCGAGATCATTGAAGCCGACGCCATTGCGGGCGCGCGGCACACCGTCAATGACGATGCCGACAGATGATTCGAGACCCGGATTGTCACCAACCGTACCGATCCCGCGGATGCGGGCCGTGGTGACGAATTCGTTCGAGGTCGAAGTCACATTGATGCCCGGCGCGATAACGGCCAGGTCTTTCAGGTCGCGAACACCCGCATTCTGAAGCAGTTCCGCGTTATAGGCGGTCACGGCGACCGGGACATCCTGGATGCCCTGTTCGCGCTTCTGGGCAGTCACGGTGATGATGTCGACCGAGCGGGCTTCCTGGGCAAAAGCCGAGGCGCCAGAAATCGCGATTGCCGAAGCAGCCGCGAACAAAAGTGTGCGTTTGGTGGATGACATTCTCTAACTTCCTCCCGTTGGGATGGCGATCATGGCGCCAATCTTTTTTTTGATGCGGCAGATGGGGCTTTGTCCCATCATAAGCGTGCAACTTGATCCAATTGCAGGATTGGGTGAAGCACATTTGCTGCGTCGCCCACACGAAAAACCGCACCCAAGGCTCGAATTGGCGCGCTTTTTGACGCTTTGTTGCCGTCGGGCCACAGCTTTGCCCGGCGAGTGTGACATGAGGGACGAGCGCGCAGTCTTTCGCGCAACGGGGACGGATGGAGAGTGTTTGTGTACAAACCGATAACTGGACTTCTTGCGGGGATCGCCTTTGCTGGCGCAGCATGCGGCCAATCTGACACACCCCTGCGAGCAGAAAGCGTCTTCCAGCTCGAAGCCGTATCGGGACCGCAGATATCGCCGGACGGTTCCACCATCGCTTATGTGCGGCGCACAAACGATGCAGCCCTCGACCAAACCCGTTCGTCGATCTGGCTCATCGAGCCGGATGGCAGCGGCCACCAGCCCCTCACCGAGGCCCGCATTCCGACCGGCATGCCGCGATGGTCTCCCGACAGCCAATACCTCGCCTATACCCGCGCCGACGAGCAGGGCGTCAGCCTGCACACACGCGCGCCAAACGGGGATGACCGCCATGTCACCGACCTGCCCGGCGCGCCTGGCGGTCTGGCTTGGTCGCCGGACGGCCGTCATCTCGCCTATTCGGTCTTCCGGGCACAGCCGGGACTGGCGGCAGCCGCCCTGCCTGCCATCCCGGAAGGTGCCGACCGCGCGCCCTCTGCCGAGGTCGAGAACCGGCTCGTTTTCCGCCTCGACGGCGCCGGCGCCATACCGCCGGGCACGCAGTATTTCTACCTGGTCGAGCTGGAGACCGGCGACGTCAAACCGCTGAGCCAGGACGCACGCGGCGGATCCGGCGATTTTGCCTTCAGCGCGGATGGCCAGTCACTTCTTTTTTCGGCTGATCGTCGCGAACAATTGGGTCAATTGCCGCCGGACAATGAACTGCATCGACTCGACATAGCGACGGGCAGTGTGACCCAGCTGACCGATCGTCGCGGCCCTGATGCCTCCCCGCGTCCGTCCCCGGATGGGCGCTGGATTGCCTATCTCGGCTTTGATGACCGCCGCATGGGCTATCACAATACCGAGCTGTATCTGCGCTCGACCGAGACCGGCGAGACCCGCTCGCTGACCGCATTACTCGACCGGTCTGTGGGTAGTCCGCAATGGGCCGCCGACAGCGCCAGCCTCTATGTCCAGTTCGATGATCGCGGCACGACGCGGGTCGGACGGGTCAATCTCGACGGCGAGCTGAGCATTGTCGCGGACGGACTGATCGGCGCCACATTCGGACGCCCCTATACCGGTGGGTCCTACAGCGTCTCCGATGCCGGCGACATCGCCTTTACGCCGGGCTCGCCGCAACAGCCGGCCGAGCTGGCGATTGTGCACGCCGGTGGCGAGACGGCGCGGCTGACCGATCTCAACAGTGACGTCCTGTCCGATATCGACCTCTCCCCGGCCGAGGCGATCAGCTGGGCCTCGCCCGCCGATGGTCGAGACATCTATGGCTGGGTCCTCTACCCGCCCGATTTCGACCCCGGCCGGACCTGGCCGATGATCCTGGAAATCCATGGCGGCCCCTTCACCGCCTACGGGCCGACCTTCTCCGCTGAGCTCCAGCTCATGGCCGCGGCGGGTTATGTCGTCGTCTATACCAATCCGCGCGGCTCAACGAGCTATGGCTATGATTTCGCCAACCTCATCCATCACGCCTATCCGGGGGAGGATTATGACGACCTGATGGGGGCGGTCGATCACATGCTGGAGCGCGGCTTCATCGATCCCGACCGCCTCTTCGTCACCGGCGGTTCGGGCGGCGGGCTTCTCACCGCCTGGATCATCGGCAATACGGATCGCTTTGCAGCCGCCGCTTCGGTCAAGCCGGTGATCAACTGGTCGAGCTTCGTGCTCTATTCCGACCTGCCGCAATTCTTCTACCGCTACTGGTTCGCCAGCGCCCCCTGGGAAGACCCTGACGAGTATTGGCGCCGGTCTCCGCTGTCCCTGGTCGGCCATGTCTCGACACCGACGCTGATGATGGTCGGCGGCGCCGACCTGCGCACACCACGGGCCGAGACCGAGCAGTATTATTCCGCGCTCCACCTGAACGGTGTGCCGACGCGCCTGGTCATCATTCCGGAGAGCTTCCATGGCATCTCGAACTCGCGGCCCAGCCGTCTTCTGACCAAGGTCGCAGAGATCCTGCGCTGGTTCGAGGAATACGATCCTGGCGCCCGGGAAAACGGAGCGGCGCAGTGAAACAGGTCAAGCTCGCGGCCATCCAGGCCGCGCCCGTCTTCTTTGACCGCAAGGCCTCGACCGAGAAAGCCTGTGCGTTGATTGCCGAGGCTGGCCGGGGCGGTGCGGACCTCGCTGCTTTCGGCGAGACCTGGCTGCCCGGCTATCCCTTTTTCATCGAGGCCCCGTTGAGCGATCTCTGGTGGGAGGCCGCGGCGCTCTATGTCGAACAGGCGGTAAGACTGGACGGCCCGGAAATCGCCGCTCTGTGCCGTGCGGCACGCCAGGCCGGCACCGATGTCGTGATCGGGATTGCCGAGCTGGATCCGGCGACCGAGGGCTCGGTCTATGCCAGCCTTGTCTTCATTTCCCGCGAGGGCGACCTGCTTGGGCGACACCGGAAGCTCAAACCCACCCATCATGAGCGATCAGTATGGGCGGACGGGGATGCGGAAGGGCTGGTGGTTCATGCCCGACCCTTTGGCCGCCTGTCAGGGCTGAATTGCTGGGAGCACAATATTGTCCTGCCCGGCTTCACGCTGATCAGCCAGGGCACGCAATTCCATGTGGCCGCCTGGCCGGGACGCGAACCGGAAACCGCGCCGAACGACCCCGTCTGGTCACGCCAGGTTCTCTTGTCCCGCGCGTTCGCAAGTCAGTCCGGCGCCTATGTGATCGCACCCGCCGGCCTGCGGCTGCACACCCACGTGCCCGACCGCTTCAAGCCGCTCAGCACCATCGAGCATACCGGACAGAGCGTGATCATTGATCCGCGCGGCGAGATCATCGCCGGCCCCGCCGACGGCGAAACCATCCTTTATGCGACCGCCAGTCTCGACGAGATCCGCAAGGCGAAATCGGCGTGTGACCCGGCCGGGCATTACTCCCGGCCGGACTTGTTCGAGCTGCGCCTGAAAGGCGAGACCGTCTATCCGACGCGGCAATCCTGATCCGCCTGAGGCAGATCAGGCCTGGATGCTGGGGCGAGCGCCAACCGCTTCGCGCCAGCGCGCGAGATTCTCGAGGCCTTCAGGCATGGGCAGTTTGATCCAGGCGGTGAAGTCGACGAAAACATAGGCGGCGATGTCGGCGGCCGAGAAGGCGTCACCAGCCAGATAGGCGGCCTCGCCAAGTCGCGCGTCCAGGTCCTGGAGACAGGCAGACGCTCGCGCCCGCCCCCGTTCGACCAGTTCTGGCACCTGGGCGTAGCGATTGGGGCCCGTCACCGAGGAATCCTTGAAGAATTCGGAGCGGTTGCGCAGCGCTTCGGCAACACCCATCAGGCCCTCACCCTCAACCCGCGCAGTCCACTCCGCGACCAGCGCCTTTTCAACGGGCGTGCGGCCAAGCATGGGCGGGTCGGGATAGATTTCCTCGAAATAGCGGGCAATCGAGGCGTTGTCACACAGGACCGTGCCGTCATCGAGCGCCAGCGCCGGTACGGTGCAACGCGGATTGATGGTTCGGTAGGGCTCCTCGAACTGCGCCCTCGTACCGAGATCAACCTGCTCCGTCTCAACGGCAACACCCTTTTCAGCCATCAGGATGCGGGCCCGGCGCGGGCTCGGCGCGGCGTTGTAATCGTAGAATTTCATGGCGAACTCCTAGAGGAAGGCGGGCGGATGATCATCGGCAACAGCAAGGCGGCGTTCCAGCTCGCGCCCCAGCGCGACCAGATTGCCCTCCTCGAACAGCGGCGCCCAGAGGCTGGTCGTCTGGGGCACACGGTGCGGTGTCGCGTTCTCACCAGCCGGATCGCCGAAAATCGAGCGCGTCGGCACCTGGTTATAGCCTGACTTGAAAGCCAGTTGCGGATGGCCGGTATAATTGGTGATGACGAGAAGCGCATTGGCGAAGTTGGGGCCGATCAGCGCGTCCAGCCCCTCCATCACCCCGTCCATCATTTCCATCACTTCGCGGCGGAAACGATCGACATTGATCAGGTCCACCGCCGAGATGAAACGGGCCCGGCGCCAGGTATTCGGCCAGGCCGCCGGGTCCTGCCAGACCAGGCTGTCATCCTCGCCGGACAGGGTGAGATGCTCGAAGGCCGCCGCCGATTCAGCCTCCACGACGGCGAATAATCCGTCATAGGGCAAGGCAGGCAATTCGATCTCGACCAGCTCCACCCCGGCGTCGCGCGCGGCCTGAAGTGCGGCCCGGTCAGCGTCCGTGCCGGCCTCGAACCAGGCTGGATTATAGCCAACACGCATACCGGCGACGGATCGTCCGGCATCGATTTCCAGCCCCACCGCGAGCGAACCGGCATCCGCCCCGTCATACCCGTTCAGCGCGGCAAGGACCGCGCCGGTATCCTCGACGGAGCGGCAAATCGGACCGATCTTGTCGAGCGACCAGCACAGGGCCATCGCTCCATGACGCGAGACGCGTCCAAAACTCGGTCGCAAACCGGTTGTGCCACAGCGATTGGAGGGCGACACAATCGAGCCCAGCGTCTCGGTACCGATCCCGAAGGCAACCAGGCCGGCTGCCGTCGCCGAAGCCGAGCCGGCGCTGGAGCCGGAGGAGCCTTCCTCGGTATTCCAGGGGTTCCGCGTGATGCCGCCAAACCAGCGATCCCCATAGGCGATGGCGCCATTGGTGGTCTTGCCCAGCAGGACAGCCCCCGCCTCGCGCAATTTGACGGTCGCCGTCGCATCAATCTCGGCGACCCGGTCCTGATAGGGCGTGGCGCCCCAGGTCGCTCGGACATCGGCGACGTCGACAATATCCTTCATGCCATAGGGAATGCCGTGCAGCGGCCCACGGTCCTGGCCGGCCGCCAGCTCGCGATCGGCCGCGTCGGCCTGCGCGCGGGCAAGCTCGGGGGTCACCGTCACGAAGCATTCCAGCGTCGCGCCATGCGCCTCGATCCGCTGGAGATAGAGATCGGTCAGGCGGCGGGACGTGATGGCTCCGCTGCGCAGCCATTGTCCCAGCTTCCAGACCGGCGCAAAGGCGATCTGCGCCGGATCAGACGGCAGGGGGCCGGCATCAACGCCGGACGGGACAAGCGCATTGCCCTGATCGCGATAGCTGCGCGACCGCAGGCGCGGGTCGAAGACCGTCGCGGGTGACAATGTGTTGGGTTTGGCGTGCGCCCGCTGGCGGGTCATGCGGTCGATCCAGCCATCGATTTCAGCGACAACCATTTCCCGTTCGGCATCGGTGTAACTGACGTCGAACAGCGATTCGGCACAGTGCAGCGTCTCGGTCGTGACGCCGGGCGCACTCGCCTGCGCGGCAGAGGCGGTCTCCTGCCGCGCCAGGGCGGGGCCTGCTGCACCGGCAGTCACGGCAGCAATTGCGCCGCCTTTCAACACGTCTCTGCGCGATGTCTTGATACCGGACATGAACTCCCCCTTCACGCTGATTTGCCGGAGAAGGTGCGGCGCGGATGACCGGACTTCAATAGCCTGCCCGCCAAATGAGACGCGTTTCCCCTCAAAATTGCCGCAATCCGAGCCATTTCGCTTCACAATTGCAAATTAACCATGGTGTCAGAGCCAATCCGGCTTGGTCGAAATAGGGGGAGGCCATGCCCTTAGATCAAAATGTTATCGAAGCCGATCTGGAATTGCGTCCGGATCTCGCCGAGTTCCGCGAAACGCGGTCACCCGCTGCGCTTATCCAGCTGGGTCGCGCCCGAGCCATCGCTCGCGCCCGCCGTGAAGACTTGCTGAAATTCCGTCGCACCTGGGGTGGTGCGGTCGAGGATACGGCCGGTACAGACAAGCCGGCTGTCAAGCCGATCGACCGGGCTGCCATCTATCCCAGCTCGCACATCCTGCACTTCTCGGTGCTGGCGACCCTTGTCCTGTTTGAAGGCCTGGCCAATGCCTACTTCTTCTCCACGGGCTCGGACCTCGGTCTGCTCGGTGGCTGGCTGCAGGCGATCACCGTCTCTTTCACCAATGTCATCGCCGCCTTCTTCCTGGTCGGTTTCATTGGTCTTCGTCACATGTCCAACCGCAACCGCCCGATCATTTCCGGTCTGGCAGCCGCGGGCGTGGCAGTCGGAATCGCCTTTCTCATTCTGCTCAATCTGACCGCGGCCCATTTCCGCGACCTGCTCGAGCTGAACGCGGCCACGCTGGCACTCGGCGGCGCAGAGATGACCGGGACCGTGCTGACCCCGGTCGTCGAAGCGCGGAGCAATCCGTTCGGTCTGCAGACGCTGGAAGCCCTGCTGCTCTTCATTCTGGGCACGACCTTCGCCGCCATCGCAGTCTTCAAGGGCCGCACTTTCGACGATGCCATCCCGGGCTATGGCGGTGTTACCCGTCGCCTGGAAGCGGCTTCGCGCGACCTGGAAAAGGCATTGGAGGCGGGCTGGAAAGATGCCCGCAAGCTCTCCCAGCCGGAACTGGAAGAACTGGTCGAGGCAAAAAATCTGCTCGATGAGATCTGTCAGGACTTGGCCGGTCCGAGCGAGCGCCGCTAAGGTGCGCCGCGCGGGCCGGGCTGGCCCGCGCGCTCACGGGGAGCGACGGAGGGGGCAATGTCCGGACGCGACGCCATAGGCCTGTTGAACCTGGCAATCATAGCTGCGGTTCTCGGAGGCATCACTTATCTCTACCTCACGCTGACGCCTGAGGAATATGACAGCCAGACCTTGTGCCTGGCCGATTCCTTCCCGCCCCATCGGGCGGTGGTCATCGACAAGACCGACCTCTACTCGGCTGAACAGGCCGAGGGGATCGAAGGTCTCATCCTGGCGCAGCGCGACACGCTCGCTGTCGGCGAGCGTCTCTCCCTCTACGAACTCAATGAGAGCGGGCAGCTGCGCAACACGAACAGCTTCTCCCTCTGCAATCCCGGCGCGGGCGAACAGGTCAATCCGCTCTATCGCAACCCGGAACGCGTCCAGGCCCGCTATGAGGCGCTGTTCGCGGAACCTCTGGACCGTGCCCTCGCCGATCTCGTTCTGCCCAAGGACGCCCCGTCCAGCCCGATCATCGAGGCACTTGCCCGGCTTGCCCAGGACCCGAACTTCGATGCGACCATTCCCGGTCGCCGCATCGTGCTGGTCTCCGACATGCTGCAGAACTCGGATATTTTTTCGGTCTATGGCCGCCGACGGGGTGCCCTTGAAGACCGCATCCCGCCGGCCGACGACGTCGCAACAGCCATCCGCGACACTTATGGCGACAGCCTGCGCGGAGTTTATCTGGAGATCCAGCTCATCCCCCGCGACAGCTGGGAGGCGGAGCAGCGTGGCGCGCTTCAGGATTACTGGACCGATGTTTTCCGCCGACTCGGCATGACCGTGAGCTGGTCCGACATCTGAGTCGCGACCGACGTCTGCGCCAGTCCGGTTTTCCACAGGCAAAGCCCGCCCTGCATAGAATATGCATTTGTGCGCCCGGCGACCGGCCCCACTATATGTTGTGTTGAATTGACCGACACACGCAATTGATGGGGTTTGCAATGGCGTCCTTCGCCGCTGATCGGGATGACGAAGCCGGCACGACACCGCCGCGATCTCTCGCCCCGCCACCCCGGGACTCCCTTCTGGACCGAGACGTGGTGAGCCTGTGTGCGCGACAACGCCATCTGCTCGAATTCGCCTTCCGGCTCGCGGATCACGGCCACACCCATGTCGGCAATGTGCTCGCTCTTTCCCGCTACACCTTGCTGGACCTCGCCGACGGAGAGGCCGAACTTGTGGCCGGGCTTGAACGCCTTCTCGGTCATCTCGGACTTGAGCTCGGCCAGCCTGTTCCGGGCTGGTCATCGCCCCGTCCGGACGTAATTGACGTCCAGCTCGACTGACTTTGGTCGCCCTTGGCTTTGCCTTTCCGGCCAAGGCCCCTATTTGGTGACGAAATCCAGTCAGACAGGCAGAGCCCCATGATCACCGTCCATCATCTCAACAATTCCCGGTCCCAACGCATTCTCTGGCTGCTGGAGGAGATCGGGCTGGAGTATGACATCCGCAAATACGAGCGTGACGCCACCACGATGCGGGCGCCGAAGGAATTGCGCGACATTCATCCCCTGGGAAAATCGCCCGTGATCACCGATGGCGACCTGGTGATCGCCGAGTCAGGGGCCATCGTCGAATACATGGTCGACACCTATGCGCCGGGCCTGAAACCGACTGCCGGCACCGAAGCCCATCGCGAATATGTGTACTGGATGCATTTCGCCGAGGGCTCGCTGATGACGCCGCTCCTGATCAAGCTGCTGACGGGCCAGATCGAGAAATCGAAGGCGCCCTTCTTCGTCAAGCCGATCATCAAGCAGGTCGCAAGCCGGCTCCGCGACGGCTTTGTTGACCCGGAGCTGGCATCCCTGTTCGGCTACATCGAATCCTATCTCGAGGGTCGCGACTGGATCGCCGGATCTGAATTCACCGGAGCGGACGTCCAGCTCACCTTCCCGCTCGAGGCCGCCGTGGCACGTGGCGGGCTGGATAGCCGCTACGCGAATCTGACCGCCTATGTCGCCCGCATGCACGCCCGCCCCGCCTACAAGGCCGCTATCGAGCGTGGCGGTGCCTACGGCATCGTCGGCAGCTAGCGCTCCCGGTCAGCGATTCTGGATGCGGATGCCGATCTGGAAGACGGCACCGGAATAACTGCGCAGATCGATATTGGAATCATTGTCGACATAGCCGGCTTCGCCATAGAGCGTGACCTGGTCCGTCAGGCCGTGCTCGACGCGGCCGGTCGCGCGCCAGCGTGTGTCCTCGCGCTCATACATCTGCACCGCCGAGAACGGACCGTCATAGCTGCGCTGGGAAGCTTCCAGCCGCACTTCACCGCGCGTGTCCTCCCCCAAGGGTTGCCAGGACCGGGCCCGCAGGGTGGTTTCAGAAAAACTGAACCGGTCGGCATCGGCACTCGATGAGGTGAAGAAGCCGGCCAGATACCAGCCGGAGCGCCTGTTCTCTCCATAGCCATATTGCTCGATCCCGGCCCGCCACTGGGTCTGGTCCAGGCCGGTGACGACCTGGTCGCCGAAATCATATTGGTTGGCCCGCAGGCGCAGCACGGTTTCGCGATTGTCAGCCGGCCGGTACCGCATCTGCCCCTCAGCCTGGAAACGGGTGTAATGGCGAGCGCCATCGCGATTGAGAACAGAGGCCTCGGCGATCGCGCGCATCTGCCAGTGCTCGCCCACCGGGGCCCAGTACTGGACGCGCGGCGTGAAGAGGATGGAGTCGAGATCGTCGCGGTCCTCATAGAGACGCAGGCGGGCCTGCTGCTCAAACCGCCAGACCCTGCCATCCCCGACCGGTTTGACGATGCGCAGCCAGTTATTGCTGTCGAATCCCGTCTCCAGATCAAAAGCGCCCTGAGGCTCCAGCACGTCCTGATCGATGAAGGGGTCGGACCGTTGCACGGCATTGTCCGAACGGAATTCAATCCGGGCGTCCTGGGCGCTGACCGCGCCGGGAATCAGGGACAGGGCTGCGACGCCCGCCAGCAAGGTGGAGATGGAAGGTTTCATGGCGGATCCCCCGAGATGCCGTATAGTTGCTTCAAGCTTATCGCCGCAGCGGGACTTTCGCCATCGCCTCGACGCCATAATATTGATATTTTCAAGTCTTAGGGTGGCTTCCGGGCCGAAATTGGGCGCAGTCATTCAGCTGCCGGTCATACCGGCAAAGTCGTTGTAAGACAGGGGTTCAGATGGCAGGCAAGGATCGCCAGGACCGGTCCGGTACGGGCAAGGCCGCCCGACCCGCTGACTTCTTCCGCTCAGTCGACAGCGCCCCCAAGGGGATCAGCGTCAAGCGCGACCGTTCGGTGACGGACGGCTTCCTGATCAGCTTTCTGGCCCTCACCATATTGGCGCTCTCGACCGCGGCCTGGGCCAATGCGCAATGGCCGGGCAGCGTACCGACCGATCTGATCTTCTTCACCGCAGACCGCTTCAATGCGGTGCTTCCCATCCGCATCTTCCTGGTCATCTTCTTCGTGGTCTATGCGGCGTATGCGCATGGCCCTGTCCTGGCCCGCCTGAAACTTGGTTTCAGCTTCCTGATCAAGCTGGCGGGTGTTGCCGCGATCGTCGACGGCGCCGCGCTCCTGTCCTGGCAGCAGGCCGACGCGGTCTGGCCGGTGCACGTTCAACAAATCCTCGTCGGCCTCTCCGGACTGGCGATCTTCCCGCATACCGTGCTCAACCAGGCCCGCCTGCCTGGCCCGTGCGGGTCTCCTGTACGCCGCCGGGGACGCTATTACGAATACTGGATGGTGAGCGCTGCAGCCCTGGTCGCCGCCATCGGGGCCGTGGTTGCGATCACGCTCTACGGCGCCGAAGTCGAGCAATTGCGCAATCTCGCCCTGCTGGGCGGTATGGGTCCCGGCGTCTTTCTGGCGCAGCAATTCTTCACCGTACAGCTGGCTGCGGTGGGAACGGTGCGCAATGCCCTGTCACGGCGGCGCGCCTATTAGCCACCGGTTGCGGTCCTCATTCCGGCCCACAATGAATCCCACCTCATCGCCCAGACCATCGACGCCATTGATGAAGCCGCGGGCAATTATGATGGACCGGTGCGTATCCTGTTGATGGAGAACTGCTCCAGCGATGACACGGCGGAGATTGCCCGGCAGGCCATTGCCAAATGCCGCTGCGCCCGTGGCGAGGTCATCGAAAGCACAATTCCCGGCAAGGCCAAGGCCCTCAATCACGGCCTTGAACTGATCAGCGAAGACTATGTCGTGCGGGTCGACGCCGATACCCAGATCGACCCGAAATCCCTGCGCCTCGCCATGCGCCATTTCGCCAGCGCCACAGTTGGCGTGGTGGGTGGACTGCCCCTGCCCCTCAAGAAAACCGGCTTGCTGGACAAGTTCCGCACGATCGAGGTGCTCAACCGGCATGGGTTCTTCCAGGTCGCGCTGGGCGCCTTCAACGGCATTCTCGGCATTCCCGGCATGTTCTGCATCTATCGCCGCGGCGTGTTGATGGAGGCTGGCGGTATTGTCGAGGAGATGAATGGCGAGGACACGGACATCGTCCTGCGCATGACCAATCTGGGCTATCGCGCCGTCTCGGACCCGCGCGTGAAATTCCGCACCGAAGTGCCCGACAGCATGGAGTTCCTGCGCGAGCAGCGCACCCGCTGGTTCCGCAGCCTTTATCACGTCTCGGCGCATAATCGCGCCATGCTGTTCCAGGGCAATCTGATCACCGGCGCAGTGGTTCTGCCCTTCACCCTGATCAATGGGGCCCGACGCGCCATGATGGCGCCGCTGGCGATCTATGGCGCCGTGCTCTTCTTCCTGTACGGGGGAATCTACGACCACCCGCACCTGACCACGGTCCTGGCTGTCATGTTCGGCATGCCCTTCATCATGGCCTGTGCGGTGGTCGCCTTCTGGCGCCGCCCGGACCTGATCCTCTACATGCCGGCCTATATGGCTTTCCGCCTGCTGCGGTCCTACTACACGCTCGGCGCCACGCTGACCCTGGTCTATCCGGGTTCGGCGAAAGAGCGGCGCTTCGACCCGCCCAAACCACTTGCGGTTCCCGCAGGGGAGAACATTGAGCGGGTCGAAAAACCGCCGGTCATCGTGAGTTAGAACACAGCGGCACGACCGGTCAGTGCCGGGCGCCGGGCAAGGCCCGCCGCCGGCTATTCCAGGGTCAGGACCGCGCCTTCATCATGCACAACCGAGACCTGCTCCTGGCCGATCGGTGAGGTCATCAGCGAGGGCGGCGTGCCCAGCGCATGAGCCACCAATCCCGGAATGTCGACAATCCGGTCCGGCTGGCCCGGCCCCGGACGCGCCAGCGATGCGGTCACGGCCTGCAGGATACCGACATTGGAGACGGACCGGATATCGGCGCTGTTGACCCGGCGCGTATCGCGCATCGCCAGACGGTCACCCTCGATGCCGATCGGCAGGATGACATTGGATGGCGCGTGATTGATCGCGATGAAGGGCTCGATCGCGTCATTGGCCCGGCCGGCTGCGGTATCGACATAATCGAAATCAATCACCGCGGTCAGCGGCACGAAGCTGGCGACCACTTCCGAACCCAGTTCCAGCGCGTCCAGACGTTCCCTGCCCTCCAGACCGGACGGGAAGCGCAGTGCGACACGGTCGCGGAAGAGATGCGGCAGCCCGGCCAGGCCGGCCAGCGGCTCGGACACCTCATCATAGAGAAAGCCCGATTCCGGCAAGAGCTGCACCGGATAGCGGCGCGCCGTGATGGTGCAGCCGCCCGCTTCGCGGTGACGCTGAACCGAGACCCGCAAATCATTGCGCAAATTCTGAACTTCATGCGGCAGGTTCAGCGTGAACATGTTCAGCCGGCCCGTTTCCATGTGGCGGCTGTCGATCAACACGCCATTGAGCTCGGTATGGACCAGATTGGTGAAGTCACCGGGTCCTTCCGGCAGCCGGATGGCCAGACGCAGGCGGTCCGGCACACGGCCGTCCGGCAGGGCGGCCAGGCCATAGCCGATATCCCAGCTGCGCGCCTCGGCGATCCGCTGGATGGAGGTGTCCACGCCGATATCGCCAAAACGGGTCATCAGGGCCTCATCATGAGACTCGACGAATTGCGACGGCGAGACAAAGGCCGTGCGGGCCAGTGGCAGCATGTCCGACGTGATGAAATCAGCGACATCCATGCGGTCCGCTTCTGTCAGGCCGAGATGGACGAAATCGCCTTGCCGCCACAGGGTTGCCGCGCCGCCATGCTGGTCATTGCCAAAACGCTCGAAACCACCAGCCGCCAGCTGGGCTTCGGAGCCGAGCAGGATCAGGCCGCGCGTCGCCAGCCGGTAGCGACCCAGCTCTTCCAGATCCATGAATTTGACCTGATAGCCGCGCTGCGTCATGCGCGCGCCCAGCCGCATGGCCAGCGGCACGAAATCCGCATCTCCAGTCGCCGGCACGGCAATCGTCACTTCCGACGGCAGCAAGCTGACCGCATCACGCAGGGAGGACACCGCGCTGCGCAGATCCATTTCGATGCCCGAGCGCGCATCCAGGGTTACGACGGCGCCGATGGAGCGGTCATTGTGGCAGAGCGCATCAGGCAGATCGCCGTGCAGCTGGATACCCACATTCAGTTCCTGCCCGTGCAGAGCGCTCTCGGGCAGTGCGACCACCCAGCGAAACTCGCGGGTTCCGGGCACCAGGACCCGCTCCAGGACGCGCTCACCATTGACCACGACCCGCATGGCGGCGATGGCGCTGTCGGACAGGTCCTGCGTCCCCTGCAGGACCAGGCGGACCTGGCTGACAGGCGTATTCCGAACCGTCGGCAGATTAAAGGTGGCCTAGGAGGGGTAGCCGGCGATGAAGAGGCCGTCACTCTCGCCGATATCCGCCAGCGTGACCGCGGCCGGCTGGTCCGGCTCGGCGTCCGCACGCCCGGAGATCAGCGTGTCGAACATGTCGGTGACGAAAAGGCCGAAACTGCCGCGACCGGCATTGAGCGCGCCCGAATTGAACAAGGTGATCATACTGCCAAGGGCGATAATGATCAGGATGTAGGAAAACCAAGGTTTGCGCTTTTGGTTGCCGGTCGTCTTAGCCATCGGATCCCCCATCGACCGACCCCGTGCGGGATCATGGGTCGGGTTGATTTCTGTCCCTCGAATCCGACGCCCCCCAGCGTTGGAATGGTTAAGCCGTAATTCTTCATTGCGACCAAAGCGGGACGGATTGCGAAGAAATCTGGATCAATCAGGGCCAAATCTGGGCACAACGAAACGAGCGGGCCACCCAGGGTAGCCCGCTCGACGCAGTCACGTTTTCCGATCTGGCGCGGGGTTACTCGCCGCGGAAGTCGACATCCGATTCGGCCGCGAGATAGACCAGCGCCGCATAGGCCGCGACATTCTGGGCCAGCTCGTCCGGATCAATCTTGTCCAGCGTGTCATCCGGCGTGTGGTGCAGGTCGAAATAATCCGACCCGTTCTGATTCAGGCGCACGGTCGGCACGCCTTGCATGGCCAGCGGAATAATGTCGGGCCCGCCGCCAGGCACGTTTGAGCCACCGCGGATAATGCCCAGCGGCGCGATAATATCGCCAATGGCATCCACGGCCGGCGTACCCTCTTCGGACACGTTCGAGACCAGCTGCCAGATAGTGCGGGCCCCGAAATCGGATTCGGTGGCCAGGACATGATTGGCGATCTCGTCTGCATGCTGTTCGGCATAGGCGCGCGCACCCAGGAGACCGACTTCCTCGGCACCGAACATGACAACGCGAATGGTCCGGCGCGGACGCTCGGGCAATTGCGCGATCAGGGCGGCCGCCGCGGTGGTGATGGCCACGCCGGCGCCGTCATCAACCGCACCCGTGCCTTCATCCCAGCTATCCAGATGCCCGCCGATCAGGACGATTTCCTCCGGATTCTCGCGGCCGATCAGATCCAGCACGACATTGCCGCTGGTGACCTCACCGCGCCAGCCGGCGGTCGACCGGATGCGCATTTCGATCGCCTCGCCGGAATTGTGCAGGCGGCGCAGATGATCCGCATCCGGATTGGAAATCGCGATGACGGGAATATCAGCCCATTCGCCGTTATCCGAACTCATCATGCCGGTGTGCGGCATACGATGGCTGTCAGAGCCAACCGACCGCACGACCAGTGCATCCGCCCCGCCACGCTCGGCATGCTGCCAGCCGATGCGGCGTCGCTGATTGGCAGGGCCATAACCGGCACCGGTCTGGCTTGGCACCATGGCTTCGCCATCGACGAAGGCGATCTTGCCGTCCAGTGCGCCATCCTCAATCGCCGTCAGCGCATCGATATTGCGGAAATAAACGATCTCGGCATTCACGGCGCCGAGGCGCGGCGAACGACCGGATCCACCGAGCGCGGAGCCGTAGAGCGCCTGCTCATAGGGCGCCGTCATGACAATCTCGAGATCTCCACGCTCCCAGAAGGGCATGGTGAAACCCTCGACCGAGACACGGTCAAAGCCGAGTTCCTCACCCAGCGCGACACCCCAGTCCCGGCCGCGAGCTTCGGCTTCCGAGCCCGCCAGGCGCGGTCCGACCTGCGTGGTCAGCGATTCGACGATCTCGTAACCCAGATCACTGTCGAGGGCCGTCTCGACCAGCGCCTGAGCGGTTTCCGCCTGCTCGGGCGTCAGGGCGAACCCGTCCTGGCCCAGTGTTTCCGCAGACAGAAAGACTGTCATTCCAAGCGCGATAATTGATTTCATGAAGTCCTCCCGACACATTCGGGCGACACTATGAAGACCGCAGCGCGCCGCGCAAGCCACGCCCGTGTGAGGTCGCAATGCAAATATCAGTCGGAGGCCACGTCATGCCCGATACGCACGCACGCAAATTCTCTGGTCGGACACGGGATCTCGGCGGTTTCGAGGTTCGACGCGTCCTGCCCTATGCGAAACAGCGCATGGTTGGCCCATTCATCTTCTTCGATCAGATGGGCCCGGCCGAATTCGCACCCGGAGACGGCATCGATGTGCGCCCTCACCCGCATATCGGACTGGCGACCGTGACCTACCTGTTCGACGGTGCCCTGCAGCACCGCGACAGCCTGGGTGAAGACCTGGTCATCCGGCCGGGCGATGTGAACTGGATGACGGCCGGTCACGGGGTGGTCCATTCGGAACGCACTCCGGATCCGGAGCGCGCCGCCGGCCACAGGATGTACGGCATCCAGACCTGGGTGGCGCTGCCCCTGGACCATCAGGACATGGCGCCGGCCTTTTTCCATCACCCCGCAGCCAGCCTGCCCGATTTCGAGCGGGGCGGCGCCCGCTTCCGCCTGATACTCGGCACAGCCTGGGACCGGGAAGCCCCGGTCGCGGTCTTCTCGCCAATCTTCTACCTGCATGGGGAAATGCCCGCTGGCAGCGAGATCCTGCTCGACATCGAGCATGACGAGCGCGCCGTCTATGTCGTGGAAGGCCGCGTCATGCTGGGCGATGACCCGGTCGAGCCCGGCGAAATGGCCGTTCTGGCGAGCGGCGAAACACCGCGTTTGCGGGCAGAGCAGGACAGCCGGATCATGCTGTGCGGCGGCCGCTCACTGGGCGCCCGCGTCATCGACTGGAATTTCGTCGGCCCGGACCGGGAGACCATTGCCACCGCGCGCGAGGACTGGTCCAGGGCCGCGCAATCCGGTTTCCCCGACACCGGGCGTTTCCGCCTGCCCGACGGAGAAAGCGAGCACATCCCGGCGCCCGCACCCGCCGGTCGCTGAGCCTATTCGTGAATCAGCGACCGCGCGCCGGTCTCAATCTCGACCCGGTATAGTCGCGTCTGATCATCACCGCCGGTCACCGACAGGAAGACGGACCGCCCGTCCGGATGAAAATCGAAGGCCCCGAACCGCTCGCCGGGTCCGGAGTGAAGGAGGGTGTCCGAGACGCCAGGCGCCTCCAGCCGGACCAGGGAGGACTGCATGCCCGTCGACACAATGGCATAGACCTCGCCCGATGGGGCGACATTGGGAAGCCCGATCCGCCCTGTCTCCGGCGCCTCGGCCATCACGGTTTCGCTGCCATCCGCCACCGTCAGCTGAATGATCCGGGATCGCCCTGCTTCGTCCGTCCGGTCGAAAACCAGGGACAGCCCGTCCGGCGCCCATTTCGGATGGAAATCCCGATCCGGCCCTGTGGTGATCTGGCGCGCGACGGGGTCGCCCCGGTCAAGAATCCACACACGGGGCCCCTGCGTCATCCGCACAAAGGCAATCCGGTCGCCTGCCGGGCTGATCTGGGTGTGCATTTCGCGTTCGGGTGTGTCGGTGAGGGCTGTAGCCACAGTATCGCCCAGCCGGACCTCATACACATCCCACGTGTCGCTCATCCCGCGCGGCCCGCCAATAAAGGCCAACCGGTCCCCGTCAGGCGACCAGGCCGGATTCACCGACCAGCCCTGTCCGGTGGGCTGGCGCGACGTCTCGCCTGTCGCCAGATCGGTCACCAGAATATCTGCGGTCTCCGCCTCCAGATCGAACTGGAAATGCGCGACGCGGCCGCCGTCCGGCGATACGCGCGGATGAGACTGCGCCTCAGCAGCACCGGTCATTCCCAGCAGGCCGGTGAGGACCCAAACGCCCTGCAGCGCGCCAACACAAGAGTTCGCCTTCACGACATCATACCTCCGTCAAAGCCCGAGCCGGATCGCAGTCTGGCCAGGCCTGTCAGCGGGCCCGCCATGAATTTTCCGTCATCCCGGAATGTCGAGCGCGCGACCGGTAATGAGATAGGTCGCAAAACTGGCCAGCCAGTGACCGCCCGCATAGTCATCGCCGGTCACCGAAGCGATGCCGCTCTCGGCATGACGCGCAGCCGTCGCCAGCAGGCTGGCACGACGCGGGTCATCGCTCGGCAATGCGTCGGCAATGGCTTCGAGATTCCAGGCCCGCGACAGATTCACGCCGTCCAGATGCACCAGCTTGCCATCGGATGCGTCCAGCACCACGCCAGGCTCCAGCCAGTCCGCCGATCCGTCGGTGGGAATATCCGGCAGGAAGGCCGAGAGCCAATCGGCATAGGCCTGCCGGTCCATGACCCGGCGCATCAGATCGGCTTCCATCAGGCAGGGCGACAGGAAATCCTCACCGGAGGGCTCATAGCCGATCGGACAGGCCTGGTCGCCGGCATGGAAGCGCAGACTGGTCTCCACCAGCAGGGCCTCCAGCTCCGTATCGCCGGCTGTGCGGGCCCAATCCAGCGCCAGGGCAAATCCGAAGGCCGACTGATTATGGGTCCCGATCCGGATCGGGTAGGCGAGATTGGGCAACCAGGTCCGGTAGCGGTCTGCGACAACAGCCTCCAGGGGAGCCAGCGCCGCGGCCCAGCGCGCGGCGCGGGGATCATCCCACTCGCGCAGCTCGGCGGACAATTGAAGCAGCCAGGCGAGCCCATAGGGGCGCTCATAGGACGCCCGTCCCTCGGCCTGGAAATAGGCCACTTCACCCGCCATCGCCTCGGGATTGAGATGGCCATCCAGCGCCGCGGTCGCGGCGGCATCGGCCGCCTCGCCCAGGCCGCCGCGCAGGAGGCGCACGATCAGCCAGTGGCCGTGCACGGCCGAGTGCCAGTCATAACAGCCATAAAAGGCCGGATGCAGGTCGCGCGGGGTGCGGGCATCTGAGTCGGACTGCAGCACGTGAGAGATCTTGTTGGGGTATTCGCGGTCAACACAGTCCAGGGCGAGCTGGAGAAAGTGCGTTTCGCGCGACGGCTCGGAAGTTTCCGACTGAGCCTCGGCGATGTTGCTGCAAAGAAAAGCAAAATTTGCGATTACCAGAAAAAATGTTCGCGATAACATGGACTTCACCTGCCTTTGTTGCATTTCCGAACCGTGCCTTTTTGGCTTTTCTGGTCTCTGTCTATCTGCTACCGGCCCCATACCATGAGTGTTTGACGGGACTGGCAAGTGACTTGCGTCCGTCGACGATACAGGCCCGCCCCTGCCCCGTTTCGAGGCGTCCGGCGGGCGAACAAGCGTTCTGCCTGACGACGCGGGAAAAAGCGCCGCAGGTACACTGGGGGTAAGGAAAACATGTCCAAGTCCGAAGGTCTTGACGGCGGTCTCGCGGCACTGGGTATCCAGGCCGGACCGATCAATCTCAACTGGAATGAAGCGCGTCTCTATCAGGAGACCGTTCAACGCGGAGAAGCGGAAGTCGCCGAGGGCGGCGCCCTGGTCGTCAAGACCGGCGCCCATACCGGTCGCTCGGCCAAGGACAAGTTCACGGTCCGCGACGATGCCACCGAGAGCCAGGTCTGGTGGGACAATAACGCCGCCATCTCGCCGGCGCATTTCGATGCCCTGTGGGAAGACTTCCAGGCCCACATGGCGGGCAAGGAACTCTTCGTCCAGCAATTGTTCGGCGGCGCCGACCTGGACCACCGCCTGCCGGTTCGTGTGGTCAATGAACTGGCCTGGCACTCCCTCTTCATCCGGCATCTCCTGCGCGTTCCCGCTGCAGAGGAATATGCCGGGTTCGCGGCCGAGTTCACCATCATCAACCTGCCGAGCTTCAAGGCCGACCCGGCCCGCCATGGCTGCCGCTCCGAGACCGTGATCGGTGTCGATTTCGAGCGCCGCATGGTGCTGATCGGTGGCACGTCCTATGCCGGTGAGACCAAGAAATCGGTCTTCACCATTCTCAATTACCTCCTGCCCGCCAAGGGCATCATGCCGATGCATTGCTCGGTCAACGCACGTGAAGACGGCAGCGATGCCGCGATCTTCTTCGGCCTGTCGGGTACCGGCAAGACAACGCTGTCCGCCGATGCCAGCCGCACGCTTGTCGGTGATGACGAGCATGGCTGGTCGGAAAACGGCCTGTTCAATTTCGAGGGCGGTTGCTACGCTAAGATGATCCGACTGTCGGCCGAGGCCGAGCCGGAAATCCACGCCACCACCAAGATGTGGGGCACGGTGCTGGAAAACGTCGTGATGGACCCGGAGACGCGGGTGCTGGATCTCGATGATGACAGCCTCGCCGAGAATAGCCGCGGCGCCTACCCGCTCTCGGCCATTCCCAATGCGTCGGAGACCGGTCGCTGCGGGCATCCCAAGAATGTCGTTATGCTCACCTGTGACGCGTTCGGCATCATGCCGCCGATCGCCAAGCTGACACCGGCCCAGGCGATGTATCACTTCCTGTCCGGCTATACCGCCAAGGTCGCCGGCACCGAGAAAGGCGTGACCGAACCGTCCGCGACCTTCTCGACCTGTTTCGGCGCGCCCTTCATGCCGCGTCACCCGTCCGAGTATGGCGCGCTCCTGCGCGAGCTGATCGCCGGGCACGATGTCGATTGCTGGCTGGTCAATACCGGCTGGACCGGCGGCGCCTATGGCACCGGAAACCGCATGCCGATCAAGGCCACCCGCGCCCTGCTCAATGCCGCCCTGGACGGCTCGCTCAATGGCGCGGCCTTCCGTGAGGATCCGAATTTCGGCTTCATGGTCCCGATCGCGGTGGCGGGTGTGGAGTCCGGCATTCTCGACCCGCGTTCAACCTGGTCGGACAAGGCCGCCTATGACGCCCGCGCGGCCTCGCTGGTCGCCATGTTCAACGAGAACTTCAAGACCTTCGAAGCCCATGTGGCGCCCTATGTTCGCGCTGCCGCTCCGAAAGTGCGCGAGCTGACGGCGGCTGAGTAGCGCCACCGATCACAACGACAAACAGAAAAGCCCCGGCCGGTTGGTCGGGGCTTTTTTCTTGTCCGGTCGGGAGAAGGCGCACACGCGCCCCTCACCCACGCTTGCCCGCCAGCCGATAGCCCAGCCAGGCCATCGGCAGGAAAACCGCCAGTCCGAAGGCCCACATCCACAGCGGGCTGGGGATGAAGATCAGATTGCTCAACCCGGCGAAGAGCAGGCCGCCACCGGCGACCAGGGCCAGCGCCAGGTGATGTCGGCGTGCGAGTGTGGCGGTGAGCCAGCCGGCCACCAGGGCGCCGCCGGCCCAGGCCGCGATCACCGCGACGCGGTTGGCATCCGGAACCTGCGCGAGAGCGGCGTTCAGGGCCTCGCGGTCATTCAGGTCCTCCGGGATCAAACCGTCCGGCAAGGGCAATGCCACATGCCCGAGCGCCTCAAGGAGGCCGGTCGCGACACCGCCCGCAATCACGCCTGCCAGGACCGCCAAAATCATCCGGATCATGATGTCTCCATCGACTATGCCCGGGCGCTCTCATGACGAGGCCCGCTCGCGACCAGGAGAGTGCCCCACCCGGTCAGCCTGCGCCAGCACGCGCTCAGCCTTCATGCATCACGCTCGCACGTGCACTCGCCTGCCCGGAGAAAATCATGCCCGCGAAGGCGCCCTTTAACACCTGATTACAGAATTTCTGCCAAAAAGGGTTTGACGGCGCGAAATTTTTGCGCACTTCTTGTCTGCGAGTTTTGCAGGTGCAGCAATCGTGCTGTCGCCCGCCTACCGAAGGACTTGTCGATATGGCCCACGCCATGGACATGATCAGCCGCCTCCAGCCGACCCTTTCGGGTTCGGGCCTGACCGGCTGCGCCATCCTCGGCGGCCTCGGTACCACCACCATGATTACCACGACGACCTCCTGGACAAGGGGAGCGGCCAACGTGGCGTAGCGGTACCAGACACACCGCACACACCGAACCCGCTCCCCAACCGGCGAGCGGGTTTTTTCATGCCTGATTTCCAGCCAGACCCCTCAAATCCACACCGATCTCACTCACCACACATCTCACATCGACCCGACCCGAAGGACCCGACCCATGGCCTTGCCAGACCAACCCCAGCCAGACCAACCCAGCCGTCCGCTCAAACTCAGCGTTCTCAAATTCGGCAGCTCTGTCCTGTTCACGCCGGACGACTATGCCCGCGCCGCCCACGAGATCTATCGCCATGTCCGCGCCGGCGAGAAAGTCGTCGCGGTTGTGTCTGCGCTGGATGGCGAGACCGATGCCCTGTTCGGCGTTGGCAATGATGTCGGCCAGGGCTGTTCCGACGCCCTCCTCGCCCGTCTGGTGCGCTGCGGCGAGCTGAAATCGGCCGCCCTGATGGGTCTGGCCCTGGAACGCTCCGGCATCCCGTCCGCCGTGCTTGATCCGCATGAAATGGATTTGCGGGCGGAAGGCGAGGCGCTGGACGCCAATCTGACGGGCCTCGACAAGGCGCGCGTCCTGGCCCGCTTCGAGGCGGTCGATGTGATTGTGGCACCGGGTTTCTTTGGCGAAGGCGCGGACGGACCGGTCACCCTGGGTCGGGGTGGTACGGATCTGACAGCGGTCGAATTCGCCCATTGGCTGGGCGCGGACCGGGTTCGCCTGATCAAGGATGTCGACGGGGTCTATACCGATGATCCGGCCAAGGTCGCCAATGCCAAGCGCCTCGACCAGCTCGACTATGACGAAGCCGCCAAGGTCAGCCGCGGCCTGGTCCAGGACAAGGCCATCACGCGGGCCAAGGAACAGAATGTGGTGATCGAGGTTGCCGCCCTTGGACGTCCCTATGCGACGCGCATTGCCGCCGTCGAGAAACGGGCCGGCGACGGCCTCGAGGCGCGGCAGCTCAAGGTCGCCATTCTTGGCCATGGCGCTGTTGGCGCCGGCGTGTGTCGTCATCTCCTCGCCCATCCCGGCCGCTTCGCCCTCAACCCGGTCCTTGTCCGCGACCCCGATCAACATCGCGCCGGAGCCCCCGCCGCACTCGCCTTCACCGCCGATCCGGCCGAAGCCCTGGCGAATGATCCCGATATTGTGGTCGAGACGATCGGCGGAACCGGACTGGCCCGCGCGCTCTCACAGAGTGTGTTGCGCGAAGGCGCCCATCTGGTGACCGCCAACAAGGCCGTGATGGCGCTGGACTTTGAACGCCTGCACGAATTGGCTGAGGAGAGCGGCCGCTCACTGCGCTACTCGGCCACGATTGGTGGCGGCGTCCCCATACTCGAACTGGTGGATCTGCTTGCCGCCAATGACACGCTCCTCGCGGTCGAAGGCGTATTGAACGGAACCTGCAATTTCGTGCTCGGGCAGCTCGGCAAGGGTGTGCCCCTTGCTGATGCGGTCGCCGAGGCGCAAAGGCTCGGCTTTGCCGAAGCGGATCCGAGTGCCGATATCGATGGCTGTGACGCGGCCGACAAGCTCGCCATTCTGGTTCGCCATGCCTTCGGGGTCGCCCTCCACCCCGACCAGATCAGCCGCGAAAGCCTCAGCGACCTGTCCGCCGCACGCATCGCTGCGGTGAATGAGCAAGGCCTCGTCTTCAAACAGGTCGCCCGGTGCAGCACGACGGCCGATGGGCAGGTTGAGGCGCAGGTCGAAATTCAGGCGCTGGCGCCGGATCACCCGCTGGCAGGCCTGGTCAATGAAGGCAATGGGGCGCTGTTCGAACTGCCTGCCGGCCGGGTCGGCGTATTCGGCAAGGGTGCCGGCCGGTGGCCAACCGCGGAAGCCGTCTTTGCCGACATCATGGATATCCAGCGCGACACGATCGCGCCGCCGCCGGACGCATCGCGCGTCCCTGAGAATCCGCTTAGCCATATTCGCCGGATGTCCTCGAGGACCGTGGCATGAGCAAACCCCCATCGCTGGCGCGCGCAAGCGCACCAGCCAGTATCGGCAATGTCGGCGTCGGGTTTGATGTGCTCGGCCTCGCCTTCGACGCCGTGCGCGACACAGTGACGGCGCGCCGCGAAAGCGTGCCGGGCGTCCGCTTGGGCCATGTCTCCGGACTGGTCGAGACGCTGCCGTCGGAGGTCAATGGCAATTGCGCCCTCGCGGCGGCCGATGCCGTGCTGCAGGCAGCGGGCGCGCCCTGCGGCCTGACCATCGATATTCACAAGGGCGTGCCACTGAGTGCCGGGATGGGCGGGTCTGCCGCCTCGGCGGTTGCGGCCGCGGGCGCGGTCAATGCGCTCCTCGGCTCACCGTTCAGCCTCGCCGAACTCCTGCCGCTGGCCATGGAAGGCGAGAAAGTCTCTGCCGATCCGCCGCCCTGGGACAATGTCATGGCGGCCTTGATGGGAGGGCTGGTTGTGGCCGGGCAGATTGACCCGCCGCTGATCCGCCGCCTGCCCCTGCCTGCCGGCGTGGCCTGCATCCTCTTCCATCCCGACCGCAAGGTGGAGACCCAGCGCGCCCGCGAATTGCTCGCCCCGACCATCGACAAGGACATTGCTGTCGAGCATGCCCGCAACATGGCCAGCTTCGTCGCCGGCTGCGCAATCAATGATCTCGACCTGGTGCGCGCCGGCCTGCGCGATGTCTTCATCGAGCCGCAGCGCCGCCCCCTCCTGCCGGAACTTGAACCGGTGCAGGCTGCGGCCCTCGCCGCAGGCGCGCTGGGCTGCTCCTTCTCCGGGTCAGGCCCGTCGGTCTTCGCCTGGGCGCTGGAAGCCGACCTCCCGGCCGTCGAACGCGCCATGGCCGACGCGTTCCGCGCCGCCGATTGTGACGCCAACGCCTATGATGCGCCGATCGACTCGGCCGGCCTGCGCGTGGAGTCGGTCGAATGAGATATCTGTCGACCCGCGGTGAGGCGCCTCCCGTTCTCGCCGACGCCGCCTTGCGCGCCGGGGTCGCGCCCGATGGCGGGCTCTACATGCCGGAGGCGCTCCCGCGCTTCAGCCCCGCCGATTTCAGCGACACGCCCGATCTGCCCGGTCTGGCCGCGCGGCTTCTCGCCCCCTTCTTTGCCGGCACGCCGATACAGGGCGCCATGGCGGATATCTGCGCCGACGCGTTCAACTTCCCCTGTCCGCGCGTCCGCCCGGACCGCGCCGAAACGGCACCCGACATACTGGAACTCTTTCACGGCCCGACCGGCGCCTTCAAGGATTTCGGGGCTCGCTTCCTGTTTCGCGCCTTCAGCGCACTGGGACAGTCATCAGACCGAGCGACAACGGTATTGGTCGCGACCTCGGGCGATACGGGCGGTGCCGTCGGCTGTGCCGCTGAAGGTGTCGCCGGGACCCGTGCCGTCATCCTGTTTCCCGCCGGGCGGATCTCGGCCTTCCAGGAACACCAGCTGTGCTGCTGGGACTCCCCCGTTGACGCGGCCCGGATCGAGGGCGATTTCGACGCCTGCCAGGCATTGGTCAAAGCCGCCTTTGCCGATCCGGACCTGAGCCGGCGCCACAACCTGACCTCGGCCAACTCCATCAGTATCGGCCGTTTCCTGCCGCAAATGACCTATTGGGCCCGCGCTGCGCTGGACGTGCATGCGCAAACCGGTGAGGCCCCGGGCCTCATCATCCCGACCGGTAATCTGGGCAATGCCTTCGCGGCCGTCCTGGCCCGCGCCTGCGGCCTGCCGATCGGACCTATCGTGCTGGCAACCAATGCCAATACCACCCTGGCCGACTGGTTCCGCTCCGGCCGATATCAGGGCCGCCCATCGATCGCCACCCTCGCCAACGCCATGGATGTCGGCGCCCCCAGCAATTTCGAGCGGCTTGCCGCTCTGGCCGGCGGGCAGATCGAAGCCGTGATCTCGGTCGATGATGCGCACATCAGGGCGCGCATGAAGACGTGTTTCAACGAAAGCGCCTATATCGCCTGCCCGCACACCGCGACCGCTCTGGAAGCGTTTCACCAGCTTGACCCGGCCTTGCGCCAGGCACGACGCTGGATCGTCGGGGCGACAGCCCATCCGGGCAAATTCGCCGACACGGTGCAGGCGGCCATCAACCATCCCGTAGCGCTGCCGCCGGCGCTCGAGGCGGTGCTGGACCGACCGGTCCAGTGCCACGACATCGCGCCGGACAAACGGGCGCTGGCTAACCTGCTCGCGCGGATCGCTGAACCCGC
>NZ_CAJQOO010000035.1 GCF_905480005.1 uncultured Maricaulis sp.
GAATTGCTCGCGCAAGCGGGTCATGATGTGCGCGAACTCAGCCGGTTCCAGCATGTCCGGCGAGCCGCCGCCGAAGTGGATGCAAGTGACGCGGCTGCCGACCGGTGCATACCCGGCCCGACGCCGAATATCGGCATCGAGTGCGTCGAGATAACGGGCAATACGGTCGTGACGATTGGGGATGGTCGTATGACAGCCGCAATACCAGCACATGGATTTGCAGAACGGGATGTGGATGTAGAGCGACAGGTTCGAGCCTGCCGGTTGTCGGCGCATCCAGTCGGACCAGGTCTGCAAGCCCACACCGTCATGAAAGCCGGTCGCGGGCGGATAAGACGTATAGCGCGGCACCGTTTCCAGCGCATACTGGACCAGGAAGCGCGGGGCGTTCTCGATCATTGTCGTCAATCTCCACAAATTTGCTGGGAGATTATCCATCCGCGATCTTTTGTTGGATGCGCCCAAAGCGCGCATGCGAACATCGCCCTTACAGGCGATAATATGGAGATCGAGGTCGACCGTTCGCCTGCCTCATGTTAGGGGTAACATCATTGTAGAACGCGACGCTCCCACGATATGGCGCGTCAAGCAGGAAGCCGGATATGGCCGAACTCGTTCCCGTCGAACCCTTTGATATTGTTGTTTTCGGTGCCACTGGGGATCTGGCCTTGCGCAAATTGATCCCGGCGCTCTTCCATCGCTGGTGCGACGGGCAGATCACCGATGACAGCCGCATCATCTGTGCGTCGCGCGACTCCATGGAATCAGCTGCCTTCCAGGAGATGGCAGCGACCCATGTGATCACCGCAAAGACATCGGCCGAGCGCCGGGCGTCCTGGGGCAAGTTCTCCGCCCGCCTGACCTATGTATCAGTCGATGCGACCAGTGAGACGGCGGGCTGGGAAAACCTGGCCGCGGCGCTCGATCCGGATGAGAACAAGATCCGCCTCTATTATCTGGCCTTGCCGCCCTCGATCTACGGGTCGATCTGCGCCGGACTGGCGGCCCACAAGCTGAACACGCCGAATGCGCGCATCGTTCTGGAAAAGCCGATCGGGTCAAACTACCACACCGCCCGCGCGATCAATGACAAGGTCGGTGAGGTCTTCAAGGAAAACAATATCTTCCGGATCGATCACTATCTGGGCAAGGAGACCGTCCAGAATCTGCTCATCCTGCGCTTCGCCAATTATCTGTTCGAACCGATCTGGAATGCGAACGGGATCGATCATGTCCAGATCACGGTCGCGGAATCGCTCGGCGCAGGCAAACGGGCGAGCTATTATGATCGCTCCGGTGCTTTGCGGGACATGGTCCAGAACCACCTCCTTCAACTCGCCTGTCTCGTGGCGATGGAGCCCCCAGCCTCGCTCGATCCGGATGCCGTGCGGACGGAAAAGCTCAAAGTGCTCAAGGCTCTCCGGCCGGTAACCGCGGCGAACGTCAATCAGGACGTGGTTCGCGGTCAGTATCAGGCTGGCGCTGTCGAGGGAGAGAGCGTTCCTGGCTATGCCGAGGAAGTGGGTCAGGCCACGCAGACCGAGACTTTCGTCGGCATGCGCGCGCATGTCGATAACTGGCGCTGGGCCGGCGTACCCTTCTATTTGCGCACCGGAAAACGGATGGCGTCGCGGCGATCTGAAATCATTGTCCAGTTCAAACCCATTCCGCATGACGTCGTCGGCGCGGCCGAAGGTGCCATGCATCCCAACCGGCTGGTCATCCGCCTGCAGCCCGATGAGGGCGTGAGGCTGATGCTGATGACCAAGGACCCGGGTCCGGGTGGCCTGCGCCTGCGCTATGTCCCGCTCAATCTGGCCTATGCCGAGCATTTCGAGCAGGATTATCCGGACGCCTATGAGCGTCTCCTGATGGCGGTCGTACGCGGCAATCTCAGCCTCTTCATGCGCCGCGACGAGGTCGAGGCGGCCTGGCGTTGGGTCGACGGCATCATCCAGTCCTGGGAGGACAGCCAGTCCAAGCTGTATGGCTACCAGGCCGGGACTGATGGCCCGACCCAGTCCGCGCTGCTGCTGGCTCGCGAGGAAAGGGAATGGTTCGATGGCCTTGACCGATAAGCCGAGCCTCGACCTCACCGAACATGCCGACAAGGCTGCCATGGCAGAGGCGCTGGCCCAGCCGGTCGCGGATCGGCTTGCCGCGGCGATTGCTGACCGTGGAGAGGCGGTTCTTGCTGTCTCCGGCGGCTCGACACCCGAGGGTCTCTATCGTCGGCTGTCCGGCGTGGCGATCGACTGGTCGAAGGTGACCGTGATCCTCGTCGATGAGCGCTGGGTGGAGCTGGGCGAGGCCGGTTCCAACGAGACATTCCTTCAGTCCACCTTGATGACCGGCCCGGCCGCGCAAGCGCGTCTGGTCGGGTTGAAGGCGCCTGGCGAGACACCGCTGGACGGACTTCCGGATCTGCAAGCTCGCCTTGCCGGACTGAAATTTCCACCGGACGTCCTGATCCTGGGCATGGGTGAGGATGGCCACACGGCATCCTGGTTCCCGCGGGCCGATGGACTGGATGAAGCCCTTGCCGAAACCGGTTCGCCGATCGCGGCCATTCGGGCCAAGCAAACGACCGTGACGGGGGTCCATACGGATCGCATCACGCTGACCCGATCGGCTCTGGCCGGTGCCGGGCTGAGCCTCCTCCTGATCGCTGGCGACGGCAAGAAGCGCGCCCTCGACGCGGCGCTCGAGGCGGGGTCAGTCGCCGACATGCCGATCCGCGCGCTCCTGCGCTCGCCGGACGACCGACCCGAAATTCACTGGACGCGCTGAGCGCGTTCGCCTGAACGGAAGACTGATGATGACCCAGACCATCAACGCGACCCTTCGCGCCGTCACCGACCGCATTCGCGAGCGCAGTGCACCGACCCGGTCGGCGTATCTCGCCCAGATTGCCGCTGCCCGCGAAAACGGCCGCAATCGGTCGACCTTGTCCTGCGGGAATCTCGCGCACGGCTTCGCAGCCTGTGGCGGCGCCGACAAGCGGGCTCTGAAAGATGGCGGCTGGGCCAATGTCGGCATCGTCACCGCCTATAATGACATGCTCTCCGCCCACCAGCCCTTCGGACCCTATCCGGATATCATCAAGAAGGCGCTGAACCAGGTCGGCGCGGTCGGCCAGATCGCCGGTGGCGTGCCGGCCATGTGTGACGGTGTCACCCAGGGTCAGCCGGGCATGGAGCTCTCCCTGTTCAGCCGCGACGTGATCGCCATGTCGACCGCCGTCGCGCTGTCCCACAACATGTTTGATGCCGCCCTCTGCCTCGGCGTGTGCGACAAGATCGTGCCGGGACTGATGATCGGCGCCCTGCGTTTCGGCCATCTGCCGGTGATCTTCGTGCCGGCCGGCCCCATGCGGTCGGGTCTGCCCAATCCGGAGAAGGCAAGGATCCGCCAGCTCTTTGCCGAGGGCAAGGTGGGGCGTGACGCCTTGCTGGAGGCTGAAAGCAAGTCCTACCACTCGCCGGGCACCTGTACCTTCTACGGAACGGCCAATTCCAATCAGATGTTGATGGAAATCATGGGGCTGCACATTCCCGGCGCCGCTTTCGTCAATCCCGCTGACCCGATGCGCGAGGCCTTCACGCGCGCTGCGGCCCAGCGTGCCGCTGCAATAACGGCTGACAAGGACGCTTACGCCCCGATGGGCGAAATCGTCGACGAGAAGGCCATCGTCAATGCGATTGTCGGTCTGCACGCGACGGGCGGCTCGACCAATCACACCATCCACCTGATCGCGATTGCGCGGGCGGCCGGCATCCTGGTCGACTGGACCGATTTCGATGCCTTGGCCGACATCACCCCGCTGCTTTGCCGCGTTTACCCGAATGGTCCGGCCGATGTGAACCATTTCCATGCCGCCGGCGGTCTTGGTTATGTGATCCGTGAATTGCTCGATTCCGGCCTGTTGCATGAGGATGTGAAGACCGTGATGGGCGACGGGCTGCGGGCCTATGCCAGCGACGCTCTCCCCGATGGAGACGGGCTGCAATGGCAACCTGCCGCGACTGAGTCCGGCGACCTCGAGATTGTGCGGCCCGTGTCCGAGCCCTTTTCCGCCGACGGTGGCCTCAAACTGCTCGATGGGCCACTGGGCCGCGCGGTGATCAAGGTCTCGGCCGTGAAGCCGGAACATCGCATCGTCGAGGCCCCCGCCCTTGTCTTTGAGAGTCAGGAAAGCTTCCTCAATCGCTTCAAGGCAGGCGATCTGGATCGGGACTTCATTGCGGTTCTGCGCTTCCAGGGACCGCGCGCCAATGGCATGCCGGAGCTGCACAAGCTGACCCCGGCCCTGGGGTCTTTGCAGGACAGGGGCTTCAAGGTGGCACTGGTCACTGACGGCCGCATGTCGGGCGCATCCGGCAAGGTGCCGGCGGCGATTCATGTCAGCCCGGAGGCGGCATTGGGTGGCCCGCTGGCGCGGGTTCGCGACGGCGATGTCGTCCGGCTTGATGCGGTTGCCGGGACACTTGGGATCGAGGCGGACGGGTTTGATGCGCGCGCACTGGCGACCGCGCCCTCCGCAGTGCAGATCGGTATGGGGCGTGAGCTCTTCTCGGGCTTTCGCCAACTCGCTGGCCCCGCCGAGGAAGGCGCGCTTGCAATTCCCGACCTCGCCGTCGCCTCGCAGCGCGATGATGCATTGATTCCGGCCTGACCTGCCATCATCCTGCCGCAGGCCCAGGCGAAATTGGTCGCTTGGCCGGTGTCGGGGAATGCCATGTCGACGCGTAGTGTCTGGCTTGTTGTCGCGACGGGCCTGGGTCTTGTCATGGCGACTGGGGCGGCGGGGAGTGATGAGGCCGTCCCCGCGCCGGAGATCGCCGAGGACGCCGTGCGGGTTTCGGCCCGTTATGCGTCGTCCGTGCTCTTCTTCAAGGTCGGGGAGATAACGCTGGATGCGCGGTTCGGCGAGGCCGGATACGCCGCCGAGAGCTATATCGAGGCGGCCGGGCTCGCGGCGCTCTTCACGGATTTCGATATTCGCGCCGAAGTCTCCGGACAGGGAGGCAATGGGGCCCGAGAGCCGCAGATCTATGAACACGTGGAGCGGACCGGATCGAAAGTCCGGTCTGTACGGATCGAGTTCTCGGATATTGTGGCTCGCTCCGAGGCGGAGCCGCCTTTCGGCTCCTGGGGCGTGCCACCGGCCAGCGATAGCGACCGGACCGATGTGATTGACCCGATGACAGCATTCTTCGAGTTGTCGCGCCGCCTGGAGGGTGGAGAGGGTTGCCAGGGTCGTCTCGCCGTTTTCGATGGCAAGGCGCGCTATGATCTTCGTCTGGAAACCGTTGGAACTGACCGGGTCCGGACGCGCGCCTGGCGTGGCGACGCGCTCCTCTGCCACGCCTGGTATGAACCGATTTCCGGCTATGATCCGGAGGACTATCCAAGCGCGTCCGAATTGCGCCATCCGCTGGTCCTGTGGCTGGCGCCGATTGCCGGCGACTCGGCTTATCTGCCAGTGCGTCTGCACACCCGGGCGGGCTTTGGTGGTGTGACGATCGAGCTGACCGGTCTCAGTGTCGAACCGGTGGCAGGCGGTTAGCTCAAAAAGCTCGATAGCGTGATCGTGATCACATGTTGCAAGGCCGCTCGCCGGTAGGCTCACCGGACCGCTCAACGAGCGGCCCCAAACTCCCGGGTTCAGCCTGCTGTTCCGGGAGGGGCGGGGTGCAAGTCCTTGCCCATGCGAAGCCCCAACTTCGCCTTGCGCCCCGCCGCCATTGGGCCGCCCTGCCGTCACCTGATCGCCTGATCAATTCGCGATGGGCGCTAGGCATCAGCGCGTTTGACAAGGAAAACGTGTTGAAAGTTGAGTTTGCCATGTCCTTCGGCCACTCCTCCCGGTTGCACGACACGAGCGAAGCAATAATGATGGCCGTCCGCGATTTGGGAACAGATGATGAGTGTGGGCACGCGCTACCGGGCGTTTATCAGTTATAGCCATCGAGATCAGGCGTTTGCGCGCGCCTTGCACCGGCAGCTCGAGACCTATCGCGTCCCTTCGCGCCTGGTCGGGCGCGAGACGGCGGTCGGGTCGGTGCCACGACGTCTGACGCCCATTTTTCGCGATCGCGAGGATCTCGCTGCGACCGGTGATCTCACGGCCTCGGTTCGTGATGCCCTGGCCAATTCCGGCACGCTGATCGTGGTCTGCTCACCCGATGCGGTGGCGTCGCGCTGGGTGAATGAAGAAATTCGCGCTTACCGTCAGCTCAATCCGGGCGGCACGATTCTCGCGGCCGTTCTCGCGGGTGATCCGGACGCGGACCCCGAGGCTGAGCCTCAACTCGCCTGCTTCCCGGCGGCCCTGCTGGAGCCGGGCGCTGATGGCGTCGCCAGCGAGCCCGTCGCTGCGGACATGCGGCGCGAAGCCGACGGGCGGCGCATGGCGCTGTTGAAGCTTGTCGCAGGTCTTATCGGTGTCAGTCTGGACCAGCTGATCCAGCGCGACCTCCAGCGTCGGCAAAGGCGCGTGACCGCCATCACAGGCGCGTCCGTCTTGCTTTCCGCTATCATGGTCGCATTGACGCTGCTGGCTCTCTCGGCTCGTTCCGAGGCGGAGAGGCGCAAGGCCGAGGCCGAGGACCTTATTGAGTTCATGCTAAATGATCTTAGAGATAATCTGGAACCGGTCGGGCGGCTTGATGCGCTCGATGCCGTGGGGGCCAAAGTGATCGAGTATTACGACAACCAGGGTGCTGCCACCATGACTTCGGACGAACTTGGCCGCCGCGCGCGAGCCTTCCACCTTCTTGGTGAGATCGACAGCGCCCAGGGCGATCTGGACAATGCCTACCAGCACTTCCGCATCGCTTATGAATCCACCAGTCGCATCCTTGCGGTCGAGCCGAGCATGCCCGAGCGAATCTATGAGCATGCCCAGAGTACCTACTGGGTCGGATATTTCGCCTGGCGCAGGGGTGACCTGGATGGCGCCGAGCGCCGCTTCGTTGAATACCGGGATCTCGCCTATCAACTTGTCGATGCCGACCCGGACAATCTCGAATGGCAGACCGAGGTCGCTTATGCCCATTCGAATATCGGATCGCTTTATGTCGGCCAGCGTCGGTGGGCGGACGCATTGATCGAGGCGCGCTCCGCAGTCAGGCAATTCCGCGTTCTCGCCGCCGGTCGCCCCGACGCGCATGCGGCCTGGACGGAGCTGGCTCAGGGTCTTGCCTGGGTGGCGTCCATATCGGAAATCACCGATGGTCGTGATGCGTCGATTGCCGTTCTGCATGAGCAGTTGGAGCTCTATGAAAGCGGGCGGATCGACTCCACGGATGACTGGCGGCTCCGGCGCAATGTGATCGCCGCGGAATATGCCCTGGCGCGCCTGTTGATCACGCCGAGCGAAACCACCACCGAAGACGATCTCGACATGGCCCTGGCCATTCTCGAATCTGCCGCACTCGAGGCGTCGGCGCTGGTCGCGCATGAACCGGATAATCTGGAATGGCGGTTGATCGCTGTCAGGCAGCGCCTCTGGCAGGCGCAGGCGGAGCTCTATAGCGGCGATGTGACCGGCGCGCGCGATGCCTATGTTGCGGCAACGGGCTTCATGGCGCACCCCGCCTGGGGTGGCGCGGAGGGCGCGCGTTTTGCCGTCAGCCGCTTGCATGCCAGCCTCATCGAGGGGCGGATATTTGCCGCGCGGGGCGATTTCGAAGCCGCGCAAACCTCCGTCGAACACATGTTGGCGACCCTCGGTCAGGTCGATGACTGGGACGGCGCGCTGGAGCGCGCACCCTATTACTACGCCGCGGGTGCCAACACGCTGGCAGATTCCCTGGAGGCGCAGGGGCAGACGGATGACGCGCACCGTATTCGCGAGGATATCGTTCGCCGTCTCGAGCCAATCCGTGAACGTATTCGCACCGATTCCGCCGCCGAGCTTGCCTATGCTCGTGAGTCGGTCGATCGCGCGCTCATTCGCGCAGAATAGGATGACCGGCCCTGCGCGCGGGCCGGATGCGGCAAACGCCAGAGGGGGATATCCATATGGCAGTGATCGACAGGGACGCTTTTGACGGGGCAATAGTCCAGCAAGAGTTGGAGGGCGTGTGCGGTCTGACTCCGACGCAGACCCAGCTCAGCCTCATTGCCCAGGCCACGAATGGATTCGTGGTCATGCATGGCAGTGATGTCGGCCGGGAAATGTTTGATGATGCGGAGATTTCGCAAATCTTCGTTATCTTCGCCGAAACGGTGAATGACTTCTCGACTGCCGATGCGTCGACTTTGCGGACCGCTGTTTCCGCTGCGCTGGCGGGAATGTGGACGCCTTGCTCCGGCGAAATGCCATGTCCGTTTGATCAGGCGGCGCACGGGCGCACGCGCATGATATTTCATGTTCATGTACCCGGCTGGGGTTTCGAGCCCGCCCGCATCAAGTTCAAGGGGAAGGATCCGTCTGGTTCGTTTTGCGGGCTGGACTGGCTGACGCTGAACGGGGAAAACTGCAAGCCATACAGCTTCCAGCTTCAAACCAAGCCTGTCGAGGAGCCTGAGACCTATGAGTTCGCGCTCTTCATCAAGTCATCACAGGATGCCGGTGATCAGGCAACGGGGATCATTATCGATCCGGCCCTTGAACTCACCCCGCCCTGATCGGTCGCTGAACGCGCTGCGCCGCCGCATGCGAGCGGAGACCGGCTGTGCGTGAGCAGATCATCAATCGGTTCAATTCGGGTGATCTCGCCCGGGCTTATGACCTGTGTCAGGCCGGTCTCCAGGACCGGCCTGACGATTTCTGGCTGAAGCATCGGGCGGTTCTGTGCCTGATACGGTCCGGCGCTCTGGAACGCGCTTTCGCCGCCTATCATGAATACCGCCTGGCCGAGATTCGTCATGACGAGGATTGCCTGGCGGTCGGAGCCCGCCTGCTCAAGGCGCTCGCCCTTGAGGCCCATGGTCGGGACTTTGCCCGCCAGGCTGTCGAGAGCGCCCGCAAATATGCGGATGTCCATGCCAGGACGGGTGGTCATTACCCGGCGATCAACGCGGCCAGCATGTTTATGCTGGCGGGCGAGCCGGCCCAGGCGGAGAATTTCGCGCGCGAGGTTCTCTATGGCAGTTTCGTAAATACGCCCGCCACGCCAGAAGAGGCGTATTATCGGCATGCCTCCCAGGCCGAGGCCTATTTGCTGCTCGGGGATCTGTCGGCGGCCCGTTCCACGCTCAAAGAGGCGTTCCGCCAGGACCCCGAAAACCATCTGGCCCATGCCACGACCTTGCGCCAACTCCGTCTGCTTGTGTCTGTTCTCGGGCTCGACGCTGACTGGCTGCAGGCATTGGAACCGCCACGGCCGGCGCATTTCGCCGGCCATATCTTCGGACTGGGTGAGGGCGAGCGGCAGTTGGCGATCTCGTCGGAGACTCGCCTGCGTGATCTCGTCGACATGACCCTGGCGCGTCACAATGTCGGGGCCGTCTATGGCGCCCTGGCCGCCGGATCGGACATTATCATCGCCGAATCCGCCCTGGCCCGCGGCTGCGAACTCAATCTCGTCCTGCCCGTGCCGGTATCGGTTTTCGTCGACGCGTCCGTACGTCCCTTCGGTGACGCCTGGCGGGCCCGCTTCGATGCCTGCCTGGAACGGGCCGAGAAGATCACCGAGCTGACCAGCGATCGCCGCATCCTGTCACCGGAGACCATCAATTACGCGAGTCTCGTCGCCATGGGCATGTCGCGTATGCGAGCGCAGGTTCTGGCGACGCGACCGCTGCAGATTCTGATCGCGGAGGAGGCCGACCCCGAGGACCCCCACGCCGGTTGCGGGACGCTGCATGATGGCGCGGTCTGGTCCGATTGTGGCCTGGACCAGGTGCGTCTGGCCTATCCCGGGCAGCGTCAGGCGATGGCAGCGAAGACCCAGGACTCTGGTCTGGAGCCCGGCTTCCGGCCGGCCATGCGGGCCATGCTCTTTCTGGACATCGCTGGCTCGTCAGCGGTTCCGGACGATCGCGTCCCGCATTTCGTCCGGTCGGTGCTCAAATCGCTGGCGGCATGCTGCGATGATCTCGCCGAGCCGCCCCTTCATGCCGACAGCTGGGGGGATGGCATGTTCCTGGCCTTCACGACCGTGGAGCAGGCCGCGCGCGCGGCGGAATCCCTTCGGTTGGCCTTTGCCGGGATCGACATGCGCGCCGAGGACCTGCCAACCTCGCTGGGGCTGCGCATAGCCGGCCATTTCGGGCCGGTTCATGAGGGCGAGGACCCGTTGCAGAAACGCCCCTCACTCTTTGGCGGCCAGGTAGCTGTTGCCGCTCGCATCGAGGCGGCCACCGTGCCGGGCTCGATCTTCGTCAGTGAAGCCTTTGCGGCGGCGCTGACCATGTCGTCATCCGATTTTCGCAGTGAGTATGTCGGGCAAATCAGGATTGACGCCCACATGCCCGAGCACAGGCTCTATGCTCTGCGGGCTTTGCCGGTAAAGGCCGCCGCCCGGTTGCGGCGGGCCCGGTCAGCTCGACCCGCGAAGCCGGTCTAGCTGATCGGGATCGACCAGTTCGATCCGGTCTTTCAACTTTTCCAGAAGCCCTTTGCGCTGAAGATCATTGATGGTGCGCGAGGCGGTTTCCCGGGTCGAGTTCACGCGCAAGGCCAGCTCTTTCATCGACGGGGCCGGTTCGATCACCCGCGCCGTGCCATCCGAGCCAACGGGCCGGGACATGCGCAGCAGCTCGGCATAGATGCGGCCCGGCGCCGAGAGGGCGGAGAGTTCGAACATGCGCTGGGTCGTGTGCTGAACTCGCTTCGCCAGGATGCGTGAGAGGGCGATGCCGATCTCGCCATGCCGGTGCATCAAGTCGAAGAAGGTCTTGCCGTGATAGATCGCGAGATCACAGTCGGTTTCGGCAATGATGCCCGACGTTCGCGGGGCTCCGGTCAGGGCGGCGAGCTCACCGAACACGGCCCCCGCCTCGAAGGCATCGAGCCAGATTTCCTGTCCATTCTCCGAGAGTAGCACGACGCGGGCGCGCCCGCCGAGCAGAAGGAATACGCGATCATCGGCCTCGTCCTGAGCGATGATGACCGTGCCCGCCGCGACGTGGCTATGCTCCGCGCGCTCCACCATCTCCCGGCGAGCTGTTACGCCGTCAATACCCAGATCGTGCAGGGCGGCATTCCAGGACGTGTCGAGCTGCATGAGGCCTCCCGCCGGGCCAGAGGCCGCGAATGCACGGCGAAATATCGGGGCAAGCCTAGTCAGCTTCGTAAAAAACGCCAGCGAATTCTATCGGTTGACCTGTCGCTCGACCGGTTTTTCATCGCCATTCCGGTGCAAGGTCGTTAGGGTCGAGTGAACAGTGTTTTCTCGGGAGGCTGGCATGCGCAAGGCAACACTCATTCTGGCGGGGCTGTGTTGTGTTCTGGCGGGCTGTGGTGGTGGCGACCCGGCACCGGTGGCGCGCAGCGGACCGGACGGGCCGGATGCAGCCGGCTTTCATCCGGCGTCGACGGATGTGGCGCGCGAGCATGCCGAGACATCCGCGCGCCTGTCCGCCTACCCTTCAGAAGACGAGACGTTGGCCCGCCGCGGTTTTGTCGGTCGCGACGAGGATTTGGAAATCCGCAATCCCGATGGTGAGATTATCTGGCGCCCCGCCGATTATGCCTTTCTGGACGCCACACCGACGGACAGCGTGCATCCCGGCTTGTGGCGGCAGGCGGCTCTGAATCAGGCACATGGCCTGTTCGAGGTCGCCCCGGGTATTCATCAGGTCCGCGGCTATGACCTGGCCAATATGTCGATCATTGAAGGCCGGACCGGATGGATCATCATCGATCCGCTGACATCGGTCGAGACGGCGCAGGCGGCGCTGGACCTGGTCAATCGCGAACTCGGCGAGCGGCCTGTGAGCGCCGTCATTCTCACCCACTCCCATATCGACCATTTTGGCGGCGCAGGCGCCGTTGTCGGACCGGACACGCCTGTCATCGCGCCGGCCGGTTTCCTCGAGGCGTCTGTCAGCGAGAATGTCATGGCCGGCATCGTGATGGGTCGGCGGGCCGGCTACATGTATGGCACGCGGCTGCCCCGGTCCGAGCGCGGCCATGTCGGCTCGGGACTTGGCAAGCACCCGGCACTCGGGACCCACACAATTGCGGCCCCCACCCACATTATTGATCAGACCGGACAGACGCTGGAGATCGATGGTGTGCGCATGGAGTTCCAGTATGCGCCGGAGACCGAAGCACCGGCCGAGCTGACCGTCTATTTTCCGGACCTTCAAGCCTGGTGCGGCGCCGAGCTGGTGTCGCGAACCATGCACAATCTCTACACATTGCGCGGCGCCCAGGTGCGGGATGCTCTCGCCTGGTCGGCAGCGATCGACGAGGCACTCACCCGCTTCGCCCCGCGCACCGAGGTGATCTTCAACAGCCATCACTGGCCGGTCTGGGGCGCTGCCGAGAGTGCCGATTTCCTGACTGCTCAACGCGATGTCTATAAATATATCCACGACCAGACCCTGCGTCTCGCGGCACAGGGCATGCGCCCGGACGAGATCGCCGAATCCCTCACCTTGCCTGCCAGCCTGCAGCCGGTTTTCGCTGTGCAAGGCTATTACGGCACGCTCAAACACAATTCCCGCGCGGTCTATCAGCGCTATTTCGGCTGGTATGACGGCGTCCCGGCCCATCTCGACCCCGTGCCGCGAGGCGAGGCCGCTGAACGTTATATCGAGGCCATGGGCGGCTTGGACGCTGTGCTCGCACTGGGCGATGAGGCCCTGGCGTCGGGCGAGTTTCGCTGGGCTGCCGAGCTGGGCCAGCATGCAGTCTTCGCGGACCCGGGTTCGCAGCCGGCACGCTCACTCCTGGCGCGGGCCTATGAGCAATTGGGGTATCGCGCCGAAAGCGCGCCCTGGCGGGATGTCTATCTGACCGGCGCCTATGAATTGCGTCATAGCGTCGAGGCGCTGGACGCAACAGCCGCGGGTTCGGCCATCCTGCAATCCATTCCGCTCGACATGTTCTTCGCGGCCATGGCGACCCGGCTCGACGGCGAGGCCGCGGCGCGTCAGGACCGGGTGTTCAATTTCGCCTTCACCGATGTCGATGAGCATTATGTGATCCGCCTGTCGAACGGCGTGATGCACCATCATGACGCCCCTCCGGTCGACGGGGCCGATGCGAGCGTCACGCTGACCCGGGACTTCTGGCTTCGCTTGCTGCAGCAGGAGGCCGGGCTGATGGAGATGATCGGGTCGGAGGACTTCGCTGTCACGGGCGATCGGCTCGCCTTGCTGGGCTTTTTTGCCATGCTGGAACAGCCCGATGCGGGATTTGCGATCGTCACGCCCTGATTTGCTGGGTGAGGGCTTTTGCGAGTGCCTCAAAACCTGATTAACTGCCGCATCAATCGTCCCGGGGGGTTCCATGTACCGCGCCATTCTTGCTGCCAGCCTTGCCTTCATCACCGCTTCCGGAGGCGCCTTGGCGCAGGCGACGCCCTTTGACACCCGCTATGATCCGGCGATCCCGGATTTCCGCGCCACATTCGGCTATGATTTTGGCGAGGAAATCACCCCGCCCGAGGACGCGATCGACTATCTCTACACGCTTGAGGCTGCTGCACCGGACCGGGTCGAGGTCGTTGAATACGCCCGCAGCTGGGAAGGTCGCCCGCTTGCCTATGCTGTGATCGCCAGCCCGGACACGCTGGCCCGTATTGACGAGATCCAGTCGGGTCTGGCCAGTCTCGCCGACCCGCGTGGTCTTGATGCAGTCAGCCGGGACGCGCTGATAGCCGACCTGCCTGCGGTGGTCTGGTTGTCATATGGCGTGCATGGCAATGAAATTTCTTCGACCGATGCCGGTCTGCGCACCGCCTATCACCTGCTGGCGGCGCAGAATGACCCAATCGTCGAGACGATTTTCGAGAACACGATCATCGTCGTCGATCCGACCCAGAACCCGGACGGTCGCAATCGTTTCCTCCAGACCTTCCGGTCTGCGCGCGGTCTGGAGGCCAGTGCCGACCGATATACAGCCGAGCATGACGAGCCGTGGCCGGGTGGGCGCTACAACCATTATCTGTTTGATCTCAATCGCGACTGGTTTGCCCGCACGCAGCCGGAAACCCGCGGACGCACCCAGGCCATTCTCGACTGGAGGCCGGTGGTGGTTGTCGATGCGCACGAGATGAGCGGTGACAGCACCTATTTCTTCGCTCCTTCCGCCGAGCCTTTCAATCCGGAGATCGTGCAGTCGCAGCGCGATGCCCAGGATCTGATCGGGCGCAATCATGGCGACTGGTTTGATCGTCTTGGCTATGCCTTCTTCACCCGTGAAGTCTATGATGCCTTCTATCCCGGTTATGGCGATATGTGGCCGACCCTGCAGGGCGCGGTCGCCATGACCTATGAGCAGGGCTCTGCTCGCGGACTGGAATGGCGCCGCCGCGACGGCTCCATGCTGACCTATGGTGACGGGGTTGATCACCACTTCGTGGCCAGCGTGTCGACGGCCCAGGTCGTGGCCGAGAACCGGGAGCGCTTCCTGTCGGATTTCGTCGCCTTCCGCGACAGTGCAGCGACCAGTTCGAGGGACCCGCAGGCCATGATGCTCTCCTTGAGCGGCAATCGGTGGAGCGCCGAACGCATGGCGCGCAATCTTGCGGCCCAGGGCATTGAGGTTGGCCGTGTCGCGCCGGGTACATCCGCCTGCGGAGCCCGTTTTGACGAAGGTGGATTCCTGGTCCGCTTTGACCAGCCGGCCGGCCGACTGGCCCGGACCCTGCTGGAGCCAACCACGGACCTGCCCGCTGATTTCATGCAGGAGCAGGAAGCTCGCCGGGCAGACGGGCTTGGGCATGAACTCTATGATGTGACCGCCTGGTCGTTGCCGCTGATGAGCAATGTCGACGCCACATCCTGCCGCCGCACGCCGTCCATCGCTACCGAGGCCGTTGCACCGGAAGCCCCGATTGAGCGGGTCACGACGGATCACAATGCTGCCTGGGGCTATGTCATCCCATGGACCGATGCCGGCCAGGCCCGGCTGGTGGCAGCGCTGGGGCGCGAAGGCGTGACCATGCGTACCAGTGATCTGGACTTCCGGATCGGCGACCGTCGTTTCCCGCGCGGTTCGGTCGTGATTCCGCGCCATGGCGCACCGGATGATCTGGATGCCCTGATCAACAGGCTCGCGGCCGAGAGCGGCGCGCGCTTTGAAGGCATGGAGTCGAGCTGGGTCGATGAAGGCCCGAATCCGGGCAGCGGCAATTTCCTGACAATGCGTGCACCCAGCGTGGCCATGCTGTGGGATGAAGGCACGGATCCGACCTCCGCCGGTGCGACCCGCTATGTTCTCGAGCGTCGTTACGACATTCCGGTTTCGGTGATCCGGGTGGGCTCGGTGAGCCGTGCCCAGTTGGACAATTATGATGTGCTGATCATTCCCGAGCAGGGTTGGACGGGTCTGTCCGGCGCCCTGGGCAATTCCGGAACGGCCGCCATTCGAACCTATGTGCGCGGTGGCGGTATCCTGGTCGGCCTTGGCGACGCCACGCGCTGGCTCGCCGATTCCGATACCGGGCTGATCCCGGCCCAGCGTGAGCGGGCGGCCGATGCGCCGCGCGACGCGTCCGCCGGATCCGGTGAAATCGTCGATGGGACGGTCTTGGCCAATGAGGGCGAGTTGCAGGTGCTTGAAGCCGAAGCCGGTGCCCTCCCGGAATCCTCACCGGGGGCCCTGGTCCATGTCGAGGCCAATGAGAATGCCTGGATGTCGGCCGGATATACGGACGGTGCCGCGGCGCTGGTCATGGGGTCGGACATCTACGCCCCGGTCTCGCTCGGCGATGCCACGACGGCGCTGCGCTTTGCCGCTCGTGATGAACTGCTCGCCGGCGGTTATCTCTGGGAGGAGTATGCCGATCAGCTGGCCCTGAAGCCCTTCGTCCTGTCGACCCGCCAAGGGGCAGGCCATGTTGTGGCCATCACGCAATCACCCACGACACGCGCTTATCTGGAAGGCCTGGACCTCCTGCTCCTGAATGCGGTACTTCTCGGGCCGGCACACTCTCGCGCCCTGCGCTGAGACTTTCGGGCAAACGGTATCAATCAGGTTGCGGTGCGCAGGCGCCGCGGCCGGTGACGGAGTTTGCAATGATGACACGGCGTGCCGGGTCCCCTGGCCTCGCAGTGGCGCTGATGGCGGCCACGCTTCTTTCCCCGGTTTGTGCTTTCGCCCAGGACACGCCGGACTTCTCGCCCCTGGCCCTGACGGACGATCTTGAATTCCTGCGGGCTAATACGCCGGTCGGGAATCCGTCGACCCTGCTCTATCGGGGCGAGGATTTCGTGCTGGTTGTCGATCCGGGACTGGAACATACGGCCGATCTGCTCGCCGAGACGGTCGCCGGCGAACTGGGCGAGCGCAGGCTCTATGCCGTGACCACGCACGCCCACCGGGACCATATGGGAGCGGCCCCGGCCCTGCCACGTCCGCTCGTTCAGATCGCGACCGAGTATCAATTCGACGGTCTCCCCGCCCAGCCGGGGATGACGCGCCTCGCGGTGGACGGCGAGATCACGCTCGGAGATGGCGCGGTCCGGATCGGCAGTTTCCCGAACACCGCCGCACATACGGGCGGTGATCTCTGGATCCACTTCCCGGACGCAGGCGTGCTGGCCGTGGGCGACCATTTCTTCCTCGATCGCTATCCCATCATCGACGTCAATGGCGGCGGTGACCCGGCGGGCTATTTCGCCAATATCGACTGGATGGTCGAAGCCTTTCCGGCCGGAACACGTGTCGTACCCGGGCATTCGACCTTTGGTCCTGCCGAGCCGCGTGCCGCCAGCCTCGACGACCTTGCGGACTGGGCCAACGCGCTTCGGAATTCGGTTTCCGTCATCCGCCAGATGGCGGCCCAGGGTCTAAGCGAGGCCGAGATCGTCGAAGCCGGCCTAGGGCCGCGTTTCGCCAATCTCAACGAACGCCCGCGCTTTGTCTCAGAAGAACGCTGGATCGCCTTCGTCCTGGGTAATCCGCCTCGGAGGTAGGGAGGTCGCGCGCCTAGTCCCCGCCCTCGATCTCCTCGCGGAGGGTTTCCAGTTCGAGCCAGCGGTCTTCCTTGTCGGCCTTTTCCTGCATGGCGGCGCCGAGGCGTTCGGAAACCCTGGTGAAGCGGGCGCTGTCGGCGAACAGGGCCGGGTCGGCCATTTCGGTTTCCAGGCGCGCGATTTCCTCGCTCAGCGCGTCGATCTCGCCGGGCAGGAGTTTGAGCGCATAGCGGTCCTTGTTGGCCATGCGCTTGCGTTCCGGCTTGTCCTGGCCGGCGGGTGCGGCCGCCTTTGACCCGCCCTTGCCTCCGGAGGCCTTG